>JBCDCP010000006.1:0-44293 GCA_039181495.1 Pseudomonadota bacterium | reverse complement strand
GCAAAATCAAGGTCACGCTGGTCATGCGCCGGACAACCGAAGATGGCGCCCTCGCCATAGCTCATCAGAACGAAATTGGCGGCATAGACAGGCAGGCGAACGCCTTCGCGGAACGGGTGGACGGCATAGACACCCAGCGGAATGCCCCGTTTCTCGGTTCGCTCGATGGCTTCTTCGCTGGTTCCAAGGGCATCGAATGCGCTGCGGAACTCCTCATAGCCTTGCCGCGACAGCCCAAGAGCCTCCGCCAACGGATGATCGGGCGAAACAGCGCAGAAGCTTGCACCAAAAATGGTGTCATGGCGGGTGGTGTAAACCACCAGCCTTTCATCCATCGGCGTGCCATCTTCCGCTTCGAGCGCGAAGGAGAACGTCAAACCCTCCGACCGGCCGATCCAGTTGCGCTGCATCAGCCGCACCTTGTCCGGCCATCGATCGAGCGTGTCGAGATCGGACAGAAGCTCTTCGGCAAAGGCAGTGATTTTGAAGAACCATTGAGAGAGCTTTCGGCGTTCGACGAGTGCGCCGGATCGCCAGCCTCTCCCGTCGATGACCTGCTCATTGGCCAGAACGGTCTGATCAACAGGGTCCCAGTTGACATCGCTTTCGCGGCGGTAAGCGAGGCCCGCTTTATAGAAGTCGGTGAACAGCTTCTGTTGCCGGGCGTAGTAGCTGACATCGCAGGTTGCGAATTCGCGGTCCCAGTCGAGTGACAATCCCAGCAGCTTGAGCTGGTCGCGCATCACTGAGATGTTTTCATAGGTCCATTCGCCGGGATGAATGCCGCGTTCAATGGCGGCGTTCTCGGCCGGAAGACCAAATGCATCCCAACCCATGGGGTGCAGGACGTTGAAACCGCGCGCCCGTTTGAATCGAGCGACCACGTCGCCCATGACGTAGTTGCGTCCGTGCCCAATGTGAATTTTCCCCGACGGATAGGGGAACATCTCGAGCACGTAGTACTTCGGCTTCGGACTTTGGTCTTCGGCCCTGAACACCGCACTTTCGGTCCAGTGCGCCTGCCATTTGGGCTCAACCACGCGGGCGTTGTAGCGATCCGTCGCCATTTGCTGCGATTGCCTGCTGAGAGATGACCGGTGCCGCGCATAGAGAAATCTTGAGCGGCTTGACCCGTATGCCGGTCTGGACCAATTCTATTTGCGGCGTGCTTAGCGGATGGAACGGGTTGGCCGCAAGCCTTTCGCAGTTGCGAAGGCAGCATGCACGTTCACACAACAGAACAGGGATGACGCTGGATGATAACTGCCGACATATCCGCAACAGACCGGCTGGCGGAGGTCCAGGCTGAAATTGAGCGTGCCTGCAAGACAGCCGAACGGTCATTGACGGATGTCAGCCTGATTGCTGTTTCGAAGACTTTCGGCGCAGACCGAATCAGACCCGTCATCGAAGCTGGTCATCGCGTCTTTGGCGAGAACAGGGTGCAGGAATCACAGGGTAAGTGGCCAGCCCTGAAAGCCGAGTTTTCCGATCTGGAGCTTCACCTCATTGGCCCGTTGCAATCAAACAAGGCGCGCGACGCCGTGGCGCTGTTTGACGTCATTCAAACAGTTGATCGTGAGAAAATCGCCAAAGCGCTGGCGGGAGAGATTGCCCGGCATGTGGATCAAGGGGGCGTGGCACCGCGTCTTTTTGTTCAGGTGAATACCGGTGAGGAATCTCAAAAGGCCGGCATCTCGCCTCCCGATGCCGCTGAATTCGTTAGCCGGTGCGGCGACGTCCATGGCCTGAAAATCGAGGGACTGATGTGCATACCGCCATTTGACGAACCTCCAGGTCCCCATTTTGCCCTTCTTGCCGATCTTGCAACGGAGTGTGGCCTTGAGACGCTGTCGATGGGGATGAGTGCGGATTACAGTCAGGCCATCATGCTCGGGGCGACGCATATTCGCGTCGGTAGCGCCATTTTTGGACCGCGCGATTAGGTCCCGCACTAGTCCCGGATGTCGATGATTGTCTCGGGGCCAATCCGTGCCACCACTGACAATAGGTCCTTCAAACAAAGTGCGACACAGCCCTCGGTGGCGCTGAAGTCGGGCCGGGCCAGATGCATAAAGATGGCGCTGCCCGCGCCGGGAACCGGCGGATCGTCGTTGTGGCCGATCACTACGATGAGATCGTATATCCGATCGTCGCGCCAAAGCCGTTCGGCGGAATAGTCTCGTGGCCCATCCTCCGGAAATCGTACGAAACAGTTGTAGTCGGGGTCCATTGGATCGTCTGACCATCCATCCAGCGCGCCAATTTGCGTGATTGGGAGGACAGTGTCGGGTCTGGCAATCCTGTCCCCTCGAAAAAAACACCGCCGGAACGGGTACCTGCCGGCAGGTGTTGCACCATCTCCCTCGCGTTTCTCCAGCGAGATACCGGTCCCACCGAGAGCACAGCGCATGCTGAGTTCTGCAGTTTGGAGAGAGCCGCTGTGTGGATCGGTTCCAGCAGAGCGGATGATGATCTCGTCGAGGACGTTCATGACGAATCGGCTATATTTCAATCCCTGATGATGGAGGCTGCAATCGTTTTGGGCCGAAATCCACCTGTTCACCACACAATGGGGCAGCGTGTTGCCCTGTTTTTGCCGCTGTCATACATCACGTGATGATCACACTCCGTTTGGGTCGATGCGACCCGTATTTCTCATTTGTAGCAACCGGACGGCTTTAGGAGCGGACTTCATGAGCGGCAAACGCATGATTTTCATTGTCGATGATGACGAGACGCTCCGGGATACACTTTCGGAACAGCTCGCGCTGCATGAGGAATTTGCTGTGGAAGCTCACGGCAATGCAACTGCGGCGATCCATGCTGCCAAGGATGCGCAGGTGGACCTGATGATCCTTGATGTCGGTTTGCCGGACATGGATGGCCGCGAGGCCTGCAAGCTCCTGCGTAAGAACGGGCTGAAATGTCCAATCATCATGCTGACCGGCCACGACACCGATTCCGACACGATTCTCGGACTAGACGCTGGCGCAAATGACTATGTCACCAAACCATTTCGGTTTGCCGTCCTGCTCGCCCGCATCCGGGCACAGCTGCGTCAGCACGAGCAAAGCGAAGATGCGGTTTTTGCCATCGGGCACTACAGTTTCCGACCCAGTCACAAGCTTCTGCTACGCGAAGACGGCAGCAAGGTTCGGCTGACGGAGAAGGAAACCTCGATCCTCAAATATCTCTACAGGACTGGTGCGAAACCGGTCACGCGCGACATCCTGCTGCATGAGGTGTGGGGCTATAATGCCGGGGTCACCACGCACACGCTTGAAACGCATATTTACAGGCTGCGGCAGAAGATTGAGCGCGACCCATCCAATGCTGAGCTTCTCGTAACGGAAAGCGGCGGTTACAAGCTGGTTCCATAACTGACGGTGGACGCAGATTATGTTGCTAGATGATGTTGAGCTGTTCCGGCCGATCCCGCTGTTTGCTCCACTCAAGGACGAACAACTCAAGATCATTGCCTTTTCCGCCCGCCGAGAGGTTGCACCTGAGGGTTCTGTCCTGTTCCGGGCCGGCGATCCCGCCAATTGTGGATATGTCATCCGCTCGGGCTCGGTTTTGCTGATCGAGGAAACGGCCGGGCAGGAGGTCGAACGCGCCGTTTTTGGCGCCGGGACATTGATTGGTGAGCTTGCATTGATCGCTGACATTGATCGCCCGGTGACGGCGATGACACGCGCAGACAGCGAACTCATCATGATTCCCCGCGAGCTGTTTCACCGGGTGATGGAAGAATATCCCGAGACCGCAGCCGCCATGCATACTGCCTTGCGCGGCCGGCTGCGGGCAGCCTCGTCAGACATGCGACGTGCGTCAATGCTCAGTATGGACTGAGCCGACTAGAGTTTGAATTCCGCGAACACCGGTGCATGGTCCGAGGGCCTTTCCCAGCCGCGAACCGGCTTGAGCACCCCGACCTTGACGCAGGATTCGTCGAGACCAGGGGTGGTCCAGATGTGGTCAAGTCTTCGGCCGCGGTCGGATGCTTCCCAGTCACGGGCGCGATAACTCCACCATGTGTAGAGTTTCTCTGGCGCGGGCACATGTTTCCGGACGACGTCGACCCATGGATACGCATTCTGTGCCGTTGTCAGAGCTTCGGTCTCAACCGGCGTGTGACTGACAACATTTAGAAGCTGCTTGTGCGACCAGACGTCCTCAGGCAGGGGTGCGATATTGAGATCACCAACCAGGATAGCGCCGTCCTTGGCCCTGAGATCGTTTGAATCCGTGCGGAACCAGCCATCCATTTCGGACACGAAATCCAACTTGTGGCCAAACTTATCGTTCTTGTCCCGGTCGGGGATGTCCCCTCCGGCGGGAACATAGAAATTATGGACACGAATGGTCTTGCCGCCAGCGTTGTGAACTGTGGCAGCCATATGCCGCGCATCACCTTTCCCGCAGAAATCTCTCCTACCAACCTCTGACAGCGGCAAACGTGAGAGTATGGCGACACCGTGATAGCCCTTCTGACCTGAATAGGCGACGTGCTCAAAACCCATGGCCCGGACAGCTTTCTCGGGGAACTTGTCATCGGCACATTTAGTCTCTTGCAGACATAGAACATCCGGCTGGTGCTGTTCGGTGAACTGACGGACCAGATCGATTCGCAGGCGGACCGAGTTGATGTTCCAGGTAACAAGGCGCATAGGGGCAAGAATCCGATTGAATGGTCGCTGAACCAAGGTCAGGCCTAGGGCCAAGTCGACATTAAGACAATTGGTCAGAAACAACCTTGCACAGCTTCAGCGTTCTGCGCCCAAGCTTCTTTGCCGTCATGCCATTTCTAAACAAAAAAAGCCCGGCCTCTTGGGGGCAAGGGCCGGGCACTGCGCGCTGGGGTAACGCGCCTCTCTCTGCCGGCGGGGTAACCGGCCGCCGACGGGCTCACGGCGTCTTGGGGTAACGCCGCGGGGGTCAGCCCAACGACTGGACCAAAATGGCCATTGCTGAAGACGATTTCAAGCCGGACGCACTCACAGGATCGCGAAGCCGGCCTTTTTGTCAGAGATTCCAGAAGGTTGGTCGACTCTGGGAGGGCTTCGTCCCGAGGTCAGTTCTCGACGTCGAGAACCCTGTTCTCGATGATTCGAAACAAACGCGCAGGAAATGCATCGGGACGATCGATATCGAGCAGCGCAACCGAGGTGTCGAGACCCTGTGCGTCGGTGACCGTCCACTGTTTCAGATCATAAGAGACGCCATCGAACATCAATGTGAGCTGCCCCGGAGCTTCTGGACCGCGGGCCTCGAGGGTTACGGACACAAAATCCGGCTGGCTCATGACGTCAACGATGCGCGCGTCGCGTGTCAGATCCACCGTCCGCGACAGAATCAGTTTCAATGGCGTGGCGGCCAGAGGGTAACGCTGCATGATGTTAAGCTTGGCATCCTGCACGGCGACCCAAAGCCCATCCGAGATGACTTTGGTAGCTTCCGGCGGATTGTACTCGAATCGTACTTTGCCAGGGCGCTGCAGGAACACCCGACCCTCAAGGCGGCTTCCATCGGGCCCGACCTGCACAAACTTCGCCGACATCCGTTCAAGCGTATTGAGCGAATCGGTCATCCGCGACAGCGCTTCGGCCTCTGATTGGGTCAGTTCGGTCGCGTTTACCGATGCAGCCATCGGAAGAGCGATCAGTGCGGCTGTCGCGATGAATGTGCCCAAGCGACAAACGAAAGTTCTTTTCGAAATCATTTGCTGAATCACGTTGTGTTGCCTCTGGTCGAGTCGTGCCTGCGGGATACGGCAAATTCAAGGAGGTTGCGCGACGAATCCTGAAAGGATCTGTATCAGGCGTCTTGACCTGCCCCGCCAACCAGGACCTCGCGCTGACCCTTGGCATTGGGTTTAGAGATAACGCCTTCTTCTTCCATGCGTTCAATAAGTGTCGCAGCACGATTATAGCCAATCGATAGCCGCCGTTGGACATAGCTGGTTGAGGCCTTGTTGTCGCGAATGACAATCGCAACGGCCTGATCGTAGAGATCACCACCTTCGGTCTCGCTGCCCGTATCCGTGCCGCCGACGGGATCATCCTCGGATTCCGCGGTGATCTCCTCCTTATAGTCCGGCTCACCCTGCATTTTGAGGTGGCTGACGATATCCTCCACCTCATCATCGGTCACAAATGGACCGTGCGCGCGCGTGATTCGCCCGCCGCCCTCCATGAACAGCATGTCCCCCTGGCCGAGGAGCTGTTCTGCGCCCATTTCGCCAAGGATCGTCCGGCTGTCGATTTTTGATGTCACCTGGAAGCTGATTCGGGTTGGGAAATTGGCTTTGATGGTGCCGGTAATGACATCGACGCTGGGCCGCTGGGTCGCCATGATGATGTGTATGCCCGCGGCACGCGCCATCTGTGCAAGCCGCTGGATGGCGCCCTCGATGTCTTTGCCGGCGACCATCATGAGATCGGCCATCTCGTCGACGATGACCACGATGTATGGCATCCGCTCGAGCGGCATCTCTTCGGTCTCATAGATCGGCTCGCCAGTTCCGGCGTCAAATCCGCTTTGAACCGTTCGTGTCAGCGTTTCGCCCTTCTTGATCGCTGTTTCGACGCGGCTGTTGTACCCGTCGATGTTGCGAACCCCGAGCTTTGACATCTTGCGATAGCGCTCTTCCATCTCGCGGACGGTCCATTTGAGCGCGACAACTGCCTTTTTGGGATCGGTGACGACCGGCGAAAGAAGATGCGGGATGCCGTTGTAGACCGACAGTTCCAGCATTTTCGGATCGACCATGATCAGCTTGCACTTGTCGGGTGGCAGCCGATAGAGCAGCGACAGGATCATCGTGTTGATGCCAACCGATTTGCCCGACCCGGTCGTTCCCGCAATCAGCAGATGCGGCATACGAGACAAGTCGGCTATGACCGGTTCACCCCCGATGGTCTTTCCGAGGCAGAGTGGTAGTTTGGCCTTGCTCTTTTCGAAGTCGACCGATGCCAGCAATTCGCGGAGGAAAACCGTTTCTCGCGAGGCGTTTGGCAGTTCGATGCCAATCGCGTTGCGGCCCGAAACCACGGCCACGCGCGCCGCGATTGCGCTCATTGATCGGGCAATGTCATCAGCAAGACCAATAACCCGTGATGACTTGGTGCCTGGCGCAGGCTCAAGCTCGTAAAGCGTAACGACTGGTCCAGGCCGGACATTCACGATCTCGCCGCGGACGCCAAAGTCCTCGAGAACGCCTTCGAGAAGACGTGCATTCTGCTCAAGCGCATCTTTGTTGAGCCGCTCGACCGGCCTTGCTGGTGGGTCCGATAGCAGGGCTAGCGGCGGCAACTCATGGGTATCCGGGCGCAGAAAGGAAGGTTGCTGTTCGGCGCGAACGCGGACACCCTGTTTGAGTTGACCTCGAGCCGCCCTGACACGAGGTGCGACGTTGTCGGTGGGCGCTTGCGGGTCAACCTGCGGCTGTTGCTCCAGAGTAGGATCCGGCATTTGGTTCTCGGCTGTATCGGCCTCAAATGTCGCGTCATGTGCATAATCGAGGTGCTCGTCCGCCCACCCCTCGCCAGCATCGCCAAAACGAGGCTCACGCCATGGTGCCCGCTGAGCCGTCTCCCACGCGCCGCGGCGTTTCGCGGATCCGCCGAAAATGCGCCCAAGCATGGCCTTGGCCGACAACACGCGGTGCATGGTCCCGCCGACCAGAACATCCATCAGGCTGTCGCTGTCGCCCGACTCTGATTCGGGATCATGCGCAGCGCGCTGTACAGGCCTTGATTTGTTGCTGAAGGGGTTGAAGCTTGCCAGCGATTCACGCCCTCTGGGCAGCCGGAAATCGAAACCAGAGGCAATGGCGATACTGATTGCGGCCACACCAGCGAACACGACAAACAGCGGTATCGCAGCGTAGGTGCCAATAACCGTGCCCAGTAACATCATCGGAAGCCACGCGATCAGTCCGCCAAGCAGGCCACCGAGCCCGACTGGGAGCGGCCAGCTCTCTGGTGCGGGAACAAGGCTGAATGCAGCGGCTGCCGTAAGCACGCCTACGACAGCTGCAATTCCGCGCTTGATCGGCCGCCCTGCACGAATCCCCCTGAACAGGCGCCAGCTAAGAAACAGAACCGGGGGTATGAACAGGCTGCCGGCAAGTCCCGTCAATTGCATGGCGAGATCAGCAAAGGCAGCGCCCGGATAGCCAAGCAGGTTTTTCGCGGTGGCATCGACGGCGTGATTGAAGCTCGGATCGCTGACTGACCAGGTGAGCAATGATACGGCAGCCATTGCACCGCAAATGAACAGTGCCGCAGCGGCGAAGCGTTGGATCAACCGCGCCGTCTGCTCGCGTAAATGCGAAACCAGGCTGCGCCCGGCTGGTTGCGAGGGGCGAACGCCGTGGAGGTCTTCCTGCGAGTCGAATGCGTGCATGGCCCTGCTGGATTCTCTGGCTGGCCGTCTCGCTCGCACTGGCACGGCGTTTCGGCTCGTACTGAACGCTAAGGCGACCCGGTTAAGTCTGGCTTAACCAAGAGGGTCGGGTCGCCAAAAAGCCGTCGATTCCGAACCGAACGCGCAAGAAAAAAGCCGGGCGCGAGGCCCGACTTTCAAGTTTGGTGGGCAACCTGGCATCGCCAGGCTGCCTGCCCGGAGGAGAAATCAGACCCTCTGGCTACCGCTTCCGAATTCCGGATAGGCCTCGACACCCACCTCGGTCTTGTCGAGCCCGAGTGCCTCGGTTTCTTCGGAGGCGCGGACGCCCATCGTCGCCTTCAGAGCGAACCAGACGACCGCGGTGGTGACCACGGTGAACGCGCCATAAGCCGCAATGCCAACGATCTGGGTGCCGTAGCTGGCATCAGAGTTCGATAGCGGAACGATCAGCGTGCCCCAGATGCCGGCGAACAGGTGGACCGGGATGGCCCCAACCACGTCGTCGATCTTGAGCTTGTCGAGAAGCGGCACAGTGAACACCACGATCGCGCCACCAACGGCGCCGATAAGGATCGCCAGGATCGGCGTCGGTGCCAGCGGCTCGGCGGTGATCGACACAAGGCCGGCCAGTGCGCCGTTGAGCGCCATGGTCACGTCAACCTTGCCATAGATCACCTGGGTCAGGATCATCGCGGCCACCACACCGCCAGCTGCGGCCAGGTTGGTGTTGGCAAAAATCCGCGAAACATCAGACACATCGCCGATGGTACCCATGGCAAGCTGTGATCCGCCGTTGAAGCCGAACCAGCCGAGCCAGAGAATGAAGGTGCCGAGAGTTGCCAGCGGGATTGATGATCCGGGCATCGGGTGAACCGAGCCGTCTGCGCCAAACTTGCCGGCACGGGATCCGATGATCAGAGCGCCGGTCAATGCAGCCCAGCCGCCAACCGAGTGCACGATGGTCGAGCCTGCGAAATCGGAGAAGCCCATTTCGCTGAGCCAGCCGCCACCCCACTGCCAGGAGCCCGAGATCGGGTAAAGGACGCCGGTCAGAACTGCGACAAAGATGAAAAACGGCCAGAGCTTGACACGTTCGGCAACGGTGCCTGAGACGATCGAGGCCGTCGCGGCACAGAACACCATCTGGAAGAACCAGTCAGATGCGGTTGAATAGCCGACATCGAGCGCATCGCCGCCCACAGCATCCCAGCCATAGGGTGCGGGAGAGCCGAACCAGCCGCCATTGTCGCCAACGCCGTTGTACATGAAGTTGTAGCCGACGACCCAGAACATGATGCCGGCAATCGAATACAAGCCGATGTTCTTGAGGCACTGCATCGACACGTTCTTGGAGCGAACAAGACCCGCTTCGAGCATGCAGAAGCCAGCTGCCATGAACATGACGAGGAAACCACCCATCAGGAACAGCAGTGTGTTCAGGATGTAGGCGGTTTGCCCGGTGGAGGCTTCGATCGCGGCGGCCAGAGCCGCCTCGTCGATGCCCTGGGCGAGTGCCGGTGCGGCGGACAAAGCGACAAGCGCTCCTCCCGCTACCAGGCTCTTGCCATTGAGAATTGCGTTCATTGTTGAGTTACCCCTGTGTTTCACGCGGGACGCATCACAGTGCTTCCGCATCGGTCTCGCCGGTGCGGATGCGTACTGCCTGGTCGATGGAATAAACGAAGATCTTGCCGTCACCGATCTGGCCGGTGCGCGCTGCCTTCGAGATGGTCTCGACGACGTTGTCGACCGCCGATGCGGCCACAGCCACCTCGACCTTCAACTTAGGAAGGAAGCTCACGGCATATTCGGTGCCGCGATAGATTTCGGTGTGGCCCTTCTGACGCCCGTAACCTTTGACTTCGGTGACGGTCAGCCCCTCCACTCCGATTCCGGTGAGTGCTTCGCGTACTTCGTCGAGCTTGAATGGCTTTATGATCGCCATCACAATTTTCATGCTCGAAAACCCCCATTCTACTGGAAAGTTGAACAATCCGACCGCGCCGTTCAGGCCTCATGGCCTCCCCCGGGCACGCGTCGCGGCCTGACCGAAGCTGTGCATGGGCGCAATTTCAGCAGGCTTGCGCCGTGGGGAATCAAGCGGTGTGCCAGAATCGACGCAACGCGACTACCATTCTGATTTTATTAAGGATTCGGTAACGGATTTTTGTTGCGACCCGCCAAAGGAAACAGTGGGAGGCTCGGTTTGCCTAATTATTAGGCAGAATGCTCACGTGCGCGCCAAGCGACATGAAGACTGCTCATGTTCTGAGCGACTCGGATCGTCCGGCGTTCAGTTCGCGCTTTCGGATTAGACCTTCCTGGGCGGTCGACGCGACCAGATTGCCGGCCACATCGAAGATCATTCCGCGATTGAACCCCCGTGCGCTTGAGGCATTGGGGCTATCCTGGGCATAGAGCAGCCATTCATCGGCGCGAAACGGGCGGTGGAACCACATTGCGTGATCAAGGCTCGCCACCTGGAGGTCAGAATCGAAGATGGTGCGCCCATGGGCGAGAAGTGATGTGTCGAGCAGCGTCATATCTGACGCATAGGCAAGGGTGCAGGCGTGCAGACCCGGATCGTCTGGCAATCGGTCGCTTGCCTTGAACCAGACATGCTGGAGAGGATCCAGCGGATCGCGGTTCATATAGCGGTTGAGATTGACAGGCCGCCATTCGATGGGGCGTTCGCGTTCCCAATAGGCCCGAACCGGCTTAGGGACCTTATCGATGAAAAGCGCCTTCATCTGTTCTTCGGAGGGCAGGTCCTCCGGCGATGGGATGCCATCGGGCAGATCCGCCTGATGTTCGAGGCCTGGCTCTGTCTTCTGGAACGACGCCGACATCGAGAAGATCGCACGGCCATGCTGAATCGCCACGACGCGTCGCGTGGTGAAGCTCTTGCCGTCGCGAATGCGATCAACTTCATAAATGATGGGTACGGACGGATCGCCGCCGAGCAGAAAGTAGCCGTGCAGCGAATGAACAGGACGGTCATTCACTGTGCGTGCCGCTGCAACAAGCGCCTGTCCGATAACCTGACCGCCGTAGACGCGCTGCCAGCCTGTCTGGGGCGATGTACCCCGGAACAGGTTCTCTTCCAAACGCTCGAGATCGAGAATGGCGCAGAGTTCGCGCACTGCTCTTGCACCCATTCCCGTCTTCCCTTCGTAGGCTGCAGTGCCAGCTCTGCGGCGCGTCGCCACCCCGGCTTGACCCGCCGCCAGCGCAACTGCAAGGCTGATCGGAGTCTCGTGCCATGGCCGGCATGGGACAGGCAATAAGGAAACCCCGCGATGCCGCAGCGGCAGACTGACGGATCGTCAGCCATCGAAACGGACGTCGCTATTGTAGGTGGCGGACCGGCCGGGCTTTGTCTTGCATTGGCATTGAGCCAGGCGAACGGTGTCGATCTGTCGGTGCGTGTTTTCGATGCGGCAGCCGGAGGCGCCCGCCGCGCGGATCCCCGCGGATGGGCAATCGCACCTGCGCCGCGCCATGTTCTGGAAGCAATTGGCGTCTGGGATGAGATCGCACCGCATGCCGGTGAGGTCAGGCGGATGGCTATCAGCGATAGCAAGGTGCAGGATCCTGTTCGGCCCGAGCTGCTTGGCTTCGGGGTCGATGAAAGCGCGACCGATCCCGGCCTGTTTGGCGATGAAGAGGGTGTTCCGCCGGGTGCCAGCCGCCTTGACGATCCCTTTTACGATATCCCGCCAGGCGCCGAGGAGCTGGGCATGCCACTGGCGCATATCGTGCCGGCCGAAGTGCTCGTGGCGGCCGTCGATAATGCAGCCTCGAATGCCGGACTGAAGCCTCAAGAACCACACCATCTGCGGAGTCTCGAACCCGACAGTGCCGGTATTACGCTGAACACCGATCAAGGCCCGATACGGGCGAGGCTTTGTGTTGGTGCTGATGGGGTGAACTCCACCGTGCGGTCTCTTGCCGGCATCCGGACGGTCGACTGGGACTATCGGCAGGACGCCATTGTCGCGACGCTGGATGCTGATTTCGCGCATGACGGAACTGCAATTCAGCATTTCCTTCCGGGCGGACCCTTTGCCCTTCTGCCCTTGCCGGAAAACAGGCTGTCGCTTGTTTGGAGCGATGAGCGCGACAAGGTGCGTGCTCTCATGGCGCTTGATGATGCGGCGTTCGAAACTGAGCTGAATGAACGAGCAGGGCCGGAGCTTGGCTGGCTCAATCTGGCAGGTGCAAGAGCAAGTTTTCCCCTCGGCTTCATGCTATCCCGGCGTTTTGTCGCGCCGCGGGTGGCGCTGATTGGTGACGCGGCACACCGTGTCCACCCATTGGCCGGCCAGGGGCTCAATCTTGGTCTCAAGGATGTAGCGGCACTGGCAGAGACAATTGTTGAAACCGTCCGTCTGGGCATCGATCCGGGCATCCAGACGGAACTGGAAACCTATGAGCGCTGGCGCAGGGCGGACACGGTGCAGCTAGCCATGCTTACCGACGGGCTCAACCGGCTGTTCAGGCCGGACATTGCGCCATTGCGTCTAATCCGCAGTTTCGGTCTGGGGCTTGTCAATAACAGTGGCTTCGCGAAGCGCTTTTTGACCCGCGAGGCCGCCGGACTGAATGGCCCGGCCGTGCCAAAGCTGATGGACGGTCTGCCGTTATAGCGACCGTTTACATCCGTCGCGTTCGTTCGCGTGCTAGAGAAGCCGCTGGTTCTGCTGCTGGGATTGAGGCTGAGCAGGAGCTGCCTGGATCGACAGAATGTTGCCGCCACGATCCACAAGGCACACTGCGGGTCCGCCGGCGGTCGTCAGATCAACGCGAAACGTGTCCTGTCTTATCAGCGACGACGCAGTCGGCCTGATTGATCCCGGTTGTCCGCCAAAGCGCGTCGCCGCAGCCTGGACACAGGCTAGCTGAACCTCGCTGGGCGCTGCCTGTGTGGCGGGCGCGGCTGCCGGCTGAGCTGGCTGCGCGGGGCGTGTCTGGTTTCCCCAACCCTGCCAGCGCGGAAGGTTGTTGGTGAACCCGCCATCGGCGCAGGCGCCCAGGAACAGGGTCAGGATCGCAGTGGCGGCGATGGCTCTGGCAGGGCTGGCAATCGGATTACGCAATACCATGAGAGGGTCTTTGTCTCAGTTTGAATCTGCCCGGCTCAGTTTAGACGCAACAGTCATCAAAGGATAGGGCGCGGAATGGGCGTCAGTTGTGCCGCGATCGTTTGAGCCCAACGGGTGAATTGTTCGGTTCATACAATGAAGACCGACTTCTAATGCTCCCGTGATAATCCCAATTAAAGGCCGGTAAGCACCCTTTTGATGCATTGCAGCGAAAACCGCGACCAATTATCACGCGAACGCTCCGTTATGCGCATTGAAGCTGGCAGGTCACTGATCTAAACATATTCTAAGTTGCGGGGGAAAGGCGGGCGCAGACCAGTGCGCGCGCCTGGTCTTCGTGAACCGTGTCCCACCCATTGGCTCATGGTGTCATGCGACATCTGGCCGAAGTGGTTCTGAAAGGCCTTGCCCATGGCACCAGCCGACCTCGAATCGGCACGCCCGCTGTCGCCGCACCTGCAGGTGTTTCGTCCCATCATCACAATGATGATGTCGATCTTTCACCGCATTACGGGCGCAGCGCTCTATTTTGGGACGCTAATCGTTGTTTGGTGGCTGGCCGCTGCTGCTTCTGGGCCCGAGAGTTACGCGTTTACCGTTGGTCTGATGACCTCTCCTCTGGGACTGCTCATCCTGCTTGGATACACGTGGTCGCTGTTCCACCACATGCTTGGCGGGATGCGGCATCTGGTTTGGGACACAGGGCGGGCGCTGGACAAACATACAGCGACATGGATGGCCTGGGGTACGCTGATCGGTTCAATCGTCCTGACTGCGCTGACATGGCTTGTCGGCGTGCTGGTCCTCTGAGGGAGTGGTTATGGCTTCGCCAGGAAAGACGCTGCGTACTCCCCTGTCTCGTGTCCGCGGGCTCGGCTCAGCGGGTGAAGGCACAGATCATTTCTGGAAACAGCGACTTACGGCAATTGCCAATATCCCTTTGATGATGATGTTCGTGGGCTACCTGATTGCCGGGCTCAAGACTGATCATGCGGGGTTCGTAGCAATGCTGTCCTCGCCAATTCCGGTTGCTCTTTTCATTCTGATGATCGTTTCCGGCGTTTATCACATGCGTCTCGGTATGCAGACGATCATCGAAGACTATGTTCCTGAAGAAGGCAGCAAACTTGTGCTGCTGATGGGAAACACATTTTTTTGTGCGCTGGCCGGTCTTGTCGGCGTCATAAGCGTGCTGATGATCGCGTTTGGAGGCTGACCCTATGGCAGGCAATGGCGCAAAAAACGGAGCGTCGAACGGCGCAGGGAATGGAGCCGCACCCGGCCAGAACGGGAAGGCCTATCCGCTGACTGACCATACCTTCGATGTCGTGGTCATCGGTGCTGGCGGATCGGGACTGCGGGCGACCGTTGGTTGCGTGGAAGCGGGGCTCAAGACCGCCTGCATCACCAAGGTGTTTCCGACACGCTCCCATACCGTCGCCGCACAGGGCGGAATCGCTGCGTCTCTTGGCAACATGGGCGCCGATGACTGGCGCTGGCATATGTATGACACCGTCAAGGGTTCGGATTGGCTCGGTGATCAGGACGCCATCGAATATCTTTGCCGGGAAGCACCGGCTGCCGTTTACGAACTTGACCACTACGGTGTTCCGTTCTCGCGCACCGAAGACGGCAAGATCTATCAGCGGCCATTTGGCGGCCACATGATGAATATGGGCGATGGACCACCGGTCCAGCGCACCTGCGCTGCCGCTGACCGGACCGGACACGCCATACTGCACACGCTTTATGGTGCTGCGCTGAAACACAATGCGCAGTTCTTCATCGAGTATTTCGCCATCGACCTCATCATGGATGAGGAAGGTGCTTGCCGCGGGGTCGTCGCGCTTAAGCTCGATGACGGAACGCTGCATCGCTTCCGTTCAAAGATGGTCATCCTCGCCACCGGTGGTTATGGCCGGGCCTATTTCTCCTGCACGTCGGCGCATACCTGCACCGGTGACGGCAATGCGATGGTGCTGCGCGCTGGACTGCCGTTGCAGGACATGGAGTTCGTGCAATTCCATCCCACCGGCATCTATGGCGCCGGGTGTCTGATCACCGAGGGTGCGCGGGGTGAAGGTGGCTACCTGACCAATTCCGAAGGTGAACGCTTCATGGAGCGCTATGCGCCGAGCGCCAAAGATCTGGCGTCTCGCGATGTGGTTTCGCGTTCGATGGCCATGGAGATCCGCGGTGGTCGTGGTGTTGGCAAAGAGAACGATCATATTCACCTGCATCTCGAACACCTCGATCCCGATATCCTGGGTGAACGACTTCCGGGTATCTCGGAATCGGCCAAGATCTTCGCCGGTGTGGATGTGACGCGTGAGCCGATCCCGGTGCTGCCGACGGTGCACTACAACATGGGCGGTATTCCCTCGAATTTCTGGGGCCAGGTTCTGACCAGCAAGGACGGCAATCCGGACCATATGGTTCGCGGCCTGATGACGGTGGGTGAGGCGGCATCGGTGTCCGTGCACGGTGCCAACCGGCTCGGCTCCAACTCTCTGATCGATCTTGTCGTGTTCGGCCGCGCTGCCGGTTTGCGCTGCGCCGAGATACTCGATGCCAACGAAAAGCAGCCCGAATTGCCAAGCGATGCGGGCGATCTCGCATTGGAACGGCTCGACCGTTTTCGCCATGCCAACGGTGACACGCCAACGGCGGATCTACGTGACAAGATGCAGCGAGTGATGCAGTCGAACTGCGCGGTGTTCCGCACTGGCGAAATACTCGACGAAGGGCAGGAGAAGATCCACGATGTCTGGTCCGGGATCGACGATGTCGGGGTGACCGACCGGTCGCTGATCTGGAACACCGACCTGATCGAAACGCTGGAGTTCGACAATCTGATCGCGCAAGCCGTGGTGACGATGGACTCGGCCGTGCAGCGCACTGAATCGCGCGGAGCGCATGCGCGCGAGGACTTCCCAGACCGCGATGACAAGGATTGGATGAAGCACACACTGGCCTGGGCCGACGATGCCAAGCGGACCATCGCGATTGGTGATCGACCGGTACACACCTACACGCTGTCCAACGACATCAGCTACATCAAGCCGAAAGCACGCGTCTATTGAGCGGAAACGATCTGCATGATGCCGTCCGGCTCCTTGCTGATGCGATTGGATTGATGCGGTCGAGCTTGCCGGAGATGAGACGTAACGCCGATGACGTCTTGAGCGATCTCCGTCGGCTCGGCGCCGGTGTTGGTGGGATCCTGGATGTCTTGCGCGAATTGTCCGAGGGCAGAATCGGCGGCGACCAGCATACGATTATGAATTACAGCGACGAAAACTGGGAGATTCACCGCGCGATAGGCGTTCTCTCTTATGATGTTTCCGACACATCACGGGTGATGGGCGAGAAAATGCGCGAACTGGCGGATATGCGCAGTGGACTGCGGCAATCGGTCATTGATTTTGTGAATGGATGGCATCTGAGCGCTCTGACGCAGGATTCGGACGGGTTCCCCGGACTGGCCGACGATATAGGCCGGCTGAATGCGATTATCGGCGATATCGAGAGCCAGCTGCAGCAGGTTGAAGTGAGGTAGTTATGGTTCAGCTGACGCTTCCCAAAAACTCGCAGATGAAGGGTGGCATGGCCTGGCCGAAACCGGACGGGGCCACCAACACGCGCGAGTTCAAGGTCTATCGCTGGAACCCGGATGATACCGCGAATCCGAGTGTCGACACCTACCATGTCGATCTCGACGATTGCGGACCGATGGTTCTCGACGGTCTTATCTGGATCAAGAACAAGGTCGATCCGACCCTCACGTTCCGGCGGTCTTGCCGTGAGGGGATCTGCGGCTCCTGTGCGATGAACATCGACGGGATGAATACGCTGGCCTGTACCAAGGGCATGGATGAGATCAAGGGTGCGGTGAAGGTCTACCCGCTGCCGCACATGCCTGTCGTAAAGGATCTGGTGCCTGATCTGACCCGGTTCTACACCCAGCTCGCCTCGATTGAGCCATGGCTACAGACATCGACCCCGACACCTGAGACGGAATGGCGTCAGAGCCGCGATGACCGTGAAAAGCTCGACGGACTCTATGAGTGCATTCTATGCGCCTGCTGTTCCACCTCCTGTCCGAGCTATTGGTGGAATGGCGATCGCTATCTCGGCCCCGCGGTGCTTCTGCAGGCCTATCGTTGGCTGATCGACTCACGTGATGAAGCGACGGGCGACCGGCTCGACAATCTTGAAGACCCGTTCCGTCTCTATCGCTGCCACACCATTATGAACTGTGCGCAGACCTGTCCCAAGGGCCTCAATCCCGCAAAGGCCATTGCCGAGATCAAGAAGATGATGGTGGAGCGCAGGGTCTAGCGGGCGTCGTTTTTCTGCCGCACGGATCCGATCCTAGTCGTCCAGACCATAGTCCCGTCTGGCCTGATCCGGCGTGATGTAGCCGGCAGCAAGATCCGCACGAACTGCGTCCGGGTCTCGGTCGTTGGGATTGCCAAAACCGCCGCCGCCCGGAAGGGAGAGGCGCAGACGTTGACCAGGCTTCACCAGTTGCCGGCCCTTTGAACGCAGGCGGGTCCCGTCAGTCAATTCGACACGGCCTTCTCCGCCGGCAGCGCCACCGTCACGTCCACGGGCAGGGTTTTCAACGCGGTCGAACATGGCGTTGAAATAGAACTGATAACCGGCGCGGGTCTCGATCTCGATGATCTGCCCAAGGCCGCCGCGCATCTTCCCGGCCCCACCTGAGCCATCGCGCAGGTCCTTGCGCCAAACGGTAATCGGACCGACCTGCTCGCTGGCCTCGACGCTCATGGTCGACACGCCCGAGGGGAATGCCGTCGCCGAGAGGCCGTCTACCGTTGGGCGTGCGCCGGTGCCCCCGGAATTGAACATTAGCACTTCCCGGTTCGGCAGTCCGCTGTCTGGATCAGTCGGCCTAGCTGAGATCTGGATGTTCCAGAGCGATGATGCGCCTTCCGCCGGAATCTGGCCCGGCAGCGCCTTATGAAGTGCGCCGAGAATGACATCCGGCACGAGATGTCCCAACACGTGCCGTACCGACACTGGTGCCGGTCGCCGTGCCGCCAGGATGCAGCCCTCCGGCGCTGTTATCCGGAACGGCTCGAGCGAGCCGGAGTTGTTCGGGACATCTGGTGCAATCGCACATTTGAGTCCGTAGCAGGCATAGGCGCGGGTATAGACTTCCGGGACGTTGACGCCGAATGCGCTCATACCGGAAGTCCCTGCAAAATCGGCCACAAGTGTCTCGCCGGCTATGTCTAGTTGTACCGCCATGGTGACTGGCGCGTCATATCCGTCGACCTGCATGGTGTTGCGATAAGCTCCATCCGGGACCCTGGCGATCGCTGCTTCGGTCGCCTTGCGGCTTGCCTCGATGATGAAGTCGGAAAGCCCGTCGATGTCATCCATGGCGAACTCGTCGAGCATCGCCTGAAGGCGTCTGTTGCCGGCTTCGTTGCAGGCCGCCAGAGAGTACATGTCGCCGACGGTCTCATCCGGTGTCCGGACATTGGCCCGAACGATCTGGATGAGGAGAGGGTCGACTGTTCCCCGTTCGGCGAACTTGCAGATCGGGATCAGCAACCCTTCCTCGTAGACTTCGCCCGCATCCGGCCCGAAGCCGCGCCCGCCGATATCGACCACGTGAGCCGTGCAGGCGAAGAACCCGATATGGACTTTGTTGCGAAACACCGGTGTGACCATGGTGATGTCATGGAGGTGTCCGGTCCCCATCCAGGGATCGTTGGTGATGTACACGTCGCCGTCGAATACCTGCTGCAGGCCGATCTCCCGTCCGAAATGCCCAACGCTTTCGGCCATGGCATTGACGTGTCCGGGTGTGCCGGTGACAGCTTGCGCAATCATGCGTCCCTGACGGTCAAACAACCCCGCCGACAGATCGCCCGCTTCGCGTACTGAGGTTGAGAATGCGGTCCTGATCAGCGTCGTTGCCTGTTCCTCGACAACGGCAATCAACCTGTTCCACATGATCTGACAGTCGATGGCCGAGACTGTCATGCCGCGTCCTTTCGAATGAGGACAATGGACCCGTCCGCCTGGCCGACTGCGCGATAGGCAGCGGTGACGATTGTCGAGGTTTCGTTCTCCACGATGATGGCGGGGCCCTCGGCGACCAAACCGTCGGTGAGCCTAATGCGCTCGATTTCTTGTGCCTCTACGGTTTGCCGCAGGGCGGCATCAAAGAAGGATCTGATCCGGTTCGACTCGGCTGAGGTCCCGTCTGCCTTCACCTCAACCGGAGCAACAGATGGCCGTTCGGTTGCCACCGTCAGTGACCAGTTGGTGATCTCCGTGGCGAGATGTTCAATGGTGCGTCCAAAAAGCGTTCTGTAGGCTTCTTCGAAAGCTTGCTGGATCACTGGCCGATCTTCCACCGAAAATTCCCGATGGGGCAGTGGAACGGGTATTTCCCAGCCTTGACCGGTGTACCGCATGAACGCGGTCAGGGATGTTTCAGTCGGTTGCCCGCCTGCTGCGGCCTGAACAAAAGCCTGCGCTTCCGTTTCCATGGCTGCCAGCGCCGAATTGACGGCAACAGCATCAAATTCGTCGAGGCGCTGGAAGATGCCGCGCGTGGCCTCGTAACTGAAGGGTGCCTGGAGAAATCCAATCGCCGAACCGACACCAGCGCCAGGCGGAATCACCAGCCTGTTGATGCCAAGTTTCTCGCAAAGCCGGCAGGCGTGCAGCGGAGCGCCACCGCCGAACGCGATCATCGTGAAATGCTCGATATCGCGGCCATTCTCAATTGCGTGAACGCGCGCTGCATTGGCCATGTTCTCGTCGACCATTTCGGTCACGCCGAAGCCTGCATCGGGCGCTGACAGTCCGGATGGCTCGCCTATTGTTTTCAATATTGCGGCCTCTGAGAGCGTCGGATCAAGCGGGATCGCACCGCCGGCAAATCCGTTGGGATCCAGTCGACCGAGGATCAGGTTTGCGTCGGTAACCGTGGGTTCGTCGCCGCCACGCTGGTAGCAGGCCGGGCCAGGTTCCGAGCCTGACGATCTCGGTCCAACCTGTATCCGCCCCATGGAGTCGATGCTTGCGATTGACCCACCACCAGCACCGATCTCGACCATCTCGACGACGGGTGTCGACACGGTCATTCCAGAGCCCTTCTTGAAGCGATAGCTACGTGCGACTTCGAAGGTGTTGGCCGTCTTGGGCGTGCCGTCCTCTATTAGGCAGATCTTGGCTGTCGTTCCGCCCATGTCGAAGCTGAGCGCTTTGTCTATGCCATGGGCACGGGCGAATCCGGCGGCATAGATCGCGCCGCCTGCCGGGCCGGACTCGAGGAGCCGAACCGGTTGCTCCTTGGCCGTTTCGAGATGCATGAGCCCGCCGCCGGAATGGAGCATGTAGACGGACGCTGTGATCCCGACTGCATGGACCGCATCCTCAAGCCGGCCGAGATAAGCGGCAACTTGAGGACGCACATAGGCATTCGCAACGACTGTATTGAATCGTGGCAGCTCGCGGACCTGGGGACAGATAACCGACGACAGAGAGACGGACAGGTGCGGCGCCGCCTTGGCGAGCGCATCTGCCATCATCTGTTCGTGGACGTCATTGGCATAGGCATGAAGAAATCCGACGGCGACGGACTCGTAATCACCGTCCACGATCTGACGCACAACCCGTTCGATGTCAGATGGATCGAGCGAGAGCAAAACTTCGCCATCCGGCGCGATCCGTTCCCGCGCAACGAAGCGGTGAGGCCGGGCAACAAGCGGTTTCGGCAGTTCCAGACTAAGGTCGTATTGCTCGAAGCGGTTCTCGGAGCGCATCTCAATGACATCGCGGAACCCTTCAGTCGTGATGAAAGCCGTTTTCGCGCCGCGCCGCTCGATCAACGCGTTGGTTACAAGGGTTGTGCCGTGAACCACCTGCTCGATGGCCGACATCGGCACATCTGCCTCGGTAGCGGCCAACTCGATTCCGTGAATGATGGCGGCTTCCGGTGCGCCGTAGTCAGTGAGTACCTTGGCGGTTCGCGTTCCACCTGGAGACATCAGCGCGACATCGGTAAAGGTTCCGCCGATATCGACACCGACGCGTACGCCGCTCATGTGATGCTTTTCCAGACCTGGTTGGCAGCGAAAGCGAGATCGTAGATGCGTGACTTCAACCCGGTCCGGGGCACGGCTTCAACGTTGGTCATTGGCAGTGGCAATTCGGCCGGATCCATCCCGGTCAGGATATCAGCGATTGACTGACCGAACAGCGTCCCGGTGGTGATGCCGCGCCCGTTGTAGCCGATGGGTGTCCATAAGCCCTCGGCGAGTTGGTGTATGCGTGGCAGATGGTCAGGCGTCATCGCGATCTGGCCATGCCAGGCGTCCTCGAATTTCACAGTTGCAAGCTCCGGGAAGAGGTTCTTCAACCGTTGGCGCGCGAAAGTCTGCGATATCCCCCTGGTCGCAGAACCAAACACGCGACCCATAGATCCAATCAGAAGCCTGTTCTCGGCATCCTTACGGAAGCTGAACATGATGGGCGCTGTGTCCCACAGGCCCTGGCGCTTGGGCAGGACCATGTCGGCGGCCGGCCCTAGCGGCTCGGTTGCCACCTGGAAATAGTGGATCACGGTGTAGATTTCGCGCAGACCCGGCCAAAGCCTGTCGGTGTAGGCATTGGTCCCCAAGACCACGGTGTCGGCCTGAATCTGTCCCTGATCGGTCTTGACGTTCCAGCGCTCGCCATCGCGTTCGAGACCGGTGACCCTGACGGCCGTCGTTATTTTCGCCCCAGCGGAGCGTGCGACCCGTGCCAGGCCGCGAACATAGCCCATCGGGTTGATCGTGCCGGCGCGGTGGTCAAGCAGGCCGCCATGGAACGAGCGGCTTCCTGTCAGTCTGGCGACTTCATCTCGACCGATCAGATCGACCGGCTCTCCCATGCGTTGCCATTCGGCATGGCGGTCTTCAAGGTCGCGGAAACCGGAGGCTGCATGTGCTGCATGGATCGTACCTGTCCGGGTCGCTTCACAGCGGATCTGGTACTTCTCGATGAGATCGAAGACGGCGCCCGGACCGTCACTAAAACGCCTCAGAAACCGCGGCCCGTATGTTTCGCCAAGCGCATGGCGCACCTTGGACGGCGGCAGCCAGACGCCAGCATTGACGAGCCCGACATTGCGGCCCGTGCCGCCAAATCCGATGGAATGCGCCTCAAACACATGCGCATTCAAGCCCTTAAGCGAGCAATGGAGCGCGGTCGATAAACCGGTGATTCCCCCGCCAACGATCGCGACATCGACAGCCGAACCCGGAAGGTCGTCAGCGTCGATCTCCGGTTCCGCTGATGTGCGATCCCACAGTGAGATGGGGGCAGAAACTGCCATCGTGGTGGGGGTCTCCGGTCTTGATCGTTGCTGCGAGCTTGCACGCGGACATTCATCGCGTCCATATGGAGCGTGAATGTTCCATGGTTCGGAATCGAACATGAAGAAGCTCAAGAAGTCCTCGGCGGATCTTGTCCGCGAGAGCCGCGGCCGGATCAAGGAAATCGATACCGCGGAACTGATCTCACGGCATGGCGACCCCGATCTCGTGATCGTCGACATCCGGGACGTTCGCGAGCGGCAACGAACCGGCTTCATTCCCGGCAGTTTTCACGCGCCGCGCGGCATGATCGAGTTCTGGGTCGATCCCGAGAGCCCGTATCACAAGCCCATCTTTGCCGAAGACAAGACATTTGTCTTTCACTGCGCAAGCGGCTGGCGCTCTGCCTTGACGGTTGCTGCGTTGCAGGACATGGGGTTTGAGGCGTCACACCTGAAGGACGGGTTCTCCAGTTGGGAGAAGGCTGGTGGCCCCGTTGAACAGCCAGAACCCAAGGATGGCTAGCAGGGCCGATGCCGGTCCAGCTGCTCGACTGCGTTTCCAGGACTGCAAGTCTATTCCAAGAGTTGAGTCGACCCTGTCCGTATCAGCTTTCGGATTCGGTGAATTCAGGCGGCTCGTGCGCCAAGACCGGCGGAACGGGGCCGTCAAAGCGCCTGATGTCGACAAGGGCCGAGTGTGCCGCCGGGCTCTGACTGAAGTCGGATGTCCTGAGGTCATGGGTTAGTACATTGGGGTTCCCGTGCCGGTCGCGATGCTGCGGCGCTTCGAAGTCGGGGTCGTACCAGGCTCCGGTCCAGAGGAACACCGTGCCCTCGGAAATGTCAGTCGTCACGCGGGCACCGGCAAGGCATCGGCCTCTGCCGTTGAAGACCTCGACAATGTCGCCATTCGTGATGCCTCGTTCTGCAGCGTCGGCGGGATGGATCAGGATTGGTTCGCGCCCACCAATCTTTGCACTCATGCTGTAGGCGCCATTGTCCAGCTGGCTGTGGAGTCGCGTTGCAGGTTGCCCTGACAAAAGGAAGAGCGGATAGCTTTGCGCCTGGCCGCTCTCCACATCATGTGGCGGATTCCAGGTTGCGTGACCGTGGCAATCCCGAAGGCCGAACGCAGCAACCGTCTCGGAGAAGATCTCGATCTTGCCGCTCGGTGTGGCCCGCGGATTGGCATCCGGGTCTGCGCGAAAACCGGCCAGAAAGACCTGATCCGGCGAGGGGTCGGGCAGTTCAATTATGTCTCCCGCTATGAATGTCTCCCAATCGGGTAGCGAAGCGCCGCAAGCCGTCGCATTGGCGCGCGTTTCCTCCCAGATCCGGCGAATCCACTGCTCGGATGTCAGCCCGTCAGTGAACGCGTCACGATCGCCGAGCCGAGCGGCCAGATCGGAATAAATGTCGAACTCCTCGCGCGCCTCGCCGGGGGGATCGACGATCTTCGGCATCGGCGCGAGAATGTTGTCGGATCGTCCGGCACCGAAGTCCGTTCGCTCAGTCGATGCGGCAACTGGCAAGACGATGTCCGCATGCCGTGCGGTCGACGTCCAGTTGATCTCGTTGACGATAACGGCTTCGGGTTTCTGGAAGGCCTGGCGGAGACGATTGAGATCCTGATGGTGATGGAATGGATTGCCACCGGCCCACCAGACCATCCGGATATCGGGAAAGGTCCTGTGATCACCATTGTAGCGATATGCTGCTCCCGGGTTGAGCAGCATCACGGTGATCATGGCAACGGGTATGGATGCCGTTACAGCGTTGATCCCTTGCGGGAAATTCCCCCATCGGAAAGGCCGCTCAACATTCCCGATGTGACCGTTGACGGCATAACCGATGGTGTAGCCACCGCCCGGCAGGCCGATCTGCCCCAGCATGGCAGCAAGTGTGACGGTCATCCAAAGCACCTGCTCGCCCCAGTCCGCCCGCTGAAGGCCCGCGGCGCAGGCGATCATTGTGCGACCAGCGGTCATCTCGCGTGCGAGTTGGCGCAGGCGATCCGCCTCGATTCCCGACAGTTCGGCTGCCCAGTCTGCGTTTTTGATGATCCCGTCCGTGTCGCCGCGCAGATATGCCGCAAAGCCATCAAACCCGACCGTATAGCGTTCAAGAAAACTCCAGTCGTGCCTTTCCTCTTCCAACAGTGTGTGTGCGATCCCCATCATGATCGCGGTATCGGTTCCGGGCCTTGGCGCGAGCCATTCTGCATCAAGCTCCGGGTCCACGTCGGACTTGAGCGGGCTGATATTGACGAAGCGGACGCCGTTTCGCCTGCAATGATCCAGGTTGCGGCGCATGCGATGCTGCGACGCTCCACCGTCGGAAATCTGGGTATTGCGAAGCGGCAGCCCGCCAAACAACACGACAAGGTCGGAATGTTCCGCGATGACAGGCCAGCGCGTCGTCTGGACAATGTGATCGCGAAAATCGCTGCCAACGATGTGAGGCAGAGCGATCATCGCCGCGTTGTAGCTGTAGTTGCCCTCCGAATACGTGAAGCCGCCCTGGCAGTTCAAAAACCGTTTGAGTTGGCTTTGTGCATGGTGAAACCGGCCGGCGCTTGCCCACCCGTACGAGCCGGCAAAGATCGCGTCGTTGCCATGCGTGTCACGAACGCGACTGATCTCAGACGCGACCCGATCCAAGGCCTCGTCCCAGGAAACCTCAACAAAACGGTCGTGGCCCCGTTCTGCGGGATTACCTTTGAGCCAGCCCTCGCGGATGGCTGGCCGCAGTACGCGGGCGCGGCCGGAGAGACTACTGGCGAGGTTGTCATTGATGGGCGATGGATCGAGATCGGTTGGATGCGCCTCGACGGACCGGATCGAGGTTCCGTCCGTCCGGATGCGACACAATCCCCAGTGGTTCGACGTTGTCCGGTAACCCGCCGGGTCACGCATTCCAGTATCTCGCTATGGAGGACGACCGGTTGGTATATTGGTGCATTGGGCGAGGGGTGTCACCGAGGGACATTTCAATCTGCCGGCGGGATTACGCGCAGCCCGCAACGATCTACATCAATCAGCAAGATGCTCGCGAGGGGCGGCTGGTGCCCCAAGCCGGACTCGAACCAGCGACCTACGCATTACGAATGCGTTGCTCTACCAACTGAGCTATTGGGGCGCGCGGCAGCGCAGAGCCGTCCTATGCCTTATTCGCCGCCGGCAGACAAGCGGGCCAGTAGCCGATGGGCTGAGAGCCTTGTGTCGCATTGTTCGTCGGTCCGGAGCTGTTCTCAGGATGTCCAGCGAGACGTGCGGGCAGATTCGAAGGTTCCCCGAAACTAGTTGAACAGACCCATCCATTTCTTCTTGTCTGCGTCATTGTCGTCGCCTTCGGCCAACGGTCCCGGATCATCGGGCTGGCTGGGTAATAGCCGCGCTTCGATGTCGTCAGGGGGCCGCTGCGCCGCGACGGCGACACCGGCCACCGCTTCCGGTCCGCTGCGGCGGCCATTTGAACTGATCGTTTCACCGTTTGAGCCAGTGCCGCGCTTTGGGCGGAGTTTGTCTTTGGGCGCCTCGGCCCCCGGTTTCATCTTGGCCGGCGGCTTTACTGCCGTTTCTGCCGACTCGGCATCGCCATCGACAGCCGCTGGGGCAATCGCACCGGAGTCCATCGCGCGTTTCATGCCCTTGCTCATCGGTTGCTGACCGGATGGAGGTGTGTCGTCCTGGACTTCCGGCGGCTGGTCCGTGGTTTCGTCAAGTTCCGGTGCAGCGGACTGGTCGACAACGTCGCGGGGTTCCTTGTTTTTCGCCTCTGGAGCGGCCTCGGATTGCTGCTTTGCTGTTGCGTCCGTCTCGGTGCTGTCGATGTCGCTAGCGTCATTCACCTGCTTTGTGCTCCGTGTCGAACCGATTGGCTCGGAGCTTAGTGGTGTGACCTCGGCGGTTTTCTCCGGACTCTGTTGGACTTCGATCATCGGGGCATCCGGTTCGGCGGCTCCGAGCGCTTCCAGCACGTCTGCAGAGATCGCACCACCATCATCAAGCGGCACGGCCCATTCGTAACCATCAAGAGTATGGCTCACTGGCGACACCGGCGCCCAGTCATCACTGATCTGACCGTCGGCCACCCAGGCCGGATCGCGCGGGGCTCGCACGGCGCGCGCCAGCCATTCGCGGACTCGGCCGCGGTCACCGTGCTCACCGTCCTCAATCTGCGCCATCATCACGCAAACCCGCCGGCTAGGCTCCCTTGCTAAAAGAGGCTCGAGGGCCTCGCGACCGGCACTCCAGTCCGAGGCTTCGACTGCTGCCCGCGCCAGCGCTACGCGTGATTCGATATGGCCGGGCTTCTTCCTGGTCAGAGCTTTGACCCGCTTGAAGCGGTCCTGGGTCGTGTCGCCTGAGCGCAGATGGGCGTAGATATCGGCCAGATCCGGGTGCGGCGCAGCCTTCCAGGTCTTCTCGATGATGGCTGAAGCCTGGCTTAAACGGTCCAGCCCACCAGCACTGCGGCCGGCAACCATCGCGGCGGGCACGAACTCCGGCGCCAGCTTGTGTGCCTCGCTGGCGGTCTCCAGTGCCCGCTCTGGCTCAGTGTCCTCAAGTTCCATCGCTTTGGCGGTCAGGAGGACGGCTCGCTTCCTTTTGGCGTCGGTCTTGGATACCAGCCTGTTCTGTTCATTGCGGTCGAGGGCGGAGAGCGCCAGATCCCAGGCGCCATCACGAATCTTGAACTGAAAGTCCGCCTCGGCAGCCCAGGCGAGTGCCGGTGCACGCTTGACCGCTTCGGCAACACAGCGCCGAGCCGCAACAATCTGACCCTGCCGTTCCGCCTCGACAAACAGCCCGTGCAATCCGAGAAGTGCGGTCTCTGGCGTGTCGAGCATGTCTTCGAATGCGGCGCGCGCCGAATCAGGATCGCCAGAAAGCTGCGCGGCTTGCGCTGTCAGCAGGCCAACCAGCGGCTCGCCTTCGAGCAGTTTTCGCGCGTGCTTCGCCTGCAGGTTGGCAAACCGCGCGTCCCCGGCGCCGACCGCTATCATGCCCTGCGACAGCGCCTGATAGCCTTTCATCCGCCTGCGGCCGCGAAAGAAATCGGCGATCGACCCAGGCGCGCCCATGACTGCGCGATACAGCTGCCAGAGAAGCGCAAGGGCTGCAGACGCAACAATCAGCCCGAGAAACAGCGCCATGGCGCTCATCTCGATCCGGTAACCCTGCCATACGATGGAGACATCGCCCGGTCGATCAGCGAGCCACGCGAGCACGGCCCCAAGCGCCAGGATGGCGAACAGAAATGCGATGATGCGGGTCATTTCCGCGCGGATCCTCTGCTGACTTCTCTACTGCGTCGCCGGAGCCGCGCTGGCGGCATTCTGGAGATCGGCGAGGAGACGTGCCGTAAGCTGGTCAAGCGCGTTATCGACCTCTATGCGCGCGGAAAGCTGACGGCCCCAGTCCGTTGCTGCATTGCGCGCTGGTTCGGGTAGTGCAGCCCACTCACCTGCTGCAGCGTCGAGGCTGTCGTCAGCCAAATGACCTGCAATCCTTGAGACAATGGCCGCCGGCGTATCGCCTGATACGGGGGAAATCGGCCGCACGGAGACGATCCCGCGTGCGTTGTCGACCAGCCGGCCCAGAATGCCGGCATCTTCGCGAACGGACGCTGCGGCAACGATATCGCCGGCAACTGCTTCGAAGCGGGTGGCAAGCTCAGTTGTGTTCAACACGCCCGCCTCGGCATGTTTCGCTAGTACAGCCATCTCCGGTTGTTCAGTTCCCAAGATTGCCGACAGCGTGTTGAGTGGTCCGACGAAATCGCCACTGCTCTGGACTGCATCCTGAAATTCCGCCAATGCAAGTGCTGTTGCCGCCTGATCAGCGGCACTGGAGGACGCACGGTTCTGAACAGTACCGATGGTCGTCTGTAACTCCGCCAGCCCAGTTTGAAGCGCTGCCAGTCGCTCCTCATGATCGGCCAATAACTGGTCGGTTGCGGCGTTGCTTGCTTCAGCACCAGCCATCGAATCACGAATTTCACCGAGCTGACCGCCAATCGAGGCGATCCGGTCACCCAATCCTTCGATATCGGACATGCTGGCACCGGCCCCGAGGCTTTCGGCGATGCGCGCTTCAAGTGCCGCAACCGCTTCCGAAAGACCCTGAACAGCGGGCTCCATTGTATCGACTCGGGCGGATAGTTGTTCATTGCTGTCTGAGACCTGCTGGCCAAGCTGCGCCAGTCCGGAAAGACCGGCAGCGCCTTCGCTCGCGTCGCCGGTGGTCTCGGCGAAAACTGCTTGCAAGGCAGAAAGATCTTCGCTTGTGGCGATCCGGCCCAGTCGTTCTTCAGCGCTGTCGAGCCGCGCCGCCAAGGTCGAGATCTGCGACCGTAGGCCCTCAGGATCTGCATCCGCGCCAGATACCGACATCGCAGAAATGGCCTCGGCCAGTATGGTGAGTTCGCTTTGCGTGTCGGAGATTGATGATTCGAGCGTAGAGCGCAGTTGCGCGAGGTCTGCGCTATCGTTCGCCGCACCGATCTGTTCGGTCAACTGGGTCTGACGTGCAACCAACACATCGATTTGCTGCTGCAGCGCGACTGCATCGGTATTCTGGGCAGCAATCTGCTCAAGTCGCGTTTCAATCGCGCTGGTGTCGGGCGTGCGGACGCCGATCATGTTCACCGCAATGCTCACGGCGGCTGCGGCAATAGCGCCAACCGCGCCAGCGCCGGCATAACCCATGAGCCCGAGACGATTGCTGACTGGCGGAGCGCTTGCGCCTTGAGAGGCTGCCTTTTCTTTCGGGCGATTGTTCGATTGCGGTGCATCCGCCTTGGCGCTTTCGACCTTGGCGTTTGCTGCTTTATTGCCCTTCGTGGACGTTGTGGAGGGTTGAGCGGGTGTTGCGCTGTCCGAAGATGCCTTGGTGGTCTCCTTGGCACTGACCTCCTCGGCCTTGAGATTGATGGTTGGCGGCTTAACAGCCTTTGGGCGCGCCCCTGCTCTGGCAGATCCCGATCCCGTGCCTGATTTTGCGGTTGAACCCGCCCGACCTTGCGTCTTGCTCTTGCTTCCCGTCCTGCGTGCCGCTTTTTCTTCGGCCATTCCCTACTGGTCCTCTGTCACAGCCACATCCGTGCGAAGGGGTTGATCGTTTCGGTTTCGGATTGGCCGGAATCTCAATTTGCCAAATCCTATCGGACAACGTACCGGCAATGAACCCCAAATGTCCTGTGTCCCTTCTCGTCGAAGCGGCGATTTCAGCGTCTGTCGGACTGTTTGAGTGCTCTCAACAGAGCACGCTCATTCGGCAGCTCTGCGACCACAACCGAGCCCGCCCCAATTTTCCTTCCAATCAGGGCCTGATCGAGCGCTTCAGCCACCGCTGGAGATAGGCAGGCATGGCAGGGAATGCGAATTTCTGCTGCCCGCTCCACGAAATGGCGCGCCGCTCTTGGCGAGTAATGCAAAACAGCGACGACCGGCGCATTGGCTATGTGCTGGCGAAGGCTGTCGGTGAACGGTTCTGCCGATTGCGAGACATAGATTGCCCGAGCCGTGACCTGTAGCCCGGGCCCGGCCAACAGCACGGACAAGTCAGCCGCACGATGTTGCCCGTGCAGGTGCAAGATGGGTCCTCCGCCTGGCTCACATCGCGAGGTGATCCAGGCCGCGAGACCCTTGGCGTCACCCCCATGGTCTGGCGGTGTTTCTAAGACTGTCGCAAATCCAGCATCTCGACTCACAATAGCCGTTGCCTCCCCCAGTGCGTAGACCGGCAGCTGCAACAGTGTCTGCGGGATGCTGTCGGTGAAGCTCGACATGAGAGCGCGAATGGCGTTGGCCGATGTGAACGCGATCGCCTGCGGATCGTCCCGAAGGACTTTTTCCACCACGCTGTCGACGCCGGGCATGGGCTTGATCTCAAACAACGGGACAACGACCGGATCGTAGCCCTCTGCCTCAAGGGCCTCGGCGGTTTTTGATGCGGCCGGCTCGGGCCGGGTGACCAATATGCGTCGTCGGGTATTGGTCATGCGGGTGATGCTTCGGCGAACCTTTTCACGATCGCCCCCTTGGGCGGTTTTCGCCGCTACTCATCATTGCATCTGCGCGGCGAGATTGGCCATGAACGTTTCGCCCGCCTTGGCGCGAACTTCCTTGCCCGTTTCGCGGCCGAGTTCTTCCGCTTCCGCCCGCCCAGCGACAGCTTCAGATTCGAACACTGTCTGTCCGTCCAGCGACGCAATCAGACCGTGAAACGCGATTCTATCCGCGTCCGGCAGAGCGAGGCCAGCGATCGGCGTCCGGCAGGAGCCGTCAAGCTCGCGCAGAAAGGCACGTTCGGTCACCAATGCGTCACGCGCGTCCGGATCGTTCAGGGGTGCAAGTCTCTCGGTCGTTGTATCATTATCGACACGGCTTTCGATGCAAACGCAGCCTTGGCCGATCGCAGGTGGGAAATCATCCAATGACAAGAGGCTTGATGCCACGTGTTCCATCTCGAGGCGCCTGAGACCTGCCAGTGCCAGAAGGGTTGCGTCGACCTCACCATCATCGAGCTTGCGCAGCCGGGTCTGGACGTTACCGCGGAAGGTCTCGACGATCAGATCGGGGCGCAGGCGACGGACCAGCGCCTGTCGGCGCAGCGATGCTGTCCCCACAGTTGCGCCTTCGGGAAGCTCGTTGAGCGTCTTGCAATGCGGGCTAATAAAGGCGTCGCGGACATCTTCCCGCTTCAGATAGGCCGAGAGAAACAGTCCGTCGGGCAAAACAGTCGCCACATCCTTTGATGAGTGCACAGCGATGTCGATGTGGCCATCAAGCATGGCCTCTTCGAGTTCCTTGGTGAACAACCCTTTGCCGCCGACCTGCGACAGTGGTCTGTCGAGTATCCTGTCACCGGTTGTCTTGATGACTTCAACGGCAATGTCGTTTTCTTCTATGCCATGTATCTCGGCAAGGCGGCCACGGACATGGTGGGCTTGCCACAATGCAAGCGGGCTGCCGCGCGTACCAATGGTCATGAATGGCGCCATTCGTGAGTTCCCTTGCGGAGCACCGCTTGCCCCCGTGCGGTCATAGACGCTAGGCAAGCTTTGTCAGACCCGCAGACCTAAGCTGTGCCATGCACGCTGTGAAGCGGGATTTCTACGGGGTTGGCGAGGACCGTCCCGGTGATCCAGGAGTCCGGTAGGCGTTGGTCGTGAGACTGCTCGGTATCGAGACGAGTTGTGACGAGACAGCCGCTGCCGTCGTTGCCGGTCAGGGGGCTGGCGCTGATCGCATCTTGTCGAACATCGTCTTGTCACAGGCCGATGCGCATCTTGCTTTCGGCGGGGTGGTGCCGGAGATCGCCGCCCGGGCTCACGTCGATGCGCTGGATGCGGTGATCGCTGCGGCACTCAAAGAGGCTGGCACTGCACTCGACGATCTCGATGCCATCGCGGCAACAGCCGGACCGGGCCTGATGGGCGGCCTGATCGTCGGGTTGACCACGGCGAAGGCGTTGGCGCTGGCCTCTGGCAAACCGCTCATTGCGGTAAACCACCTCGAAGGGCATGCATTGACCGCGCGGCTTACCGACGATCTCGACTTTCCCTATCTGCTACTGCTGGTGTCTGGTGGGCACAGCCAGATCGTGGTTGTGGATGGTGTATCCAGATACCGGCTTCTCGGAACGACCATCGACGACGCGGCTGGCGAAGCCTTCGACAAGACGGCGAAGATGCTGGGGCTGGGATATCCCGGCGGGCCGAAGGTCGAGGCGGCGGCCAGTACGGGTAACCCGACGCGGTTTGCCCTGCCGCGCCCGATGGTCGGGCGTCCGCAACCGGACTTCTCCTTTGCCGGGCTGAAAACGGCACTCAGGCTGGCGGCTGAGGAGGCCAGTCCATTGTCCGGCCAGAATGTTGCTGACATCTGTGCTTCGTTCCAGGCGGCGGTCACCGATTGCATCGCCGATCGGCTGTCGGTCTCGCTCGACATTCTCCAGGCTGAGGGCATCCGCCCGACCGCGCTTGTCGCAGCAGGCGGTGTTGCCGCCAACGAGATGATCCGCACAAGGCTGTCCAATATTGCCGAAGGCCGCGGTCTCCGGCTTGTCGTGCCGCCATTGAACCTGTGTGGCGACAATGCCGCGATGATTGCATGGGCCGGTCTGGAGAGGTGCCGGCTGGGCCTTTTTGATGGATTAGATGTTGGCCCGCAGGCACGCTGGCCGCTCACCGAACTGGAGCCTGGGCAGTGAGCAAGATGGGCGGCAAAGTTGTTGTGATTGGAGCCGGTGCCTGGGGCACCGCGTTGGCCATAACAGCGGCGCGGGCCGGCAACGACGTGACTCTGGTCGCCCGTGATGACGAACGTGCCGATGCCATGGCTGAACATCGGGAGAACAAGACCTATCTGCCGGGAGTTGAACTTCCCGGTGGAATGCGTTTTTCGTCGAAGCTGACAGCCGCTATTGATGGTGATGCAGTTGTTCTAGCCGTGCCAGCACAGGCAACGCGCGAGATTGCGCCTCAAATTGCCCCCTTTCTCCAGCCTGCGACCCCTGTCGTTCTGACCGCAAAAGGGTTCGAACGCGATACAGGGTTGCGGCTTTCACAAGTGGCAGCGGAGTATATGCCCGGGATGCCGTTAGCTGTGCTATCCGGTCCGAGTTTTGCAGCCGATGTCGGGCGAGGACTGCCAACAGCGGTGACATTGGCCTGCAGTGACCCGATGCTTGCGGAAGAGATTGCGCTGATGCTGTCGGTGCCGACTTTCCGTCTTTACGTCAGCGATGATGTTGTCGGTGCTGAAATGGGCGGTGCGCTCAAGAACGTGCTGGCGATAGCCTGCGGCATCGTCGAGGGACGCGAGCTCGGTGCCAGTGCCCGGGCGGCCCTGACGACGCGTGGGTTTGCCGAAATGCAGCGGCTGGCGGTTGCGCAGGGAGCGCGATCAGAAACGCTGCACGGGCTGTCTGGCCTAGGTGATCTGTTGCTGACCTGCTCCAGTCCGAAATCGCGTAATTTCGCCTACGGGCTTGCTCTGGGCGCCGGCCAAGCATCAGACGAAACAATCCTGAGCGAGGGCCGGTTCACGGCCAGTGCCGTCATGCGCAAGGCCAGCGAGGCGGGCATTGAGATGCCGATCTGTGCCGCCGTCGACGCAATCATTGAGGAGAAGATGAGCATCGACGAGGCGATTAACGCGCTGTTGTCGCGACCGCTCCGCTCGGAACTGGGATGACCGGGGTCGGGTGTTCAACTCAGAACTGATTGATCACGAAGCCCAAGGCGACAATCTGTGGCACGGTCAAAAGCGGCAGAATCAGTGCACTCTTCCAGTAGCCAGTGACCTCGCGCAGCACCATCATCTCGGTGTAATCGGTCGATGCCCCAGCCATCAGGAATGTGAACGCATTGCCGGGAGCGCCGGCACGCGCCATCAGATCCGAGGCGATCGGCACGGAGCCCTCTGAGCACACTTCGATGAGTGTGGCCGCTGCCAAGGTCGCAAACAGGCCGAACAACGTTGGACCGAACCAGCTGGCGAAAATCTCGGTCGGAATTGCTGCACGGATCAGCGCGGCCAGCACGATACCGAATAACAGCCACCGCAGCACCATGCGGCTTGCGGTTACCGATCGGTGCAAGGTGTCGGTGACAAAGTCCCAGTCGTAGCGCGTGTTCCGGATCCCCTGTCGGGCCTCGGTGATAAGATCGAAATCCTCCGGCAAGTCGATCCGATTGGGGTTGGCGGCCACAAGTCCGCGGCTTTCCATCCGCTCGACGATCAGTCCCGTGACAAGCGCGATCACGAGCGAAAGCCCAATGAAAACGAACATCCAGCCCCACCCCATCAACAATCCGATGATGATTGTCAGCGACAGCGAGTTCCACGGGCTGGCGATGAGAAACGCGAAGGTCTGGCCCAGCGAGGCGCCGCGTTCATAAAGCTTGGCACCAACCATCAGGACACCGTGGTTGCATAGATCGAGCAGAAAGCCTGCGGCCGTTGCCCGCAAAAGGCCGGTAAAGGACCGATCCCGCCCCACGGCCGCAATGACCATTTCGCGCGGCACCCGATCGATCAGACCGACGGCGAGCATGCCGATGAGAATGCCCCACCACATCACATGCAGCATCTCCTGCACGGTATGGGTGAAGACCATCAGCGGGCCATGCTGGTCGTGACCAATGAAGAAGCTGGCGAGATAGGCCACAGCTATGGTGCTGAGCGATCCCCACAGGATCCAGTCTTTCTTGCGCGCGGAAACCGTTTCTAGCTCGGATTCGGAGGCACAGCACGACGTGGCCCTGGCGCCGGCAGCAGACTGGTTGATTGAGTTCGGCGCCTCGTTGCCTACCGGCTCCTGCACAGATTTCGAGCAGCAGGAAGATGTCGCTTCCAGCTTCTCCGAGACACTGAGCTTGCGCGGTTGCTCGTTCATCTGTTGAGGCCCTTTCCATACCGGGATGTAGGGCTTCCAGTCGCTGGAAGGTCAAGTGGTTTTGTCGCGGTGGGAATTGGCCCGCCAGCGCGCTGGATTTGCGGTCGCTTGCCGTCCATAAGGGACGCTGTCCGCATAAGAATCAGGAGCAGCTCATCAATGTATGTCGCCGCCACGTGTATCGATCATCCCGACAGCGTCGCCTTACGCATGGAGACGCGTCCGGCGCATCTCGATTTTCTTGGCAGTCTGGGTGCCAAGCTGAAGCTCGGCGGCGCGCTAATGAATGATGCTGGCGATGCGCCGCAAGGAAGCCTGGTGGTGCTGGAGGTTGAGACAGTGTCCGAGGCCGAGGCGATCATGGCTGATGACCCCTATGCCAAAGCGGGACTGTTTGCCTCTGTAACGTTCAGGCCGTGGAACTGGATGATCGGTAACCCGGACCTTCCAAAGAGTTGAGGCGTAGTCGATGAAGTTCTGGCTCTTCAAATCCGAACCGTTCAAATGGTCCTGGGAGCAGCAAAAGGCGAAGGGTGAGGCGGGCGAGGAATGGGATGGCGTGCGTAACTACCAGGCACGCAATTTCATGCGTGAGATGAAACTCGGTGATCTTGCCTTCTTTTACCATTCCAATGAGGGGCTCGATGTGGTGGGCATTCTTGAAGTCTGCGCCGAGGCCCACCCCGATTCGACTACTGATGACGAGCGCTGGGAATGCGTCGACGTCAAGGCCGTCATGGACGTCCCGCAGCCCGTTTCACTTAAGACCATCAAGGCGACGCCGGCGCTTTCCGATATGGCGCTGGTCACCTCGATGCGGCTGTCAGTGCAGCCAGTCAAACCTGAGGAATGGAAGTTGGTCTGCAAGATGGGCGGACTCGACCCGGCGCCGGGGCTTTGAACGATTGCCTGTCGGTTTGGGGTTTGAGCTTCCGCAAGACCTTTCTTTCCGCCCCGGAATAGTGCTGACGCATCCAAAGTCTGATGAACTGGCTGTTGCGGCTGCGTCTCAGGCTGCGCACAATAATTCTCAGAAGCGTGTATGACGCGCCAGAACGGCCGGCTGCCGGCCCGTCGTTTGCATTCTGAGGGGAGGGAAGACGATGAGTGTTGAGTTGGTGCCCGTTTCGGATGATTGGGCCAAGAGGGCGCATGTCGATAATGACGCCTATCTGAAGATGTACGCGCAGTCCGTCGAGGACCCCGAAGGTTTCTGGGGCGAGCATGGCAAGCGCGTTACCTGGATGAAGCCCTACACCAAGGTCAAGAACACGTCTTACGACCCGCACAATGTGTCGATCAAATGGTTCGAGGACGGGACGTTGAATGTCTCGGCGAACTGCATCGACCGGCATCTCGAAACACGCGGCGATCAGGTGGCAATCATCTGGGAGGGCGACGACCCGGCGGACTCCAAGTCGATCACTTATAACGAATTGCATGCCGAAGTCTGCAGGATGGCAAATGTCTTCAAGCAGGCGGGCGTCAAGAGGGGCGATCGGATCACCATCTATCTGCCGATGATTCCAGAGGCCGCATACGCCATGCTGGCTTCTGCACGGATCGGCGCCGTGCACTCCATTGTGTTTGGCGGCTTTTCGCCTGACTCGCTCGCAGACCGGATCGAGGGTTGCGATTCAAAACTCGTCATCACCGCTGATGAGGGATTGCGTGGCGGGCGCAAGGTTCCGCTAAAGGCGAACACAGATGCAGCCTGCGACAAGGCCGGTACGGTCGAGACCGTGGTCGTTGTCCGGCGGACCGGCGGCGATGTTGCGATGAAGGACGGGCGCGACATCTGGTATCACGAAGCGGCTGCCGGTGTGCCGGCGGATTGCCCACCAGAAGAGATGAACGCCGAAGATCCCCTGTTCATCCTCTACACCTCAGGCTCGACCGGAAAGCCCAAGGGCGTGTTGCACACTTCGGGCGGTTATCTCGTCTATGCCTCGATGACCCATCAATATGTCTTCGACTACCATGACGGCGACATCTACTGGTGCACGGCCGATGTGGGCTGGGTCACGGGCCACAGCTATATCGTCTATGGGCCACTCGCCAATGGCGCGACAACGCTGATGTTCGAGGGCGTGCCGAATTACCCAAGCGTCTCGCGTTTCTGGGATGTGGTCGACAAGCACAAGGTCAATATCTTCTACACTGCCCCGACGGCTGTCCGGGCGTTGATGCGTGATGGCGAAGGGCCGGTGAAAAAGACATCGCGCGCATCGCTGCGCTTGCTCGGATCGGTCGGCGAGCCCATCAACCCCGAAGCTTGGCTTTGGTACTGGGATGTGGTCGGCGACAAGCGCTGCCCGATCGTTGATACCTGGTGGCAGACCGAGACTGGCGGGATCCTGATTACGCCCCTGCCGGGCGCGACCGCGCTCAAGCCCGGCTCTGCGACGCGGCCATTCTTCGGCGTACAGCCACAGGTGGTGGATGCTGAGGGCGGTGTGCTCGAGGGTGCGTGTGAGGGCAATCTGGTGATTGCCGATTCCTGGCCCGGACAGATGCGCACTGTCTATGGCGACCATCAGCGGTTCGTCGACACCTACTTCAAGACCTATCTGGGCAAGTACTTCACCGGCGATGGCTGTCGCCGCGACGACGACGGATTCTACTGGATCACCGGGCGTGTTGATGACGTTATCAACGTGTCCGGTCACCGAATGGGCACAGCCGAAGTCGAATCGGCACTGGTTGCTCATCCAAAGGTCGCTGAGGCGGCAGTGGTCGGCTATCCCCACGATCTCAAGGGCCAAGGTATTTATGCCTATGTGACATTGTCGGCAGGCGAGGAACCAACCGACGATCTCCGCAAGGAACTTGTGCAGTGGGTGCGCAAGGAAATCGGTCCGATTGCCTCACCTGATCTCATCCAGTGGGCGCCCGGGTTGCCGAAGACGCGCTCGGGCAAGATCATGCGCCGGATTCTGCGCAAGATCGCTGAGGATTCGTTCGACAATCTCGGCGACACGTCGACGCTGGCTGATCCCGGTGTGGTCGATGAGCTGATCGACAACAGGCAGAATCGCGCCGGCTGATTCCGGTCCGCTCCACTGGGCGCTTGCGCCAACCAAGAACCGGAGGGCCGCAGCATTGATGTCGCGGCCTTCTCTTTATGGTGCGGCGGTTTGGACTGTCGATTGGCCCCATGAGCCGCTTGCAGGCAGTAAGCTGACGACGGGCTGTTGCACAAACACCACCGCGTTAAGCTTAAGGACAAGATGACCTGTCAATTTCCCGTCAGGCTGCCCGATGCCCACTTGCCGTATGGTCAGCGCTTCGGGCAATCTCTCGCCGATTGTTCAAATCAGCAGTGACGTGCGGGGCCGGGGCTGGGAAAAGCCATTTGAGCAAAATATCCCCACTCGCCTGTCCGTTTGCTACAGGAGCTTTCTCATGACCAAGATGAGCCGTCGGACGTTTACGTTCGGGTCGCTTCTGCTGGGCTTTGGCGCCGCGACGGGGCTGGTGTCGGAAGCTGAAGCTGCCACAGTAGTCCGGTATCGGGGCAAGGCGCGGCCGGGCACGATCGTTGTCCGTACTGGTCAGCGGCGCCTCTATTATGTTCTGCCGGGTGGCAAAGCGGTTCGCTACAAGGTTGGTGTTGGCAGAGCCGGGCGGCAATGGTCTGGCCGTTCGCGGGTTGCTCGCAAGGCAGTGAACCCGTCCTGGATCAATCCGTTCGATCGAAAGAAGCGCGTTATCCCGCCGGGTCCGCGCAACCCGCTGGGCCCCCGCGCGCTTGTTTTGGCCCATGGCCAGTACGCCATTCATGGCACAAACAACTCGCGTTCGATTGGCGGGGCGGTCTCGCTTGGCTGCATCCGCATGTACAATCGGGACATTCTCGATCTGTATCGGCGTGCACGCGTCGGGACGCCGGTGGTCGTGACCCGCTAGTCCTCGTATCTCCGAGAGCGCTTCCGAGGGTTCGGTCGTTCAGGGCCGGCCCTTTTTCGTTCGATCATCCTGAAAACTGATCAGTAGCCGACTGCTGCAGATCCGCTGCGGCGGGGATCGGTGGCGCCTGCTAGCCATCCATCGGGCCGCTTGACGATTGACTGGGTCGACCCGGATGCACGGCGCATCTCGACGTCATGACCCCGGGCTCGGAGGATTGCGATGGTATCCGGGCTGAAGCCCCGTTCGAGAAAGAGCCGGTCCGGTAACCATTGATGGTGCATGCGCGGAAAGGCCGTCGCTTCAGCGACGTTCATGCCGTGATCGATCATGTTGACGATCATCTGAGTCACGATCGATATGATCCGGCTACCCCCCGGTGAACCGGTAACCAGCCAGGGCCGCTTCGGTCCATCGTCGTTGCCATCCAGAATGGGTGCGAACACGATCGTGGGGCTCATCGACGAAAGTGGCCGCTTGTTGGGGGCAGGCGCGTTGGCCGCGCCGCCAACAAGCCCATACGCATTGGCGACGCCGGGCGCTGCGGCGAAATCGTCAAGTTCATTGTTGAGAAGGACACCTGTGCCTTCCGCTGCAACTGCAACGCCATAGGAGAAATTCAGCGTGTAGGTATTCGAGACGGCGTTTCCGTCGCTGTCGACGATGGAGAAGTGCGTTGTCTGGGGTGGCTCGGGCGCTCCCTCCGGCCGTCCTGCTGAAACCTCTGACGATGGTGTTGCGTTGGCTAGGTCGATTGTGCTGCCCCTCTCGCCCAAATAAGCCTGACTCAGAAGTGCCGCTGTCGGAACGGAAGTAAAATCCGGATCGCCCAGCCATGTTGCCCGATCGGCATAGGCCCGCCGCATGGCTTCCGCCAGGAGATGGGTCGCATCAGCGGAACCGGGACCCATTTCGGTGAGGTCGTAAGCTTCGAGCATCGCAAGGATCTGCGCAACATGCAGTCCGCCCGAGCTTGGCGGTGGCATGGAGACGATCTCGTATCCCCGATACCACCCGCGAATGGGTGCCCGGATCCGAACCTTGTAGCTGGCAAGGTCCTCGACTGTCATCTTGCCGCCAATGCGCGTCACGGTCTCAGCAATGGCAGTAGCGATCGGGCCGCCATAGAACCCGGCGCGGCCATCCTGCGCGATCCGCCGGAGCGTTCCGGCCAGGTCACGTTGGCGCAGGACAGCGCCGATCTCAGGTGCCACGATGTCTTCACTCGTCGTACCGGGATAGAAGATGCCGCGGGTATAGTCGTCGTTGCCAAGGCGTGCGGCTGCACGATTCAGGGACAGGTGGAGATCCTGGCCAACCGGAAAACCGCCTTCGGCCAGCGCCAGCGCCGGTGCAATCAGATCGGCCAGGGACAGAGTCCCCGACCCATATTCCGAATGTGCGGTGATCAGCCCGGCCACAGTTCCGGGGACGCCAATGCCCAGGCCGGTGAACCGTGAGAGTTCCGGATCAGCGGCGCCATCCTCACCGAGGAACATTCCGGCACTGGCGGCTGCCGGTGCGGTTTCACGGTAGTCGAGCGCGATGGTTTCGCCGGATTCTGCAAGATGGACGAGCATGAAGCCGCCGCCGCCAAGATTGCCGGCTCGTGGCAGAGTTACGGCGAGAGCGAATCCGACCGCAACTGCAGCATCGACCGCATTGCCACCGCGGCGCAGGATATCGATGCCGATCTGGCTGGCCTGTTCCTCCTGGCTAGCGACCATGCCGTTACGCGCGAAGACGGGCTGAAAACGGGCCTCTGGGCTGAGGATCGGCGGTGTCTCGGCAAAACCGCGCGTGGAAGAACCAGCCAACGCAACAAGTGCTGCGAAAGCGCTGAGGAACAGAACCCTGAGAATATGCATCGGACAGGTCCAGTGAGGCAGTGCCGTGCGAATGTCACCGCTTACATCCTAACCCGGCCAAGTCAGGAATGACCAGCGCGATCACTGCGGCCCTGGAGGGCAACTTCGCGTGATTGCCGGGTCCTGTTTGTCTTGGTTAGGATGAGAGGCGCAGTGCGCGAATCCGGTTTGCAATTTCTTCGAAGCTCCGGCGCAGCGCTGTCCCCGAGGAGGCGTTGAAGTAGTGCTCGCCGCTGGTGGCACAATCCCGCATGAACGCTTCAGCATTGCCGGGAGCTCGGAACGCGACGGTGTAGATGGTGATGCCTTCGCGCTTGATGTTGCGGCACAGCGAACGGCCCTGATCAAAAGAGCTACCCAGGCCATTCTCGAACCACGTGTTGAGCGATCCGTCGGTCATTACGATCATGATCTTGACGTTCTGCTTGGCACCGTAGTCGCGCGGCGTAGCGCCATCGGGCCAGACATCGTCCCAGTTCGGAGACAGCGTGTTCCAGCCCCACTGGATTCCGATGTGGCCAGCTGTACACCCTGCAGCCGTGAACCCCTCGATGTGTGATTTGAGCTGTTCGCGCTGTGTGCTCATCGGCATAAGGCGCGGATTATTGCAGCGGAATCCACGATAGTTTTGCGGATCGTTGGAGATCGGTTTGGCGTAGCGATTGCCGCAACCGCCCCAGCTCCAATCCTCTGTGCCGTTGTCATCATCGGACTGTCCCGGCAATTTGCCGAGTGGCGCGTTGTCGGTGAACGCATGCGGCTGCGGTCGTTCATAGACGCAGGACTCGCCGGAATCATAACCGGTAATTCGTTCCTCGAAATCGCCGACGTTGACCAGATCGGAATATGGCACAACCGAGATACGGACCTTGTCCTCCTCGCCATGTTCCGGATCTTCGCTCATCAGGATGTCGATGAGATCGCTCGATGCGGCCTTCATGTCAGACAGCTTCCGACCGCGCATGGACCCGGTAACGTCGAGGACCAGAGATATCTCAAGATCGAGAATGTTGTAGGTGGCCTCCGCGTTCACCCGGACGGAAATCTCAGAGACCTGCAGGATACCGGCAAACGCCGTGTCAACGGTCACCTCGACCTCGCCGGTCAGGGTGCCAAGCTCTTCATTGACAGCCGTTCCGACCCGGTTCCAGGTGGTGTTGAGCTGATCTGTTCCTTCCATGTTGGCATCGAAGTAACTGTTGACGCGGTCACTGACCTGACCCGGATCCACATCGCCGATCGACAGATCCCGTGCTGCCGCCAGGACGGAAGCGTCGAGCGCATTGGCGACGGTTGCCTTGGCCCGAATAGCATTGGAGTAGTCGACGCCGGCTCCTATAACGAACAATGACACCGGCAACACAACCGCGCTGAGCACCATTACCGTGGCGCTCTCGTCGCTGCTAAGGCGACGGAGCCACCCCGTTGCCCAGCTCGCAATAGAAAACCCCATGTCCGCCTCCTGGCCGCAGCGTCACTCCCGATGTGATGCTGTTCGGTTGACCGTGTTGGTGGATCATAGGCATGCGGGCTTTAAGTCCGCGCTTGTTGGGGCAGACTGATCTGTTCGATTGGATTCAGGATCTGTTCACTATGAGCAGGCTCGAGGGCGGCGCATGGCCGCCCCCCTGGTTTTCTTCTGTTGCGTATCTCACGAGGAGAGCCGCAGCGCCCGGAGTCTTTGTGCGATCTGTTCGAATGCACTGCGTAGCGAACTGCCTGTCGACGTTTCGAAGTAATATTCAGGCCCACTCGCGCAGCCGCGCAGGAATGTCTCTGCATCGTTCGGCGCCTGGAACGCGACGGTATAGAGCAGGATGTCGCGCCTCTTGATGTTCCGGCACAGAAGTTCGGCCTGGTCGTAGGAATTGCCGATGTCATCCTCATACCAGGTGTTGAAGGAACCGTCGGTCATGACCACCATGACTTTGAGGTTCTTCGGCTCGTTATAGTCCCGGGCGTCCGACTCGGTGGGCCACACGCGATTGAACCGTGGTGAAAGCGTGTACCAACCCCACTGGATCCCAATATGCCCTGAGGTCCAGCCCGAGGCGCTCAGGCTATTGATCTGCGCCTTCAACGTCTCCTTGTCGCCGCTCAGCGGAAGCAGAGTTGGGTTGTTGCAGACATAGCCCCGGAAGTTACGTTCATCGTTGACGATGGTCTTTTCATCGCGATTTCCGTTGCCCGAAGGCGGATCGTTGACTTCACCGTCGTCGTCTTCCGGACCAAAGCCGTCGACGGGACCCACCGGGGGCGTCTGCCGCCTCGCATACACGCCGGCCCTTTCATAGACGCAGGACTCGCCCGAGCTGTAGCCGGTGATCAATTGCTCATAGGTGCCGACATTGACGAGATCGGAGTATGGAACAACCGACACGCGCACCTTGTCGATCCCGCCTGATTGATTGGTCTCAGGAATGATCAGGTCGATAAGATCATTGGCGGCGGTCTTCATATTGCTGAGCCTGGAACCGCCCATGGAGCCGGTTACGTCGAGCACCAGTGCGAGTTCCACATTCAACAGATTGTAGGTCGCTTCGGCATCGGTGCCGACATTGATGTTGTCCGTCTGAACGATCCCTGAGAACGCTGTCTGGACATCGGCATTGACGCTGCCACTGATCGTTCCGTCATTGGTATCGAGTGAGGTTTCGACTTCGCCGACCGAGATGTTGTTCAGGTTGGACCCTGCCACGTTGGCGTCAAAGTAGGCGTTGACCTGCGCGTTCACGTCGCTTTCGTCGATTGCACCGATGGATAGATCACGTGCAGCGGCCAGCAATGCCGCATCCAGCGCCGTGGCGATTGTGGTACGGACCCGGACGGCATTTGAGTAATCTACACCGAATCCAACGACCATGAGCAGGATCGGCAGCAGAAATGCTGAGATGATCAGAACAGCTCCGCGCTCGTCTCGTCCGAAACCGCACGCGAAACGCCGCTGCCCGTCATTTCTGCCTGTGTCCCGCTTAGGGTTTACCTGCTGGGATCTCATGTTCGCCTCCGCGAGCTTGCCAGAACGGGGCCTTCCCCGTCGTGTGATCAGGAGGCTGACATGGCACAATGAATCGAATCTGAATCAATTCGCAGGAATGCAACCGAAGAAAAGGCATCGTCAATCAAGTCTTTATGCGATCGCAGAAACTAGTGGTCGGCACAGACTTGTGCTGGTGCCACCGAGGTTCCGAAAGGTCAGGAAGACAGTCTCAGCGAGCGCAATTGCTTTGCAAT
>JBCDCP010000005.1:0-45083 GCA_039181495.1 Pseudomonadota bacterium | reverse complement strand
TCTTGGTGTGCCGCTGCCTGCAGGCACGACGCAGCCGGGAGCTGCCGCGCCAGCCGCCAGTCGTGACAGCGCGCTCGGTGAAGCTGCACGAGTTGAGATCACGACCCCGGAAATCCGCGGCTCACTTTCGCTTCGCGGAGCCCGCATAGACGACGTCGTGCTGACCCAATATCGCGAGACGGTCGACCCCACCTCGGACAATATTGTTCTGTTGTCGCCATCGGGCGCGCCGAGCCCGTACTACGCGGAATTCGGATGGGTCGCTGAACCCGGCGTCAACATAGAACTGCCCAATGCCCAGACAGACTGGATCCTTCGCGAAGGGGCGACGCTCGGCCCAGAAACCCCGGTTGTCCTGACCCACAACACCGGCCAGTTGAGCTTCACCCGGACCATTGCCGTTGACGAAAACTTCCTGTTCACGGTGACCGATGAGGTCATCAATACCGGGGATCAGACCGTCACGCTTTATCCCTACGGCCTCGTCTCGCGACACGGCCGACCGGAAACGATCAACTTCTTCGTTCTACATGAAGGCATGCTTGGCGTTATGGGCGAAGAGGGCCTGGTCGAGCTTGACTATGAAGACGTTGCCGAGGATGGCCCGTTCACCTACGAGGCGGCCTCAGGCTGGCTCGGCATAACCGACAAGTATTGGGCCACAGCGCTGATACCCGATACCAGCTCTCCATTCACGGCCCGGTACAACGCCGCCAATCTGCGCGGTGTCGAGACGTTCCAGGCTGACTATCTTGGTGCCGCTGTAACCATCCAGCCTGGTGGAACAGGCACCAAGGTTGGGCGGGTCTTTGCCGGTGCCAAGGAAGTTTCGGTTATCGATAGCTATGAGGCCCAGTTCGGCATCGATAGATTCGAGCTGATGATCGATTGGGGCTGGTTCTATTTCATCACCAAGCCGCTGTTTTATGTCATCGACTTCTTCTTCGTGATGATCGGCAATTTTGGTGTCGCGATCCTCATCGTCACCGTGCTGATCAAGCTCGTCTTCTTTCCCCTTGCCAACAAGTCCTACCGCTCGCTTGCCGGAATGAAAAAAGTGCAACCGGAGATGATGAAGATCCGGGAGCGCTTCAAGGACGACAAGGTGAAACAGCAACAGGCGATGATGGAGCTGTACAAGAAGGAGAAGATCAATCCGCTATCGGGCTGCTTGCCGATTCTGATCCAGATCCCGGTCTTTTTTGCGCTCTACAAGGTGCTGTTTGTCACTATCGAGATGCGCCATGCGCCGTTCTTCGGTTGGGTGCAGGACCTCTCTGCGCCTGACCCGACATCGCTGTTCAACCTCTTTGGACTGCTGCCCTTCGACGTGCCCGGTTTCCTGCTGATCGGCATCTGGCCAATCCTGATGGGCATCACGATGTTCGTTCAGATGCGCCTCAATCCGCCGCCGCCGGATCCGACCCAGGCGATGATCTTCAACTGGATGCCGCTCCTGTTCACCTTCCTGTTGGCCACCTTCCCGGCCGGTCTGGTGATCTATTGGACGTGGAACAATTTCCTGTCGATTATCCAGCAATGGGTCATCATGCGCCGTGCCGGCGTCGACATCGAAATCTGGGACAACACCCTGGCTGTGTTTGGCAAGGGCAAGAATGCACCCGCTGCTCAGAAGGCCAAGCAGGAGGAAGAAACTGCCCGGATCAAGGAAGAAGCCAAGGCCGAAGCGCGCCAGACCAAGAAAAAGAAGAAGGGTGGTGGCAAGCCTGCCGAGGAACCCGGAGAATAGCGTTCCGAGGCTGACGCAGCCCGGCGCGATGGCTGGATCGATGGTAACCGATGGTGATCATACGCCGGCGGATGAGGCAGATTCCGGTCCACAGCGGCGCCAGCTCTTCTCCGCGCCGATCGGATTCATGCTGGGTGCTGTCTCGGTGTCGTCGTTGCCGCCTGCCGACGTTCCGGAAATCGCCTTTGCCGGCCGTTCCAATGTCGGCAAATCCAGCCTGATCAACGCGTTCACTGGACGTAAGGCGTTGGCACGCACGTCCAACACGCCGGGCCGCACCCGTGAGATCAACTTCTTCGACTGTTCCGGCCGCATCCGGATCGTCGACCTGCCCGGTTACGGCTATGCGTCCGCACCGAAGGACGTGGTCAAGCGCTGGACCGGGCTGATCCGGGACTATTTGCGCGGACGAGCCAATCTGGCACGTGTCTTTGTGCTGACAGACGCGCGGCATGGACTAAAGCCCGGTGATCTGGAAATCCTCGACATGCTGGATCAGGCTGCGGTTTCGTATCAGCTGGTCCTGACCAAGATCGACAAGCTCAAGTCTGACCAACTCGAAAGAAGAATGGCGGACACCAAGACAGCGATCGCCAAACGTCCGGCCGCGTTTCCGGAACTTCTGGCAACATCAAGCGCTAAGGGCGTAGGGCTGGAAGCACTGCAGGACGCCGTCGTTGCGCTTGCCTTGCCTGCCGCCAGCGACTAATCCGGGCCGCCATGACCATCGAACAACCGACCGGACCGGGCCCACGGTTCACTGGCAAGACCGCGTTGATCACCGGAGGAGCTGCAGGCCTTGGCCGGGCCAGCGCCGAACTGATCCTGCGCGAAGGCGGCCAAGTTGTCGTTCTTGACCGAGACGAAGGCACGGTTGAGGAGTTTGCGGACACCGATCCGGACAGGGTGCTCGGCCTGACCTGCGACGTACGCGATGGCGATCAGGTTGCCGAGGCGGTCGGTGAAGCGGTTTCGAAGTTTGGCGGGCTGGATCTCGTGTTCTCCAATGCGGGAACCAGCGGTCCGAATTCAACTGTGGATCAGGTTCGCGACGAAGACTTTGACCGGATGATGCACCTCCATGTCAGGGCGGCGTTCGCGCTCCTGCGCGAGACCGTGCCGCATCTCAAGGCGCGCGGCGGTGGTTCGTTCCTGATGACCACGTCGGTTTCCGGGCTGAAGCAGGGCTATGCTCCGGTGCTTTATTCGCTGTCCAAGGGCGTGCTGGTCCGGCTGGCCGAAATAGCGGCGGTTGAGCTGGCGCAGCATCGCATCCGCGTGAACTGCATCTGTCCGGGCTTTGTGCCGACCCAGATCTTTGCGCGGTCCATGGGGTTCAAGCCTAAGACCGCAGAGAAGTTCGCCCGGCGACTCGATGATCCGGCAAGCCGTGCACAACCGCTCCCGCGCGCCTGTACGCCTGAGGATATTGCCGAAGCTGTCGGCTACCTGGGCTCGGATGCGGGATCCTTCGTGACCGGCCAGACCCTTGTTGTCGATGGAGGTCTGTCTCTGACCCCCGGCGCCGGCGACACGCGCGACGTCTATGCGCCGATTATCGCGGCGCTAGGATTCGATCCCGCAGAGATAGAACCGGGGCCAGCAGTCTGGGCTCAGTTGGGCTTGGGGAAAGACCGTCCCGAAGACGCGGAGTAAAACCTTCCTTGGAACGGATCTGAGCTGCCTGGGATCGGACCATTGCCGCCTGGATCGGGCGTGGAGTGTCCTCGGCGACGACATCGATCTCAGGCGCCAGCGGGTCTGGTCCATGGCTGTTGGAACCCGAGACTCCTGGCAAGACCCCCATCTCCACAACTGCGATGGCGCTGATTGTGAACACCGCATAATGCAGAACCACCGCCAGACCATCGCGAGCATCTAGCGGGCTCAGTAAACCGGACTGCGCGGTTAGTACTCCCGCATAAGGCAGAAAGCTGAGTACAATGATACCACCGATGCCCCAGTCGCGATCATGCAAGCGCTTCTGACACAAGGCCAGCGTGGGGTAGATCAAGATCAGAAGTGCGATCAGCTCGATGCGCTCCATCAGCGTCGGGTTGGGGTACAAACCGATCTCGTATTCGGCATAGTGAGCAATCTCGTGCCTGAGCCAGTAACAGGTGACCCAGATCACCGCCATGCCGATCAACCACTGCAACCGCGTGATCCGTCCCTCAAGGCCGAAGAAAACCCAGAAGAATGTCCCAATTGGTTTCAGAATGAACCCGAGCATCGTGTCTCTGTCCCGTTTTGAAACGCCTTAGGCGTCTTTTGGGGGAGACATCGCAGGGGCCGTGCCAGAGAATTTAAGGATTGAGCGCCGTCTTTGACGTTAGATGCGGGTGATTGCCGGTATTGCTTCCCAGTATGCGAGAGCAACCGAATAACGCGCGTCCAACTGGTGCAACAAAGTCGAATTCGCACTTTAGGATCAGCATGTGATCCTCGGCGCTGTTGCTAAATCGCGGAATCTCGACGTGGTTCCAGATTTATGAAAAAGCTAATCGCGCAGGAGGTCGTTGATGCCAGTCTTCGAGCGTGTGCGTTCGTCGACTGTCTTCACGATCACCGCGCAATACAGGGATGGGCCGGGGCTTCCATCAGGCAGCGGCTTGCCTGGCATCGTTCCGGCGACCACCACCGAGTAAGGCGGCACTTCGCCCATATGCACTTCACCAGTATTGCGATCGACGATCTTGGTGGACTGGCCAATAAAGACGCCCATACCCAGCACGGAGCCCTCGCGGACGATACAGCCCTCGACGACTTCGGAACGGGCGCCGATGAAACAATTGTCTTCGATGATTGTCGGCCCCGCCTGCAAGGGCTCAAGCACACCGCCAATGCCGACGCCACCAGACAGATGTACGTTCTTGCCAATCTGCGCACAGGAGCCAACGGTCGCCCAGGTGTCGACCATGGTGCCTTCATCCACATGGGCGCCGAGATTGACGAAGCTCGGCATTAGAACGACGTTCTTGGCGATATAGGCCGAACGCCGGACGACGCAGTTCGGCACCGCGCGGAAGCCGGCTGTTGCAAATTCCTCTTCACCCCATCCCTCGAACTTTGCCGCCACCTTGTCCCACCAGTAGCTGCCACCCGGGCCACCCGGGATCGGTGACATGTCGTTCAATCGGAACGACAACAGCACCGCCTTCTTGAGCCATTGGTTCACATGCCAGGTGCCATCAGCTTTGCGTTCGGCCACGCGGGCTTCGCCGGAATCGAGCAATTCGAGCGCGGCTTCGACCGCCCCCCTGACCTCGCCGTCGGTGGCACTGGAAATGTGCTCGCGATTGTCGAATGCGGTTTCGACGGTGTGTTCGAGCTGGGTCATGGACATGGGCTGGTCTCCAGAAGTGTTTTCTGCGGTGTTAGGCAATGGGGCGGGGAATCGCAACCAAGGGCGGGTTGATGAGCTCAGCTTTTAGCGCGCATCAGCAGATAGAGCACTCCACCTGCCAGTAGTCCCCAAAACGCACCACCAATCCCCAGAATGGTGATGCCGGACGCCGATGCGAGGAATGTGATCGCCGCCGGCACCCGGGCCTCGGCATCGCTAAGCGCATTGTGGGCGGCTCCGGCAAATGCGCCGATCAACGCCAGTCCGGCGACCGCCTGAATGAGGATTGGCGGGGCTGCCGTAACGAACAGGATCACAAGCCCCGAAAAGAGGGCAACGACGATATTGGCACCGCCTGAAACGACTGCGGCCCAATAGCGCCGCCGGGGGTCGGGATGGCCTTCCTCGCTGGCCACCATGGCTGCTGTAATGGCCGCGAGGTTGACCGCATGACCGCCAAACGGGGCGGAAAGAGCCGAGAACAGTCCGCTCATGGCGAAGATAGGACCAGGCGCAGGCCTGTATCCATTGGCATGGAGCACGGCCATGCCGGGAATGTTCTGCGATGCCATGGTGATGATGAAAAGCGGGATTGCGATGCCGATCACAGAGGCGAGCGCGAACTCCGGTATCACGATCACCGGCCTGGGAAACACACTGGCTGCCGCCAGCGCTTCACCGCCTGGCCCGCCCTGCATGACGATCCAGACAACAATCCCCAGCGTCACCAACACAGCGGCCGGAACCGCGGCCAGCCGGTTGAAATAACCGACGCCAACCCAGGTGAGTACGATCATAAGGCCGTAGACCGGCATCTCGGCGACGGCCTGTACGGGCGCAAGGCATAACCCGAACAGAACGCCGGCCAGCATGGCATTGGCTAGCGGAGCGGGGATTGCGGCTACGGCCCGGCCGAACGGCCGCCAGAGCCCAGCAACGACAATCAATGCTGCACAGACCAGGAACGCGCCGACCGCTTCTGTAAAGCCACCCTCGGGGACGCCGCTGGTGGCCAGAAAGGCGGCCCCTGGTGTCGACCAGGCTATCTTGATCGGCAGACGGCTTTGCAGGCTCAGAATGACGGTCAGAAGCCCCATGAAGAAGCCCACTGCCATCAGGCCCGAGGCCGCTTCCGCCGGGGATGCGCCGACGCCCTTCAGCCCCTGAACAACAACTGCGAAACTCGAGGCAAACCCCGCAAGGGAGGCCAGCAGGCCAGCGAACACCGCCTTGCCGGAAAAAGCCTCCCAAAGCCCGAGCGGCGATTGGGCGGACTCCGGTGCTGCATCATTCGGTTCCGACACCGCGCTCATGACGGTGGTGGTGGCGCAATGATATCAGCGAGAAAGCTGGCAAGATCGTCGGTGATGTGGTGGATGTGCTCGCGTTCGTCGCCGGCTACTTCCCAGGCCGAGCGATTGTCTGGCAACTTCTCTTTGCCGGTCACCAGCACGGTCAACATGCCCAGCGCATGTGGCACTTCGAGATTGCGTGGCAGATCCTCAAACATCGCCGAATTTGCAGGATCGACATCGAAACGTTCGACGAAACGCTCATAGGGGCCGCGATGTGGTTTTGGTTCGAATTCTGCGGCCACGATGTCGAAGGTTTCTTCGAAGTGATGCGCGATCCCGAGCCGTTCGATCACAGCCTCTGCATGGGCAACTGACCCGTTTGTGTAGATCAGCTTGCGGCCGGGTAACTCGGCAAGAACACTGCCAAGGGCCGGGTCAGGTTCGATCGGCGAATGATCGATGTCGTGCACATAATCGAGGAAGGTGTGCGGATCGACGTTGTGGACCTGCATCAGACCGTGCAGCGTCGTGCCGTAGTTGCGGTAGTAGTCTTTTTGCAGATTGCGCGCCTCGCCCCGCTCAAGGTTGAGCAAATCGGCAATGAAGGCGGTCATCCGCTGGTCCACCTGTGCAAACAGATTGCAGTGTGGCGGATAGAGTGTGTTGTCGAGATCGAACACCCATGTGTTCACATGGCCAAACCGAGCGGCAATGGTCTGGTGTTCGGACATGGCGGTCTCCGGGTCGGCGCCGAGCGCATGGCGGTGATGCGTCAGACCTAGCCGAGCAACCATGGCGACACAACACAACGCCATGCTATCCCGCCCGGCATGGACCTCTGGATCCCCATCACGATCGGCTCTGCCTTTCTGCAGAACCTGCGCTCCACGCTTCAGAAGCACCTCAAATCGGCCATGGGCACAACAGGGGCCACCTTTGTGCGCTTCGGCTTCGGCATTCCATTTGCGCTTGGGTTCGTTGCGCTGCTGCATTTCGGCCTGGGGCAACCTGTTCCAGCACCCAACTCCAAATTCCTGATCTGGATGATCGTCGGTGGGCTGGCCCAGATCGGCGCGCAGGCATTGCTCGTTCACATGTTCTCGTTACGCAACTTCGCGGTCGGGAACGCCTATTCACGCACCGAGCCGGCACAGGCCGCGCTGTTCGGTTTCATCTTCCTGGGTGAAGCAGCGAGCTTCGGAGCACTGATCGCGATCGCGATCAGCGTTTTCGGCGTCATGCTGATTTCAGTTGCGCGCACAACCGCAACGCCGGCTGCACTGATCGGCAGCCTTGGTTCGAAGACGGCGCAGATCGGCATTGCTTCGGGAACGTTGTTCGCGGTTGCGGCGGTAAGCTACCGCGCCGCGTCACTGGCGCTAGGCCATCCCGGCTTCATGATGCAGGCGGCCACCACATTAGCTTGGGTGATCGTCTTTCAGAGCATCGTGCTGCTGGTCTGGATGCTGCTGCGCGAGCCCGGCGAACTGGGCCGCATTGCCAAGGTCTGGAAGACTGCTCTGGCGGTCGGATTTGTAGGAGCGACGGCATCGTTTGGCTGGTTCAGCGCCATGACCTTGCAGCAGGCGGCCATCGTCAAGGCGCTGGCTCAGATCGAGATGCTGTTCAGCTTCGCCTCGGCGGTGTTTGTCTTCAAGGAAACGATCACCCGGATCGAGGTGATCGGGTGTCTGCTGATCTCGACCGGGATTATAGCTCTGCTTGTATTCGGTTGAGGGCAACCTGGGTCTAGCGCGTGATCAGCGTGCCAGCGCCGGTGTCGGTGAAGAGCTCAAGCAGCACAGCATGCGGTACCTTGCCGTTGAGGATGACCACGGCCTCAACCCCAGAAGTCATGGCCTCAAGGCACGTTTGCACCTTGGGGATCATGCCACCGGAAATGACACCCTCGGCGATAAGGCGCTCGGCTTCGGCGCGCGTCAGCTCCTTGATCAGGTTGCCGTCCGCATCGAGCACGCCCGGCACATCAGTCAGGAACAACAGCCGCTTGGCGCGCAGTGCACCGGCAATAGCGCCGGCAAAGGTGTCGGCATTTACGTTGTAGGTCTCGCCATCATGGCCAGCGGCCACCGGCGCAATAACCGGGATGGTGCCAGCTTCCGCGACCATGTCGATGGCTTCGGTACGCACCGTCTCCGGTTCGCCGACAAAACCAAGGTCGACAACACGCTCGATGTTGGAATCCGGATCGACGACGGTGCGTTCCAGCTTGCGCACCGTGACCATATTGCCGTCCTTGCCGCAGAGCCCGATGGCGCGGCCGCCAGCCTGACCGATGGAGCGGACGATGTCCTTGTTGATCGAACCGGCTAAGACCATTTCGACGATTTCAACCGTCTGGCGGTCGGTCACCCTCAAACCGTCTTCAAACCGGCTGTCGATGCCCAGCTTGCCGAGCATGTCCTTGATTTGCGGGCCACCGCCATGCACCACGATGGCCTTGACACCGGCCAGCTTGAGCAGCGTGATGTCTTGCGCGAAAGCTTCCGACAGGGCGGCGTCGCCCATGGCATGACCGCCATATTTAACAACGACTGTCTGGCCTTCGTAACGCAGCATATAGGGCAGAGCGCGGGATAGAATCTCCGCCGCGTTGTGATCTTCGCGCGGGCTGTGGGGCTGACTTTCGGTTTTCATGTCGCGCAGTGGTTTATGCTCTGGGGAGGGCTGTCGCGCTCAATAGCTTTTGCGGCGCCCGCGTGCAAATGCCACTCCCTCGTCGGTGCGGCCCAGCTTTCCTTTAAACCCGATTCGGGGCACACCGGCACCAGGCTCATATGAACGAGGCCCGAAAGGCCAGTCATGGAAGAAGACGCAATCGCTCTCGCTCAGGCGCTCATCCGCTGCCCCTCAGTAACGCCTGCCGATGAGGGCGCTCTGGACGTGCTTGCCGAACCGCTGCGCGCGTCCGGCTTCGATGTCGAAATCCTGATGTTTGAGGACGAGGGTACCCCGCCGGTGAAGAACCTGTTTGCCAAGATCGGCACCGGGCAACGTGTCATCTCCTTTGCTGGCCACACCGATGTCGTTCCGGTCGGATCGACTGCTGACTGGTCCCGGGCACCGTTTGGTGGCGATATCCACGACAGCAAGATGTATGGCCGCGGTGCAGCCGACATGAAGGGTGGAGTTGCCTGCTTCACCGCGGCGGCTATCGACTATGTGCGCAAGGAGGGCGTTCCAAATAACGGGAGCATAGCTTTTCTTATCACCGGCGATGAGGAAGGCCCGGCAATCAATGGAACCGACAAGCTGATGCAATGGGCCGAGGCACAGGGTGAGCGGTTCACCGCGTGCGTGCTCGGGGAACCCACGAACCCCAACGCGTTAGGCGATGCGATCAAGATTGGCCGGCGGGGCTCCGTCTCAGGCATCATTACAGCAACCGGTACCCAAGGCCATGCGGCCTACCCGCACCATGCGAAGAACCCGGTTTCTGCCCTGGCCGAGGCCGTTGCGGCAATCTCCGCCGATCAGCTCGACAAAGGCACTGAACATTTTCAGCCCTCCAATCTCGAGTTCCTGACGATTGATACCGGCAATCCGGCGTTCAACGTCATTCCAGGCATAGCCAGAGCGCATTACAACATTCGCTTTAACGACCTCCATGATGCCGACGGTCTGGAAGCGCGTATCCGCAAACATCTAACTGAAATCAGTGATCAAACCGGAGTCACATTCGATTTGCAGCGGGTCGCACGTGTCTCTGACGTGTTCGTCACAGAGCCGGGCAGTCTGGTTGACGTCTTGTCGGAGGCTGTGAAGAAAGAGACCGGACGGGCACCAGAACTGTCGACCTCGGGTGGAACATCGGACGCCCGTTTCATCAAGGACTATTGCCCGGTCGTCGAATTCGGCCTCGTCGGCAAGACCATGCACCAGGTAGATGAGCATGTGGAGGTTGAGGACATCAGGACGCTGACGCGCATCTATCGCGATTTCCTCGATCGTTGGTTCGCTGCCTGAACATCGCCGATGCTTTCGATTACCGATATCCGTCAGAACCTTGCGGGCGCGTGGGCACTCTTCCGCGCCGATGCCAACGGCATGAGCCTGCTGGACACCACATTCCGCGGCTTCTGGCTGTCGTTCATGGCCATCGCTCTGCTTGCGCCGGTGTATGGGCTGTACCTTGCCGGTGAGCAACGCCTGATGGCCACCGTTGATGAGCCGCTGGATGTGACCTTCGGGACCTATCTGTCGGTACGCACGCTGACTTTCATCGTCGACTGGGTCGCGTTTCCGATCCTGATGATCCTGCTGGTCGGGCTGATCGACCGACGCTCGCGTTATGTGCCGTTTGTCGTCGCTTACAATTGGGGCGGTGTGATCATCGAACTAATCGTTGCTCTGCCAACGGTTCTTTTCGCAGCTGGCATGATGCCGCTTGGGCTGCTCTATGTGCTGACATTGATCGCGATGGCGGTCGCCCTGCGCTACCTCTACATCATTGCACGAGTTGCGCTGTTTGCAGACCGGACCACGGCGGTTGGACTTGTGGTGGCAGACTTTGCCCTAAGCCTTGTCCTCGCCGAGGCTTTCTCCCGCATGTTCGGGTTCTGACGACGCTTCTTCCGCACCGCGCGGATAGATCGCTTCCATGAAGTACAATCCATCCGGCGGTGCCACGGGCGGACAGGCAGCACGATCTTTTGCCTCAAGCGCCTCGCGGAGGTCGTCCGCACTCCAACGCCCCTCACCCACCCATTTCAATGCGCCCGCCATGGATCGGACCTGGTGATGTAGGAAAGACCGCGCTGCGGCATGGATCACAATCAGATTGCTGCGCTCGCCAACGCGCAGAGCGTCAAGCGTCTTGACCGGTGATTTGGCCTGGCAGGCCGCCGCTCTGAATGTCGTGAAGTCATGGTGCCCGACAAGTTGCTGGGCTGCCTCGTGCATTGCCGCATGATCGAGTGGACGCGGTATATGCCAGGCGCGGTGGCGCATCAGGGCAAGCGGCGCCCGCCGCGGCAAGATGAGATACTCATAGCGACGGCCGATGCAGGAAAACCGCGCATCGAATTCTGAGCCTACGCGCTTCGCGGATAGAATCGCGATTGGCTGCGGCCTCAGATGCGCGTTCAGCGCATCACGAACCGTGTCGGCATCGTGGGTTCGGGACAGATCGAGATGCGCAACCTGCCCCCGGGCGTGGACACCGGCGTCAGTTCGGCCGGATCCGTACGGATGGATGGTGTCACCGCAAAAGGCGTGCACCGCATCGGCGATCGCACGTTGAATCGATGCGCCTTCGGCTTGCATCTGCCAGCCGACATAGTCGGTGCCGTCATATTCGATGGTCAACTTGTAACGAGGCATGGCTCAGCCAAGCACTGTGCCTTCGCCCAGGGCAACACCGCGCTGGAAATCAGTAGCGGACAACGCGGACTTGCCGGCGCGTTGGAGCCGTCTAAGCGCCACCGCGCCCTGGCCACATGCAATGGTCAGCGCATTATCAACGATCCTTCCGGGCGGTCCATCCGCATCGACGACGGCGGACTCCAACACCTTGACGCGTTCGGACTTGCCATCCCGATCGAGCTCAAACCAGGCACCTGGAAATGGCGACAGACCGCGGACGTGATTGTGGACGTCGATGGCTGGCAGGCTCCAGTCAATCCGCGTTTCTGCCTTGTCGATCTTGCGGGCGTAGGTCACGCCACTCTCGGCCTGCGGCGTGAATGTGAGGGCATCACGGCTCAAACCGGCAAGCGCCCGGACGATGAGGTCCGCGCCCAGCCGCGACAGCCGGTCATGCAGGCTCCCTGCAGTTTCGTTCACCCCGATCGTGGTGCGTTCCGCCATGGCGACCGGGCCCGTATCCAGCCCCTCCTCCATGCGCATCACCATGACACCGGTTTCGTTGTCTCCCGCCATGATGGCACGCTGAATCGGCGCAGCACCTCGCCAGCGGGGCAACAAGGAGGCGTGGACGTTGAGGCAGCCATGGACCGGTGCATCCAGGATCGGCTTGGGCAACAGCATGCCATAGGCGATGACAACGGCGACATCGGCCTCGAGCCCTCTGAACGTTTCGATGCTCTCGTCTGTCTTGAGGCTTTCGGGTGTAAAAACCGGGATGGCGAGCGTGTCGGCTTGTGCATGAACCGGCGAGGGATGGACATCCTGGCCACGGCCGGATCTGCGCGGTGGCTGCGAGTAGGCCGCAAGCACCTCGTGCCCCTGACCTATAATCTCGATGAGAGCGGGCACCGCAAAGTCCGGCGTGCCCATGAAAACGACCCGCAGCATGACCTGTGGCTACCCTCGCTCTAGGCTACGGCCCGCTTCTTGGCTTTTTCGAACTTCCGCACGACCCGGTCGCGCTTCAGGCGGGAGAGATAGTCGATGAACAGTACGCCGTTCAGATGGTCGATCTCGTGCTGGACACAGGTAGCCAGAAGCCCGTCGGCCTCCAGTTCGCGCACTTCACCATCGAGATCGCTGTAGCGGACCACACAAGACGCCGGACGCTCCACCTCCTCATAATACTCAGGGATGGAGAGGCAGCCTTCCTCATAGACATTCTTTTCTTCGGACACAGAAACGATCTCGGGATTGATCAGCGCAATCGGCGTCTTGGGTTGTTCATCCTTGGCCACATCAATGGTCACGATGCGCTGCGGAATACCCACCTGGATTGCCGCAAGCCCGATGCCTGGGGCGGTATACATGGTCTCGAACATGTCCTCGACAAGCGTTTTGACCGTGCCATCGATCTTCTCGACAGGGTCACTCACTTCGCGCAGAACGCGGTCGGGGATGATGATGATATCGCGCTTTCCCATGAGCCTGAATTAAGCGAGCACTTGCCGTGCGTCAAACCATGTCGGACGATGCTTCAAGCGAGCCAACGCTGAACCGCGACCGCAGTCCTTGGGGTACGTGCATCCGCTCAGCGGTCGCGGTCCACAGGAGCGACGTCTTCACGGTACGCTCCCGATAAACCTCGCCAATAAGCGCCGCATAGGCTGACAACTGGTCGCGATAGCGCTCCGACACCTGCGAGGGGTCGTCAGGCACGGTGGAATCCGATTTGTAGTCGATGATGTGTACCTCATCGTCGTTGACGACAAGGCGATCGATCCGCCCGGTTACCGCAATCGTGGCACCATCCCGGTCTTGTACGGTTCCGACGATTGGCACCTCCGAAAGACCACCTGGTCCGAACAGGTCTGCCAGTTCGGTCCTGGCCAGCAAACCCAGCACTTGGTCAGCTAGCGCTGGGCCCTGAGCGGCGTATGCATCTGGAAGAAGACTCACAGCAATAGCTGGCGCTCTGGCATCTCTTTCCGCCTCGGGCAGCTTCAGCAGCAGTTCCAGCATCCGGTGAATAGCGCTGCCACGAATGGCGGGCGGAATATCGAGGGTTTCGGCCCTCATTGTCGAACGAGCAGATGCGCCACCGGCGCCGAGCGTCGAAACCGCCTTTCGCGGCGGCTGGTCCTCCAGAACGATTGCTTGGGACAGCCATTGCGGCAACTGTCCAGTTGGGGTGGCGTCGACCGTTTCAATTTCCTTGCCATCAAATGCCCAGGCGTCCTGAACAGGCGCCATGCGACGCACGTCTGCAGGAACGAAACTCTCTCCGGGCACAACTATCAGATATGGATCCAGCGCATCCGCAACCAGGCCATGCCAGGTCGTACCTTGCTGAGCCGGCTCGGTACCGCAGATGACAAGCCAGTCTTCAGCGCGTGTCATCGCCACGTACAGCAACCGCCGCCACTCTTCCTGGAGTCGCACGATCTCCCGTTCCCTTAGTAGTTCGGCGAAAGCGGTGCGCTCCTCTCGGCGTGGCATCACCAGAAAATGATCGGGTGGCGCAAGCGCATCGTCGTCGTTCTTGGCGAGATGCAGATTTTGCGCAATCCTGTTCGTCGTGAACGCTTTGCCGGCATCGGCCAGGATCACCAGCGGTGCTTCGAGGCCCTTGGCGCCATGCACAGTCATGACACGGACGGCCCGGCCTGCCGCCTCCATGTCGCGCTTGATCTCGGTGTCGGTTTCGCGGAGCCAGGCGGCAAATCCAGCCAGCGAACCGGCGCTGTCCCGCTCATAGGACAGCGTAAGTCCCATAAAGGCATCAAGCACGTCTTCCGCTTCAGGGCCGAGCCTCTCGGCAAACGCCTTTCGGCCACCCTCCGGGCCAAGAATACGCGCAAAGAACTCATGCGGCCTCAACCGACGCGCCGCAGATCGCCAATCATCCAGACGCTTGGTGCTCTGTGTAGCGAGGGACCCAGAGCCTTCGCGTAACGCGTTGATCAGGGACCCGGGACGGTCCATAGCGAGCGCCATCAGCGCGTCCTCGCTCCAACCGAACAGCGGCGATTTCAGAAGGCAAGCCAGCGCGTAATCGTCCGTCGGCATGAGCGTGCATTGCGCCGCCACCAAGAGGTCTTCGACGGCAATTGAATCCAGCAGCTTCAGCCTGTCCGCTCCGGCAACGTCGAGCCCCACCTCCTTGAGTTTCCGGATCAGTGGTTTGGCGATGCCGGTCCGCGTTCTGACCAGGATCAGGACATCCGAGGCAGTGAGCGGCTCGCCGCTGCCAGGCAAAACGGTTCCCGCCGCGATCGCATCACGCACGAACCGGGCGATCTGGTCGGCCAGTACCACGTCTGGCGCATCATCCGGCACCGCATCGAGCGGTTCCCGCCAATCTTGCGGCTCCGATTTCTCTAGGCGCGGGATCAGAGGCCAGATATCGACAAAGCCACGCGTTTTCGCACGATGGGCCGTATGGACGACCGCGTTGTCGGGCGGGTCCAACCCTTCGGCGTTGGCTGGCACCGCGAAGACCCGGTTGACCGCTTCAAGCACCTCCGGCGTTGAGCGATAGGACAGGTTGAGCCGTTCCTCGTTGAACGGTAGCCGTGCGTCACGGGCCGCACCTGAGAAATTCCGCCGCATCTGATCAAATCCGGACGGCCGCGCGCCCTGAAAGCTGAAGATCGATTGCTTGGGATCACCGACGGCAAAAGCGGTGCGCGCTGTCGGAACTGCCGTTTCACCGGCAAAGTAGTCACCAGTCAGGGCTTGCACGATCGCCCATTGCGCCGGGCTGGTATCCTGTGCCTCATCGACCAGGACGTGGCGGATTCCCCGGTCAAGCTTGTACATAACCCACTGCACGTCCTCAGCGGTGCGCAGCAGCATGCCGGCGCGTTCGATCAGATCATCATAGTCGAGCCCGCCCCTGCGCCGCTTAAGCGCAGCGTAATGATCGCCGATGTCGCGCGTGATCGTGAATATTGATTCGGTGGTCGCATACATGCCGGCGGCAAGGAACTTCTGGGCCAGCGGTTCGATGCGGTCGATTTCATTCTCGAGGCTTGTGACGAACTCCGGATGTTCGTCGCGGAGCGCCTTGTTCGTGATGCTGCGGCTCGAACGAACGAGTGACGCCGTCAGAAAGCAGCGCGCATAGGCAATGGCGGTGTCTGTCTCGTCTTCGATTCGTGTGGCCGCGCGAAGCTTCTTTGCCAGGTCAGGCTTGGCGTTCTCGATCGCGCGGGCAGTTTCGGTCCACTCAGTTCGACGAAAGGCCGCCTGGTCCAAAATTTCTGCGGCGACGCCCTCCTGCGTATCCCCAGTGGCAAGTCCCAACTCGCGCCGCAAAGCGGCAAGCGCCTGTTCGGGTGCATAGACCCCACCGCGGGTCGCCCAGGCGTCTATGGCCGTACGCTGGGCCATTGCCTTCCTTATCTCCTGTCGAAGATCGGCGTCGTTCCACCTCGTCGTGAGAAGATCGATCTGGCTGGAACAGGCCGCAGCACGGTCGCTGACGAAGAAACGCGAGATGGCCTGTTCGAGAAGTTGGTCGGCAACCGTCTCATCCAGAACGGTGAATCCGACCGGCACACCGGCCTCGACTGGGAATCGGTGCAGCAGGCTTTCACAGAAGGCGTGGATGGTCTGGATCTTGAGCCGGCCCGGTGTTTCCACCGCTTCGGCAAACAGCGTGCGGGCCCGCGCAAGAAGGTGTTGATCAACGCCGGCACCGGTCAGGGCCCGCAGTTCGCCTGCCAGTTGGTCATTGTCGAGATGGGTCCAATCGGCCAAGACGGCAAACACACGCTCGGCCATCTGGGCGGCCGCAGTCTTGGTGAAAGTCAGGCTCAGAATGGTCGATGGATGTGAACCATCCAGCATCAGACGCAACACACGGCGCGTCAGGACATAAGTTTTTCCAGAGCCTGCATTGGCGCTGACCCACGCCGACGCAGCAGGGTCCATCGCGCGCTTCTGTTCGATGCTCGGCTCTTCGCGCTTGTGTTGCGGGGCCGGGGCACTCATTCCGGCACCTCGCCACGTCCGGCCAGCGACCACTCGCCGTAGCGGGAAAGATGGTCGTAGTCGCTGCCATAACGGTCCTGCGTCACCGCCACGCGCGGTCGGTAGCCGTGAGAGGGATCGTCGTAGTAATCGACGACCCCTGCCAGCATCGTCGCCGCACGCGCCGCGACATCAGGTGATCCGACCGACCGTATCCGGGCAGGCGGAACGCCGCCGGTAACATGCCAATAGACCAACGCGTCCTTGTCGTGGCCAGTGATGGCCGCGCCGGTATCACTGAAGCCGCCCTGGGCCAGCACCAGCGCTTCAAGCGGTAATTGCGGAGACAACAGGCTCGTGACCTGTTTCTCGCTTGGCGGCGCGCCAGTCTTGTAGTCGATGATCCGGGCCGTCGCGTCTCTCAGGATGTCGATCCGGTCGGCGCGCGCTGTGAGGTGGAACGCCTCCTGCGCATTGTCGATTGCAAGGGCGCCGTCCGTTTCGAAGAAGCGCTCGACAATACCGTCCCGATCGGTTGTTTCCTGGCCGGCAAGCCAAGTGGCAATTCTCTCAAGGCGTGCGCGCCACAGTTCCTGGGCGGCGGCGGGCAATCCGTAACGGGTCATCGCCGCACTTGCAGCCGCAAGAAACGCGGCCCCGATGTCGTTGTCACCCGGCTGTCCGAGGGCACCCTCGAGTGCAGCGTGGATGATCGTACCGCGCAGGCGGTGGTCGTACACCGGATTGATCGGATCGAGCGGGTGCAGCTTCAGCACATGCCGGCCATAGATCGCGTAAGGATCTCGGATCAGCGTCTCGATCGATGTGACGCTCAGGCGCCTAGGCCGTGCATGCAGGGGCGGCGTCGGCAATGGCGGGTTCTGTGGTTCGAAATGCCCAGCGTGATCAAGGGTGGTCGCCAGTGTCAGCCAGTGGTTCCCTCTTTTTCGCATCGCCTCGGCATTGTGTTTCCCCGCCACTGCGTCGAGCCGCTGCAGCCAGCGCGATGCAACAGCAGGCGAATCCGCTACCCGGTGCGAGCGGGTCAGGATCACCTCGGGTGCACCCATGGCCTGCGACAGATCGTGCGCCGCAAGGCCGATCCGGCGTTCAGGCGCCTCCAATCCGGCCATTGTGCGCATCGGGCGGCTCAGCCACGGATCGGTGTCTGCTTCGGCGGGCCAGGTGCCTTCATTGAGGCCACCGAGGATGATCCGATCGGCTGACTGCAGTCGTGCTTCAAGCGGACCGAGGATCGCAATCCGGCCAAGGCGCGATTGCTGCGGAAGCGTGATGCCGGCAAAGAGCGCACGCAGATAGTCGTGATAGGTTTCTGGAGCGATGTTGGGCGATTGAGCAGCAGCGTCACGGAGCCTGTCGATTTCCGCGTGCAACCGCGTGCCAGCCTGCCCGTTCCATAGTGTGGTGGCCCCCTCGTCGTCGCCACTGATCGCTTCGGCAAGTTGGAAGTGGCAGTCGACAAGCTCCGGCAAAGACTGTTCGCTGCCCAATCGTACTTGGCCGAGATGTTCAGCCAGAACGGTCAGTATCGTGTCGCCATCCGCGATCGCTTCGGATGCGAGCCGCTTACAGACCGGATGGAGCCATTTGCCTTCCTGCCATTGGTGCTGGCCGGAAGCAAAGGCCGTCTGAACCGCATGAATATCGCCGCAGTCGCGTCCGCTGCGCAGGGCAAGAAGCTCGATTGCGTCGATCGCTGCCTCGGCACGGGCAGGGTCAAACGCGCAGCGCACAAAGCCCGACCGCAACACGCTAAGCAACGTCCCGCGAACATCGCCACTGATCAGACCGGCCAGAGCCATGAAGCAGCGACCCGGTGCTGTTCCGCTGAGCGGCACCCCCGCACTGTCATCAAGCACGACCCCCCAGCGGAGCAGTTCCGAAGAGACTCGGCGGGCAAGCATCCGGTCCGGTGTGACCAGAAAGGCGCTGCGACGTTGCTCAGTATCAGCAAGCACCTCGCGCAGGCACACCGCGATAGCCAGCGCCTCCAACCTTTCATTCTCGGCATCAATAATGGACAGACCTGCCAGCGCTTCGCTGATGTCTTCAATCTCGGCGATTGCTGCCGGCCACTGTGCCGTCGCAGCAGCAGGGCGGAACACTTCGGAGATCAGGTTGGCCCTCGACGGCAAAACTGTGCTGGCTCGATCATCGCGCAACGGACGGACGGTTTTGCGCGCCACGCCAAGTCCGTCGATCAAGCGTTTCAGACCATATTGCGGGTGGCCCGGATCGCTATCTTCAGTGCCTGTGTCCTGTGCTGATCTTCGACTTGTGTCGGAAACGATCTGTGACCAAGCCGCATCGTCAAGTGCGGTGTCCAGACCCGGCAGCACCAGTGATCCTAGGGGAAGACCCAACACGGCTTTCATCAACTTCGCGGTAGCCGGAACCGAACCTGTCGAGCCTGCAATGATGAACGGCACGGCGGGATTTGCGGTTTCCAGATGGGCGGCCTGTGCGAGGATCAGGGCATTACGTCGGGCAATCGGGTCAAGCCGCTCATTCTCGGCCAGTTCATCCTCCCACCATTGAAGGACGATATCGAGAAAGCGGTGAGATAAGGCCCAATAGGCGGCAAGCTGATCGGGAACAATGCCGTCAAGCGCGCTGCGGGGAATGTCCTGGATCTGGAACTCGTCCAGTAGCCGGCTTAATTCGAGAGCCATGTTGGCCGCATCGGCCGGGCCTTTGGGCAGCAGCAAAGGTACGTCGGTTCCGGGGTGAAACAGGGCGCGCCCGATCTGGTCGCCCCACTGCATGATCAGCCTGGTCAGCGCAAGCTGCCGGTCGAGGCGCCCATAGGCTGGTTGGAGCGGCAGGCGCACGGCTCCACCAAGCCAAGCCGGGTCGAGAGCTTCGAGCGCTTCCGTTCCGGCTTCCGGCAAGGCCAGTTCCAACGCATCTTCGTCGACGTCGGACAGTGCAGTAATTGCGGGCAGCATGACCGCGTGTTTGGCCCGCAGTCGGGCCTGATCAGCAAGTGCCACCTGCAGACCCACAACGGCCCGGCGGTTGGGAAGATAGACAGTGCTTCTAGCCAGCAGTTCAGCGGAGGTATCACCACCCGTCAGCGTGCCGTCGAGAAGCCTGGCTGCAAGGCAGGGCAGGAAGGGTGTGCCGGGTTCGATTGTGTAGACGGCACCGCTGGGTTCCGACATTGATCGGACATCGATCTCGATGCCGTCAGGTCTGTTGGCCTTGCCAGTCAGGCCGCACTCTCCGCGATGGCGCCCTCAGCTTCAGCAATCGCTTCGGGTGTGCCGACATGCATCCACAAACCGTCCAGCCGCATCCCGTATAACGTATCTTCTTCCAGCAACCGGTCGAAGATCAGGTTCAGCGAAAAAGGACCGTCGGGCGTGTCTTCGAAAACTCGTTTTTTCATCAGCGCCACACCCATATAAACAAAAGGCGCCACGGTCTTTTCGCCGCGCCGTACCAGGCGGCCGTCGCTCTTCAGATCAAAATCACCTTGTCCATGATAACCGACGCTGGTCACGGTTGGCGCCAGGGCCAGTAACATGTCCATGCGCGCCGGATCCCACCCTCTGATCATGGACGGGATCAGCGCACTCGCGCCGTCGATCCAGAGACAATCCGAGTTGAAGACAAAGAACGGATCGCTTCCGATCAGTGGCAGCGCCTTTTTCAGCCCGCCACCAGTTTCGAGAAGTGCGTCGCGCTCATCAGAGATCACCGTCTTGATGTCGTTGCGGGCTGCAACATGCGTTTCGACCTGGTCGGGAAGATGATGCGCATTGACAACCAGCCGGCGTAGGCCGGATGCCACTGCGCGGTCAAAGACGTGGTCGATGAGCGGTTGCCCCGACACCGGGACCAGCGGCTTGGGCAGGGTATCGGTGATCGGCCGCATGCGGGAACCAAGGCCGGCCGCCAGCACCATGCCTTCGGTTTCAGACATCCCGACGCTGTTATTCCGCAGTCCATTCTCGGTCATGTCAGTGACCTTCGAGATCGAGATATGCATTGCTCCAGGACCTTATAGGTGCAAGCGCGGGCTCGGCCAACATGTTGTGAAGATAGCGTTTTATGCGCGGCAGATGCTGAAGATAAGCCGGTTTACTATCTCGTTTGGCCAACCGGGTGAAAATCCCAAGTATCTTCAGATTGCGCTGTGCGCCGAGCGCTGCCACGCGTATCCGTTCGAGCTCGGGATCAAACCCCGAGATCCGCTCTGCGCCACCCTCGAGAAATGCTCTGATCAGGCTGTCGGTCAGATCGTTCGGCATGTCGACACGTGCGTCATAGGCCAGTGACGCAACGTCGTAGGCCGCGGGGCCAAGCAGCGCATCCTGAAAATCGATCAGACCGACACGGCCTGTGCCGTCCTCTTCGGAGCGCCAAATGATGTTGGGTGAATGGAAATCCCGCAGGACCCAGCTCAATGGCGAGGACAGAACAGGATAGCTGTCCAGGATTGCATCAAGAGCCTCAGTCAAACTCTCGCGGCATGTGGCATCAGCGATGCTCCCCGATACATGGGGGATGTACCAGTCGAGCACCAACTCAGCCTCCGCATGGAAGACACCGCGGTCAAAACGCGGCATCTCGTGCCGGTGGGCCTCCCACTTGGCAGCGTCCGGCAAGTTGGCTACCTGCAGAGCGACAATGCAATCAATGGCGGCATTGTAGCGATCAGCCACAGGGTCGCCGCCATCGAGAATGCTGCCGCTGCCCAAATGCTCAAGGACAGCAAAACCTTCAGCGCTGTCCGCGGCATGAATTGCCGGTGCGGCAAAACCGTACTCGTTGAGTGTAGCGGCAATCGCCAAAAACGGCACAATGTCCTCAGCCAGATGAACGACACGGCTATAGGGCGCCGCACCGGTGCCCGGATCCGGCATCGCCGGCGAGTCCATCAGCAGGCGCTGTCGCACAGTATTTGGCTCCGGTGGCGTAAGCACCTCGTAACGCCTGGCCGACGCATCGCCGGACAGACTTTGCCTTGCCCAGTCGCCATACCCAGATCTGGACAGGAAACTCCTCGCAGCCGCCATCCGACCAAGGCGGTTTGGCCAGTCCTGGTTGCCGGATATTGTCGCCCGATGACCGCTTACGCCGAGATCCAGCTTGATGTCGAGGCGGGGCCCTGCAAGTCGGCTCAGAGTTCCGTGCTCCGGCCATTCGACTATCAGCAGACCACGCTCATCGGCCTCATCAAGGCCGAGTTCGTCGGTGCCGCCCGGGTCGGACAACCGATACAGGTCGGCATGCAGAATTGGCATCCCGGCGGCCTTATAGGTCTGAACAAGTGAAAACGTCGGACTCGGGACCTCCAACTCGGGATCGTGCATCAATGCGCGGATCAGACCACGCGCCAGAGTCGTCTTGCCTGCGCCGAGATCGCCCGACAGCGTGACGATGTCGCCTGGCCTGACAAAGAGCGCGATCTCTGCGCCCAGAGCCGCTGTCACAATCGGATCGGCGAGACGAACATCCATGGTGGGCGCTGACAGTGGGTCCAACTACTCGGCAGGCGCCTGATTACCGGCTGCTTGGCTCTCCACTTTGGAGCCTTTTGTAGCTTCAGATTCGCGTGGTGGCAGCTTGGCACCTTTCTGCGGCAACTGGCAGAAGACTTGCGTGCCGCCATGTTCACCGCTTTCGATCCACACCCGTCCGTGATGCAGGTCCACGAAGGACTTCACCAGCGCAAGTCCCAAACCGGCTCCGCGGTGATCGGTGCCGCTGGCGCGGCTCTCGAAGCGATCAAACACATGATCAAGCACATCACTTGGAATACCTGGGCCTCGGTCCGACACCGAAAACGTCAGGACGTCATCGTCAAGTTCGGCCCGCACCTTGACGATGGCGCCGTCGGGGCTGAAGCCGACCGCGTTGGACATCAGGTTGAACAGGATCTGGCGCAGCCGCTCGGGATCGGCGACGATATCGGGCAGTTCATCCTGCACGTCAATTTGAATATCAACGCTCTGTTTGCGCAGACGTTCGCCAAGTGTCGTCACGACGTCATTGACGGCTGCCTTCAGCGCTAGTGGCTTGGGATCGATCTCGATGGTGCCGGCATCAATGCTGGCCAGATCGAGAATGTTATTGACGATCAGCAGCAATTCGCTCGATTCGCCCAAGATGTGCCCAGCATATTCCTGCTGTTGTTGTGGCCCGCCCGCCAGTTCTGGCTGAGACAGAACCTGGGCAAAACCGATAATGTTCTGCAGTGGTTGGCGCAGTTCATACGATACTTTGCCGACAAAGCTATTCCGGATATAGGCGGCTTGCTCCAGAGCTTCGTTGCGCTCGCGCAGCGCTCTTTCAATCCGCTGGGCATCACTGATGTCGGTGAACACCACCAGAGTGCCGCCGTCGGGCAGTGGCACGGATGCCATCTGGAAGATTCGTCCGTCGGCGAGAGGCATAATCTGACTGACCGCGCTGCGGTTGTCAGAAAACCCGGTTACGACATTCTTGAGGTTGGCCCAGTCGTCCCGCTCGCCACCGACCATCTGGCAGCGCAATACAAGGGCGTCGATATGCACACCGGGTGCGACGGCAGACATATCCAGCGCCCACATCTCGCGGAACTGAGGGTTGCTGAGGCGAATCCGGCCATTTGAACCAAACACTACGATCCCTTCGGAGAGACTGTCGAGCGTTTCGCGTTGCATCTGGCTCAGCGCAACGACGCGAGTCTCGAGTTCACGGCTTTCGGTGAGATTGTCGAACAGGAAGGTTCGACTGCCATCGGCCTGCGGCACAGTGACCACGTTGAGCATGCGATTGTTCGGCAGATGCCAATTGTGCACTTTGACGGTTTGGCCGTCCTGGTCGACGAGTTCGTCTCGCCAATTGCGGTAGTCGCCAATCTCCGGCAGCTGCGATTCTGACCGCATGCGGTCCAGTACAGCTTTTTCATCTGGCGCGGTATCTAACCACTCGCGGTCCCAGCTCCACAAAGCGCAGAACGCTTCATTGAAGAAAACCAGCCGACCCTTTCCGTCGAAGCGCGCAATGCCGGTTTTCAGGTGATCAAGTGCTGTGGCAAGGCCTTTCGCGGCATTGCCGGATTGCCGGGCCGCAGCTGAGCCGGGCATGGCGAGCCCGGCAAACCCATCGCGGATTGGCAATTCGCGCACCAGCAGCGAATCGCCGTCTGCCAGACCCATGACATCGGAAAATGGCTGCCAGTCCTGGCGCGCTGCAGCCATTGCCTTGAGCATGCCTGTTTCAGCAAACTCGGCATTCTCAGCAACCGCATCTTCGGGTGATCGGGATCCAGACTGCTCGGCGAAGGCTCGGTTGACCCACACCAGCCGTCCGGCATCATCGCGAACCCAGACCGGAAACTCAGCTTTGTCCGCAGCTGCCTTTAGTGCATTGGCATCCCGTGCGCTATCGGCTGCGGCGCTACGCAAATGACGCAGTTCGTGGCGAAGGTTGGTTGCCTCTCGCAAACGCAACAGCGCATGACTGCCGGATATCAATCCGGAAACTTCCAGTGTGGCGCCGCCGTTTGTGCCAGACACCATCTCGAAGACAGTGCCATCCTTGCGCAGCCCGTTCACTGCAGCATTCAGGCGGGTTGCGCTCTCGCTATCCATCCAACCCGCAAAGTCAAGGATCTCACCTGGCTCTGACGGCGCATCAATCACCGCAAAGCTGCCGCACTCGACATCTGCTGGGCTGCCATCGGATGGCCATGCAATGAGAATCTGTCTGTCTGATGCGAGGAAACGTTCGGCGCGATCCACGCGCGCCTGTAAAGCGTCCGTCTCCTGGGCACGCGCCTTGCGTTCGTCGACGAGCTTGTCGCGGGTCTTCAGGTACAGGATTGCTGCCAGAGCTGCGAAAACCAGCACCGAAAGAATGATGCTGAGCGCGGCGATCCCTTCATGATCGGCAGCGTCAAGAACCCTGTTGGCCATTGACGTGTCGCTTTCTTGAGCAGACACCTGAACGGGCCAGGATGAAAATGCGACTGCTGTCAGAGCAAGAACGCACCGGTACGGCAGACCAGCACAATCACGGCATGATCGAATCGCGAAACGAGTTCTGACGCGGCCTCGCATCTGCTGCGGCCGCATAACCCCGACACAAGTACCCGGTGACTGTCGGACACGCTCCGGCACCGGTGGACCCCTCCTCGAATGCCCGACCGGCACAGCAAACCCCATTTGGAGCGCCGCAGCGACGGGTGGATCGTGATGATCTTCCGCGCGAAAAGGATGTGCCGCATCATCCGCACGATCGAATCAGTGCCAACCTACCTCCGGACCATGGCGAGCGCCACGGTCACAGTGGACTTTTTTGTCGAGCCGGAAATGCGACGGCGCCCATGCACAAGATCGACGCCGTCGAAACGCACACTCGAGACGGGTGGTCAGTAGCGATAATGCTCGGGTTTGAATGGCCCTTGGGCACTGACGCCAATGTAGTCAGCCTGTTCGCCTGACATTTCGGTCAGTTGGACGCCGAGTTTATCGAGATGCAACCGTGCCACTTTCTCATCAAGGTGCTTGGGCAGCACATAGACTTGGTCCTCATACTCATTACCCTTGGTGAACAGCTCAATCTGCGCCAGCACCTGATTGGTGAAACTCGCCGACATGACGAAGCTGGGATGGCCGGTTGCGTTGCCGAGATTGAGCAACCGGCCCTCCGAGAGAAGGATGATCCGCTTTGAGTCCGGAAACTCGATCATGTCCACCTGAGGTTTGATGTTGGTCCACTTCATGTTCTTGAGGCCAGCAACCTGGATCTCATTGTCGAAGTGGCCGATATTCCCGAGGATCGCCATATCCTTCATCGCCCGCATATGGTCGAGCGTAACCACATCCTTATTGCCGGTGGCCGTGATGATGATGTCGGCGGTCGAAGCGGCTTCATCCAGCGTGGTGACCTCATAACCGTCCATAGCTGCCTGCAACGCGCAAATCGGATCGATCTCGGTGACCTTGACCCGAGCGCCGGCACCCTGCAGCGAGGCCGCTGATCCCTTTCCAACGTCGCCATAGCCGCAGACCACGGCGGTCTTCCCGGCCATCATCACATCAGTGCCGCGGCGGATGCCGTCGACCAGGGATTCCTTACAGCCATACTTGTTGTCGAATTTCGACTTGGTGACCGAGTCATTCACGTTGATGGCCGGGAACGGCAGATGCCCCTTCTCCATCAGCTGGTAAAGGCGATTGACGCCAGTCGTTGTCTCTTCGGTCACGCCCCGGATGGCATGGCGCTGTTTGACGAAAAACCCAGGTGAAGCCGCCAATCGTTTCTTGATCTGGGCAAACAGGTATTCCTCTTCCTCAGACCCGGGCTTCTCAAGGAATTCCGTCTCACCTTCCTCAGCACGCGCACCAAGCAGGATGTACATGGTGGCGTCGCCGCCATCATCGAGGATCATGTTGGAGGGTTCGCCGTCGGGCCACTGGAAGATGGCGTCGGTATAGCTCCAGTAGTCCTCCAGACTCTCACCCTTGATGGCAAAAACGGGAATATTCTGATCAGCGATTGCAGCGGCGGCATGGTCTTGGGTCGAGAAGATATTGCACGAGGCCCAGCGCACATCGGCACCAAGCGTGATCAGGGTTTCGATGAGCACCGCGGTCTGGATCGTCATGTGCAGTGAGCCAGTGATGCGCGCACCTTTGAGCGGTTTGGTCGCTCCAAATTCCGCACGGCAAGCCATAAGGCCCGGCATTTCGGTTTCGGCAATTTCGATCTCCTTGCGGCCAAAATCGGCCAAGGAAATATCGGCGACGGCATAATCCTTGAATTCGGACATCGAGGTTTTCCTAATTGAGAGCAATACGACTGGGATGCGGGGCAGCACCAGGGCCTGGTTGCGCCGATGGCCGGTCCCATCTTGGGCGCCACCTAGCAGAGCAGGCGCAGCGACACAATCCCTATATAAAGAAAAGTTTATATAGGGATTGTGGACCCGGCCTCAGCTGCCGGCACAATGGAATACGGTCTATTTGCCCGACTCGTTCTCTTCGCCGAAACCGCTGCGGACCAGCGCGCACATAGCATCGAGGGCTTGATTGGCATCTTTACCGGTCGCGGCAATCTCAATCTCAGTTCCCTGGCTCGCACTCAGCATCATCAGGCCCATGATAGACCGACCATTCACCGTCTGCCCGCGGCACCGTACCGAGATTTCGGCCATAAACTGTTCAGCAGTCCGCACAAATTTGGCGGAAGCCCGTGCATGCAGACCCTTGGCATTGCAGATCAATGCTGTCGCCGTTACCGCGTTAGCTGCGTTGAAGGCTGAAGGCTCGGTGGCGAACACGGTCATGCTCAACTTTCGCCGGCGAGCACTTCACTGGCCACGGAAATGTACTTCCGTCCGGCTTCGCGCGCCTCGGCCACAGCCTGCTTGAGAGGCAGGTCATTGCGGATGCTGGCCAGCTTCACAAGCAGTGGCAAATTGACGCCTGCAATCACCTCTACGGGCGCTTCATCCATAACCGAAATCGCCAGATTGGAAGGCGTGCCACCAAACATATCGGTCAGGAGTATCACGCCATCGCCGCTATCGACCCGTGCGACTGCCTCCAAAATGTCGCTGCGGCGCATCTCGCCGTTATCTTCAGGCCCGATTGGTACCGTCGCGAGGAACGGCTGTTTGCCGACAACATGCTCCAGCGCTTCCCGGAATTCGTCGGCAAGTGCGCCGTGGGTCACAATGACCAGCCCGATCATCGGCCGACCTTTCGCACGGATGGGCGAGTCCGCGATACGCGCTGTGCGGCGTTCTTCGCTCGTCTTTGTCTTGGCATTCCCGTCCGGATCGTCTTGATGCGTTGCGATTCTGGTGCCGCGCTTGGTGAAAAGAGCACCCCCGGCAAAGGGACTCATCCTGAAGCGGGCGCATCATGGACAGCCTCGTCTCTGCAAGGCAAGGGAAATCGGTTAGAACTCAATCAACGTCTTGATTTGTCAGCATTTGCGGATCAGGTCGATCGGTAGGTGCCTGGAGTACCGACAGCACATGACGGGCCGCGTCATCGGCGTTGATCGGGCTCACGGGTGGCAAACGCAGCATAGGGAGCACTTCACCGAGAAGCTTGGCCGAACCTAACGACTGTGGATGATCGTTAAGCAGATCAAGGTCTACGACCAAGGCCAATATGGCCGAGGCGGCGTGCGGCACGGAGACGATACCGCGTTTTCGGTCAGCAATTCGGCCGGCGATGGCGGCTGGCGGACTTGCAATGAGGTTCACGCCGTCATGCTCTACAATGGTCCGATCATCGGACACCCACATTGCGAGTTTCTCAGTGGGTGCTTCCCTACCAGCGCGGTCCGAGCCTGCCTGAGCGATCAGCGCCTGTCCAAGTGTGGTCTTGCCGGCTCGCGGCAGCCCCCGAATGAGCACGCCTTCACCACCAATCGCCACGGCGCTGGCATGTATCGTCGGCGTGGGCTCGGTTTCCGATTTCATGATGCGAGCGTGATTTTTTGGTCAGGCGGAACCGGCGGCTGGCAATCGCACAACAAAACGTGCGCCCCTGCAGATACCGCCTTCCATGCGGTTTTCAGCCTTGATTGAACCGCGATGCGCCTTGACGATCTGTTCGGAGATGGAGAGCCCAAGGCCAGAATTCTGGCCGAACTCAGCATTGTTCAGATCAGTATTTGTCGTTCGGTCGGTGTAGAAGCGCTCGAAGATGCGGCCAAGATTGTCCTCCGGAATACCCGGTCCGTCATCCTCCACCGTCATAACAACGTCATTACCCTCGCGGCGGGCGGCAATGCGGATCACACCATCGGGCGGCGAGAAGGACTTTGCGTTGTCGATCAGGTTGTTGATCACCTGACCCAGCCGATGCTCGTGACCGTTGACCATCAGTGACCGCTTACCAGGATTGTGCCGAACATCAAGCACGATCTCGGGGCCGTCACCACCCAGTATCTCGTTGGCAATCCGGCTGAGCGCATTGAGGAGTTCGGCCATGTCAAACCTCTCAATATCGTCGCGGGCCAGTTCCGCATCGAGCCGGGAGGCATCGGAGATATCGCTAATCAGGCGATCAAGCCGCCTGACGTCGTGCTGGACGATCTCGATCAGCCGGGTTCGTTGCTCGTCGGTCTTCGCCAGCGGCAGTGTTTCGACAGCGCTACGCAACGAAGTCAGCGGGTTCTTCAACTCATGTGCCACGTCGGCAGCAAAGTGCTCGATCGCCTCGATACGTGTGTAGAGTGCGTTCGTCATATCGCGCAGAGCACCGGACAAGTGACCGATCTCATCCTGCCGTTGGGTAAAATCCGGAATCTCGGCCCGTCCTGATATCCGAACCCGAACCCTGTCAGCCGCTGCTGCCAGCTTGCGCACCGGTCCGGCGATGTTGCCCGCGACCAGAATGGACAGGATGAGCGTCACGCCGGCTGCAACAAGGAACGTTCGGAGAATTGCGATGCGTTCTGCGCGCACGATCGTGTCGATGTCGGACCCTTGTGTCGACAACACCAGCGCCCCATAGACCGACCGGAAGCGCTGAACCGGAACGCCTACCGAAACTATCAGCTCGCCACTCTGGGCGATCCGCACCAGCGAGGCAGGTTTTCCTTCGAGTGCAGCAACGACCTCGGGATAGGACCGCCCCTCATGCGGACCCAGCTCTTCGTAGACCGACAGGTTGCGCCGTTGGAACAGCGCATGGAACTTGTCCGCAGTCCATGCACGCCATGAGATCGCCTGGGTATCTGGCGCCGGAAGATCGAAGCGGAGCACTTGACCGCTGGTATAGATATGCCGCGAATCCAGCAGCAGAACCCCGTCATTGTCGTAGATGCGTGCGCGTGTCTTGGTTGGCGTGATGAGCCGCCGCAGGACTGGCGCCACGCGTTCGGGGTCAATGGGAAACTCGAGAGACGGGGTGGTGCTGCGGCTCGGTGTCAGGCTTTCACCCGCCTCAAGCTCAATCAGTTCCTCAGGGTTGATGGTGATGGCATCGGTTTCCACCGCCGCAGATGCGGCCACTGCACTGGCGATGATTTGTCCCTGGATCAGCAGGCTCTGCACCTTCGCGTCGATCAGTCCTTCGCGGAACTGATTGAGGTAGAGAATGCCGATCACCAGCGCAGCCAGGGCAGCAATATTGAAGATCGCGATCCGCCGGGTCAGGCTTGAGAACAGCGGCGCGACCAGACGCGATAGCAAGGCTGGTTGGCGGTTGGCGGATTCACGCTGGTCTGCGATGGCAGTAGAGGTGGCCTCAGACACGCGCTCTGAGACACCGGTGCCATTGGTCTCGGCCCGGCGCAATGCGGTGTTCGGCAGTCCTGCCCCGGCACCCGTTTCGCTGCTCAGTGCCATTGTCCCCGCCAATCATGCCGCGCCCGCATAAGGCGCGGCGCGAAGGCTGATTATTCCTTGAATCGATAGCCAACGCCATAAAGCGTTTCGATCATGTCGAACTTGCCGTCGACAGCGCGGAATTTCTTACGCAGTCGCTTGATATGGCTGTCGATCGTCCGGTCGTCCACATAGACCTGATCGTCATAGGCCGCATCCATTAGCGCATTACGGCTCTTGACGACACCCGGCCGTTGGGCAAGCGACTCAAGGATGAGGAACTCGGTCACCGTCAGCGTTACTGGTTTATTGTCCCAGGTGCAGGTGTGTCGCTCGGGGTCCATGACCAGCAATCCACGCTCAAGCACCTGGCCGCCTTCACGTTTGACGGGTAGGCCTTCACGCGGCTGTGCGCGGCGCAGCACCGCCTTGACGCGTTCGACCAGAAGACGTTGCGAGAATGGCTTACGAATGAAGTCATCGGCGCCCATCTTGAGTCCGAAGAGCTCGTCAATCTCCTCATCTTTGGAGGTTAGAAAGATCACGGGCAGTTCCGAACTCTGACGCAAACGGCGCAAAAGCTCCATACCATCCATGCGCGGCATCTTGATATCGAACACCGCGAGATCCGGCGGGCTGGCATTAAGCCCGTCCAAGGCGGTCGCGCCATCGGTGTAGGTTTGCACACGATACCCTTCGTTCTCGAGGGCCATGGACACTGATGTCAGAATGTTCCGGTCGTCATCGACAAGGGCAATGGTCGGCATTGGGGGTCGCCTTGGTTGTCAATTGCGGAGAAAGCGGGGGCTTTCGGTGGTCAGAATCCAGACTAGAACCTAGTAGATGGGTTTCTGGTCCGGAGCGTCGCATGATCGATGCAATCCACCGTCATACGCGACGCTTGACCCCGCTTCGGCTGGTCATGGGGCAGAATTATGACATATGTGCACTGCATATATAGCGCGAATCGCGCCCGCCACCTTGCGCCAGAGCATGGAAAACTGCCCCACAATCGCATAGTTGTGTGGACGAAGGACCACCCGGAATCGTTCTTCATCAGACATGAATGCAGACACAGCCAATCATCAAGACGTCGATAAGGCCCCGGAATTCAATGCCAAGGCAGCAGCGCGCGCCGTTCTGAGGGCATCGAGGGTTGGCGCATTGGGCTCGTTGCGGCCCGATGATGGTGCGCCATATACATCAATGGTCGCGGTCGCTGCCAATCAACATGGCGCCCCTCTGACGCTTATCTCCACACTTGCAGTCCACACGCAAAATGTCGCCGCCGACCGCCGTGCATCGCTGTTGCTCGATCGCCGTACCGATAGCGATCCGTCGAATGACCCGATGACCCGGGCGCGTATCAGTCTGACCGGCAAAATGGTCAAGACTGAAGAGACAGCCGAGCGCGAGCGGTTCTTGCGCTACCATCCCGAAGCCTCGCTCTATGCGGACTTCGCAGATTTCGCCTTTTACAGGTTCGAGATCGAGAGCTGCCACCTGGTCGCGGGGTTCGGGCGGATCGTCGACCTAACCCGTGAGGACTTGCTTGATCCGCTCGAGGACTCGGTTGAATTGATGGCCTCAGAAGCCGGGATCGTTGAACACATGAATGACGATCATGCCGATGCCATCGATCTTTATGCACAGCATTTTGCAGAAGCTGTTGGTGACGGTTTTCGCTGCGCGGCCTGCTATCCGGAGGGATTGGCACTGGCGCGCGGCACCGAAACGCTGTGGGTGCCGTTTCCCAAGCGCATCACCTCACCCAACGTTCTTCGTATGGCATTGAAAACAATGGCGGAGGAAGCACGCGCTTCGCGCTGATTTGCCGTGATGTGGCCAAAATCGGACCAATCGCCACGGCGCGGTTTACCTTCTTGGGAAAAATGCTTGGGACCGCACCGGCAATCGGCAGCACAATGACAGGATTAGACCTTCGGAGCGTTGCAGGTGTTTTTGGCAGGTGATGACTTGCTGCGCCTCGAATGTCGGATATGAAGACTGCATGACAACGGACAGCCAAACGCTGTGCGTCATTCAGACGGAAGATGCGGTGCGCCGGTAGAGTGGCTCAACCGCATCCGGGAGGATCGAAGTGACCGAGACGGGCAAACGGAACCCCGGCCATGGCGCCGAGGCGTTCGGCTTTGAGGGACTGGCCGGTCTGTATTGGAACGATTCGGCCGCAACGCTCATCGAGCGGGCCGTCCGCCGCTGCGAAGGCAGCCTGACTGCGGATGGCGCGATCGCGGTGAAGACCGGGGCGCATACCGGGCGCTCGGCGCAGGATAAGTTCGTCGTTCGCACCCCCACCAATGAGGATGCGATATGGTGGGACAACAACAAGCCGATGGACCCGGACACGTTTGCGACCCTCAAAGCAGACATGATCGCCCATGCCCGTGGCAAACATCTTTTTGCGCAGGATCTTCGGGGTGGAGCGGATCCGGCAAATTCGATTGGCGTCCGTGTCTATTGTGAATATGCCTGGCACGCGCTGTTCATTCGCCACCTGCTGATCCGGCCACGGGCCGACGAGATTGAGAGCTTGGTGCCAAACCTCACTATCGTTGATTTGCCGAGCTTCCGCGCTGACCCCGAACGTCATGGATGTCGGACCGATACGGTGATCGCCTGTGACTTCGAGAACGGAATTGTCCTGATCGGCGGCACCTCTTACGCGGGCGAAATGAAGAAATCCGTCTTCTCCGCGCTCAACTACTCCTTGCCGCCGAAAGGGATCATGCCGATGCATTGCTCGGCCAACGTGGCCGACAATGGCGATGTCGCTGTGTTCTTCGGATTGTCGGGCACCGGCAAGACAACGCTATCTGCCGATCCGTCGCGCAGCCTGATCGGCGATGACGAGCATGGCTGGAGTGCCGATGGCATCTTCAATTTCGAAGGCGGCTGCTACGCGAAGACCATCCGGCTGTCACGCGATGCCGAACCACAGATTTTTGCCGCGACCGAGCAATTCGGCACGGTCCTCGAAAACGTCGTCATCAATGATCGGACGCGCCAGCCCGAGTTTGACGATGGTTCGCTGACCGAGAACACCCGCGCGGCGTATCCGATCAACGCGGTCGCCAATTCAAGCGTCACCGGCCAGGCCGGTCACCCCAAGGCGATTGTCATGCTGACCTGTGACGCGTTCGGCATCATGCCGCCGATTGCTCGCATGTCGGCCAATCAGGCAGTCTATCATTTCCTGTCTGGCTACACCGCCAAGGTCGCCGGCACCGAGAAGGGTGTCACCGAACCGCAGGCGACATTCTCGACCTGCTTCGGTGCACCGTTCATGCCGCGTCACCCGAGCGAGTACGGCAATCTTCTGCGCGGGCTGATCGAGCAGCACGGTGCACAATGCTGGCTGGTCAACACCGGCTGGACTGGTGGCAGCTACGGAACGGGCTCTCGCATGCCGATCAAGGCCACCCGTGCCCTATTGACAGCAGCACTGTCAGGCACGCTGGATCAGGTTGAAATGCGTACCGATCCGGTTTTTGGCCTGGAGGTCCCAACCGACGTTCCGGGACTAGTGGAGGCGGGGGTCGATCTCGCAATCCTTGATCCGCGCAGTACGTGGGCCGAGCCTGCCGCCTATGACCGTCAGGCTTCCGAACTGGCCCGCATGTTCAACGACAACTTCAACCACTTTGTCGCCCATGTAGACGCACCGGTGCTTGAAGCTGCTCCCGGACTGGCTCACGCGGCCGAATAGCTGGTAACGGGCAACGGCGGAAATCGCCCTATGGCTAGTGCCGAAGCAGGCGTTGCCGCTGGCCATGCGCTGACCGCAGAAGCCGGCGCGGCAATCTTGCGTGATGGTGGCACTGCGGTGGATGCCGCGATTGCGGCCTTGTTGATGGCGTGTGTCTGCGAACCTGTTCTGGCGAGCCCTGGCGGCGGCGGATTTGCGACGCTGATAGTCGATGGCCAGCCTGCGGTGCTGGATTTCTTTGTCGCAGCACCGGGCCATAAGAGCGCTATCGAGCATCTCGATTTCCGAGAAGTCCACGCCGATTTCGGCACAACCACGCAAGGCTTCCATATCGGTGCGGGTGCCGTCGCCATACCGGGGTTCTTACCCGGCCTGTTCTCTCTGCATCAGCGCTTCGGGCGGGTCCCATTCAAAACACTGGCAGAACCGGCTGTGACGGCAGCGAAAGATGGGGTAGTGGTCACCGGATTTCAGGCGTTCCTGGCTGACGTCGTCTCACCCATTCTCCTCGCCAGCCCGGATGCCCAGCGATTGTTCGGCGATGGTTCTGGCGCGACCCTCAAAGAGGGTGTTCTTTTTTGCAATCCGGAACTGGCCGATGCGCTGGATGCGATTGCAAATGACGGAGTCAGGATTGCGACAGAAGGCGAAATCGCCGCCGCATTGCTGTCGATCAGCGAAGCGCCAGCGGGGCATGTGCGTGCACAGGATCTCGCCGGATACGAACCAATCTGGCGAACACCGCTGGCCATGCCATTGGGGGAAGGGATGTTCTTCACCAACCCTCCCCCGTCGCTTGGTGGCTCACTTGCCGCAATGATGCTTGATCACTACCAGCTTGCCAGCCAAAGCACGGCGAATGATGATGGCCGTTTTCTTCGGCGCGCAGGAGCCATAGACGAATGCGACCGCTTCTGGCGTCAGGCTCCTGAAGACGCGGCCCGCATAGCCGCAAAAGTCGATTCGCAATGGCGCAACGGTGATAATCATAGCGGAGGGTCGGCAATCAGCAGCCGCGGGACGACCCATATCTCGATCATAGATCGCGCCGGCAATGCGGTCGCGGCGACCGTGTCCAACGGCGAGGGAAATGGCTCGTTGGTCCCTGGCTGCGGTTTCATGCCCAACAACATGCTCGGCGAAGAGGACGTAAACCCACGTGGTTTTCATCACTGGCAACCTGATGCACGGCTGGCTTCCATGATGGCGCCAAGCCTACATGTCCAACGCGATGGCGGGACGCTTGTACTTGGGTCCGGTGGGTCCAATCGTATTCGTACGGCCGTTTTTCAGGTCATGGCGAGCCATGTGCTGGACAACCTTCCTATCGATGAGGCTGTCGAAGAACCCCGGCTCCATGCAGAGAAGGGTTTCCTGGATATCGAGGGTGGTGTTCCCGAGGGCGTCAGTGCCGCGCTGCAGTCAGAATTTCCCGAGAATCGCATATGGGACGATCGCAGTCTCTACTTTGGCGGTGTGCATGCTCTCTCTCGCACCGGCAGTGGGGCACTGTCAGGTGCTGGCGATCCACGCCGTGCGGGCGTCGTCGTTCGCGTTTGAACGGTCCGGCATCCGCAGTCTAGCGTGCGGTTGCCTGCTCAGACGGCTCCGCACTGGTCGCAACCGCACGTTTGGCCAGCTCGGCGATCGCCTCGATCGTGGCCGGGCCAAAATTGCCATCGACCGATGATCGGTAAAGCCGCGCTTCCTGCAGTTTGATCTGCAGCATCCGCCGCATGTCGCGAGGCCATTGACCGGGGTTTTCAGTCATCTGGACCAGCGCCGTATCGCTGCCAGCCTCGAGCGACCGAAACATGAAGGTTGCGGACTTGCGCGCATCACGCTCGGTTCCATGGCCAAACCCGTAGGCATAGGCGAGCGTGTAGAAACTCGCGGTTTCACCGCCCTCGGCGGCTTGCTCCATCCAGCGCAGACCCTCACGAAGCGCCTCGTCCCCACCCCGTTGATAGGCCGCAACGCCAACCTGGTAGGCGGCGCCTGCATGGCCCAATTCCGCGGCTTGCCGGAAAAAGTCGAACGACTTGGTTGCATCGGTCTCAACCACGCGGCCGTCACGGTGGAAAACGCCGAGCAGGTAGAGCGCCTCAGGCCCGCTTTCGGCGGCGGCCTTGCGCAGCCATGACAGCGCATCGCGGTCCTTGTTTTCGGTCTGCGTGCCGGAGGCCAGCATCTGTCCCATGCGCTGCATGGCGAACGGATTGCCGGCCTCGGCTGCCTGACGCATCAGCGCAAGACCGCGCAACTTGTCCTTCGGCAGACCGCGTCCTGCCAATTGCAGCTCACCCAGGACAGCGATTGCAAATGGATTGTCGTCTTCCGCAGCTGACTGCAGCGCGCTGACGGCGGCGGCTTCGTTGCGCATGGTTCCAAGGCCAGCAAGCGTCATCATGGCAACTTGCGCACGGGCGGTCTTGTGTCCTGAAGCCGCGGCACGTTGAAACAACGTGAAGGCCTCACCAAAGCGGTTCGCACTATAGAGTGCCCGGCCATACTGATAGGCAAAGCGCGGCTCACCTGGGAACAACGCCGCCGCCTGGGCGCAGGCGTCAATCGCCGGCTGGGCATCGATCGCGCCATGCCAGATTCCCGGTGCCGTACGGGTTGGGTCATTGGGGCTGGCCGCAAGCCGATCGCAGCCGATTGAGCTATCCTGCACCGGTCCGTTCGCGTTGTCGAAATTGGTGCGTATCCCTTCGGGGCGCTGTACGTTGGGTCGTGTTTCCGGATAAGGCTCGCCGGTTCTGTTCTCCCATTCCAGCCGTGCCGCCTGTTCGGGATCGAACATGTCCGGTGCCGAGTTGCGTGGGATTGATGCTGTGGTCTCAGGCGGACCATCTGTCGAAGCTCTGGCTTCTGGCTGATCTTGTCCGATTCCGTCGGGCTGGCTGGCGATAAGCGTTTGCGTCGCCCGGATGGCTTCCTCAATCATGGGCAGGGAAATACCGGCGACGGGTTCTCCGCTGATCAGAGTTACGGCGTGGTCGGTGCCGGGGTAGCGATCAATAATCTGCAAGAGTGCCTGTCGTGCCTCGGCCAAGGCAAGAAGACGAACTCTGGGTTGGGGCGCGCCGAGAGCAGCGTTGTAGCGCTTCCGTGCAGCAACGATTAGTCGGTTAGCTCCCTCGCGGGGCGTACCGGCGGCTTGTGCAGGTTGACTAAAGCCTCTTTGCGGTGCTGCACCCGGCACAGGATCGGCCTGCAAGGAACCCTGACCGAACTGAGGCTGTCTTTCGGGGAATGCCTGCTGGGCATGCGCTGTCAGCGTTGCGCTAGTCAAACCGCCGAAAAATAAGGCGGCCATTACCATGGCGAGTGGCGAAGTGTACCTCAGAGATTTGTTCTGCGAATCACCAGACATGCAGCGGAGAATATCGTGCGCGCCGATACGTGTCGCGGGCTCTAGGTACGCCTGACCGGATCCTGCACATCGCGTTCAACTGCGGTTCAGCCGCCAAGTGTTCTCATCCCAACATCGAAACCAAAGCGCGCACTGCGGAATGGACTGCAGCCCTGGCGCAGAATGATGGAGTGAATGATGTTGCGGAGACTTGCACTTTCAGCGCTCGGAGCCTGCCTTCTCTTCGGGGCACAGAGCGCGGTCGCCTTACCCGCCGAAGCCGGCGTTCGTTGTGTAGCCGTTGCGGAGCGGATCAATGGTGCCGGCGTGCCGGGAACGCGCACGGCCGTCGAACGTCGCCGTGAACAAAGGGCCTGCAACATTGCGCTCAATATCTGTGAGGACAAGCTGCACGAAAGGCGCTTTATCACCGGAAGGCCAATGCCGTTTGCCCGCTGCGACGTCGTGCGGGTGCGCCATGTTGGATACGCGGCGCCCCATCGTGGTTATCATCCCGCACCGCCACCCCATGCGGGCGGCGGATTCTGCAACTACAGCGCTTGCGAACACCGTTATCGGTCGTTCCGAGCCTCGGACTGCACGTTTCAGCCCTATCACGGGCCACGCAAATACTGCCGTCTGTGATTGCGATAGATCGTTGTCGTAAAAGGCTTTTCACGCGGCGGCTACCAGGTTCGATGCAAATTGTGATGGTTTTGTCACGCCTGAATGGTCTATAGCGTTCACCGGATTTGGAGGGACGGGTGATGCAATCCACAGCAGCTGAGCGCTGGCGGAGTATCGGAAAGCCATTGCGGCTGCTGACCGGGGCCGGTCTGGCAGCGGTGATTGGCCTGGGCACAGGCATCATGCTGGCACACGCCGAAAGTGCGGCCAACGCGCCGGATACGACCGCAGCTGTCACCGATCCAACAGAACGTGTTGAATGCAATGTCGTTGCCGTCATCGTCAGCGGACGGCGCGTACCCGGCTTTGAAGCGAACGCACGTGGCCCCAACGGTGCAGAAGCCTGCCGCAAAGCGATGCAGCAATGCCGCACCATGCTGGACCAGGCGCGCAGCAGCACCGGCCTCGCCCTGCCATCGGCCGAGTGCCAGCCGCTTGAAACAACACAGTTGATTCCGGATCCGATCGAAACACCGGGCGAGGTCGTTGAGCGGGCCGGCCGTGGCACCGAACCCGCGCGTGCCGAGGTCGATCCGACCTGCAATATCAACGTCTGTTCGCGCCGTTATCGCTCATTCAGGGCGTCGGACTGCACCTTCCAACCCTATAACGGGCCCCGTCGCCGCTGCCGATTCTGAGCATTCTGCAGACTGAAACGCTTCGAGACGACTTGGCAGGACCGACATTCGCGACATATTGAATGACGAAACGTCGCGGCTTGACGCGGCGGCTTCGTTTTTCGTTTCCGAATAGCCACGGACGCTGTACATCCCAGCCATGATCGCGCTCGACCGAATCCGAAATTTTGCCATCATTGCCCATATCGACCATGGCAAGTCGACGCTCGCCGATCGGCTGATCCAGCTATGCGGCGGCTTGAGCGAACGGGAAATGAAAGAGCAGGTGCTCGACTCGATGGATATCGAGCGCGAGCGTGGCATCACCATCAAGGCGCAGACGGTTCGTCTTCAGTACACAGCCGAAGATGGTGAAGCCTACATCCTCAACCTCATCGACACGCCCGGCCATGTGGATTTCGCCTATGAGGTCAACCGTTCGCTAGCCGCCTGCGAAGGCTCACTACTGGTGGTCGATGCCAGCCAGGGTGTCGAAGCCCAGACGCTTGCCAACGTCTATCAGGCGATCGACAACGACCATGAGCTGATCCCGGTTCTCAACAAGATCGATCTGCCTGCCGCCGAACCCGACCGGATCAAGGATCAGATTGAGGACGTCATCGGGATCGACGCTTCAGACGCGCTGGAGGTATCGGCCAAGACGGGGATGGGTGTGGCCGATGTGGCTCAGGCCATCATCGACCGCCTACCCGCGCCCGAAGGCAACCGCGATGCGCCCCTCAAGGCGATGCTGGTCGACAGCTGGTATGACGCCTATCTCGGCGTTGTCGTGCTGGTCAGGATCATCGACGGGGTCATGCGCAAGGGCATGAAGATCCGCATGATGGGTTCGGGCGCCACATACGATATCGACAAGGTCGGCGTCTTCACCCCTAAGCTGATTGATGCCCTTGAATTAGGCCCCGGCGAACTCGGCTTTCTGACCGCATCCATCAAGGAGGTCGCCGATACCCGCGTCGGCGACACGATCACAGAAGAGCGCAAACCGGCATCCGACATGCTGCCAGGGTTTCGCCCGGCTCAGCCGGTTGTGTTCTGCGGCATCTTCCCCGTCGACTCGGCCGATTTCGATGATCTGCGCGCAGCCATGGGCAAGCTTCGCCTCAATGATGCGAGCTTCACCTTTGAGATGGAAAGCTCGGCAGCGCTCGGCTTCGGATTCCGCTGCGGCTTTCTTGGATTGCTGCACCTTGAGATCATTCAGGAACGGATCGAGCGCGAGTTCGGCGTCGACCTGATCGCGACCGCACCCTCGGTTGTCTATGAAGTCGAGATGAATGACGGCACGGTCATCGAACTCCACAACCCTGTCGACATGCCCGATCCGGTCAAGATCGCTGAAATCCGCGAGCCCTGGATCAAGGCAACGATCCTGACGCCGGACGATTATCTCGGTGGCATTCTCAAGCTGTGTGAGGACCGCCGCGGCATCCAGACCGATCTGACCTATGTCGGCAGCCGTGCCATGCTGACCTATGAGCTGCCGCTGAACGAGGTGGTGTTCGATTTCTACGACCGGCTGAAATCGGTGTCGAAGGGCTATGCCAGCTTCGACTATCAGATCACCGAACACCGGGCAGGCGATCTGGTGAAGATGCAGATTCTCGTCAATGCCGAGCCGGTTGACGCCCTGTCCATGCTGGTGCACCGCAGCCAGGCGGATCGGCGCGGCCGGGCCATGTGTGAGAAGCTTAAAGAGCTCATCCCGCCGCACCTGTTCCAGATTCCGATCCAGGCAGCCATTGGCGGTCGGATCATCGCGCGCGAGACGATCCGGGCACTGAGAAAAGACGTCACTGCCAAATGCTATGGCGGGGACGCGACGCGGAAACGGAAACTGCTCGAGAAGCAGAAAGCCGGCAAGAAGAAGATGCGTCAGTTCGGCAAGGTCGAAATCCCGCAGGAAGCGTTCATCAGCGCATTGAAGATGGATGCCTGATTTGGGCAGAACTGCGTCGTGGTCCGGGTTCCTTCTGCTCAGCTTGTGGCTTGTAGGGTGCGCGAGTGGCGAACAGGTGTCGACCGATCGGCACGCCTTCACCGGCACCGTGCACAGCGATGCCGGCGCTCTCAACCTGAAAATGGACACGACCGACGGGTTCTCCTGCGTCGGCGCGGCGCAGGCTCAGGCCAAGACGATGATCATCAGTTGCTCGAATGGCCTCAGCGCGGAGTTCATTGGCGTCGACAATCCGGACTTCTTCAACGAGCCGGTGGTGTTCCGTCTCAACAATGGTGCCATTGGCACGGCCACATTGAGCCGAACATAACGGGGCAGCTGCCTTTTCAAAGGCCGGAAAGACCGGCCCCAGAATCCTGAACGTAACCTAACGGAAGCTCTCAGAAACGGTTCAGCCCATCATGGTTAATGCTGTGAGTGTTCAAGCCAACGCGCACTCCGCGCAGCACACACAGCTTCTTGGGGGAACCTCAAAATGAAGACCGTCACCAAAACCGCTCTTGTCGCCGCAGCTTTCCTGTCCATGGCCGCAACCGTGCAGGCCCAGCAGGTCGAACAGGTAACCGGCGTCGGCTTTGGCGAAACCCGCCTGCAGGCCCAGACCAACGCCGCCCGCGCCTGGGTCCGTCAAGCCATCAACGATTATCCCACCATGCAGATCAACCTGAGCCGCGCTGCCATTCGCACCAATTGCGAGCAGGTTGGCTCCGGAAACGGCTATGGCACGCTGGGGACCGACTATGAAGGCAATCCAAACGGCAACTGGACCTGCTCAATCACCGGCATCCCGCTCTGACACGTTTGGTAGAACTTCAGCTGGATCCCCCGGGGCTGCGGTGCCGGGGGATTTGCTTTTTGCGCGGAGAGTTTGCGGCTTTGTCAGATGTGCGCTCCACCACCAGGCGCAAGAGCCTCGGCCACTTCGCGAGTGATACTGGAGGCTGCTGATACTGCGCGGTCGCGCGGTCGCGGATCATCGATCGCGATATCGGCCGTCACGCGTGCGGGGTTACCCCCTAAAACGACGACCCTGTCAGACAGGTACACCGCTTCTTCGATGTCGTGGGTCACGAACACCACGGCGGCACCGCTTCTTTGCCAGATGCGGGTCAGCTCAGTCTGCAGGTGCTGTCTGGTCAGTGCGTCGACGGCTGAAAACGGCTCATCCATCAGAAGAATATCGGGTTTCACCGCCAGCGCCCGCGCGATGCCGACACGCTGTGTCTGCCCGCCGGAGAGCTGATGCGGCCAGCGATCGGCAAATTGGGTCAGACCGGTCAATGCGAGGACCTCTTCGATGCGGGAGGCGCGTTCCTGAGCATTCAGACTGAGCTTCTCAAGTCCAAACGCGATATTTCCGTGCACATCGCGCCACGGCATCAGCCGCCCATCCTGAAACACCAGCGCCCGGCGCCTGCGCCCAATCTGTTGCTCTGCGGTGATCCTGATGTCACCCGCTTCAGGGGCAATCAGCCCCGCAATCATGCGCAGCAGAGTGGATTTGCCAACACCCGACCCACCGACCACAGACACAAATGCCCGCCGCGCCACATCGAGAGTGAGGCTGTTAATGACCGGTGTTTCCGCACCGGGATAGCGGTAGCGTAGATCCTTTACACCGATGACGGCATCCAACGCAGGACCCTCCGCTCGATGATGCCGAAGACCATGTCGCTGGCGGCGTAGACAGCGGAAATCGCCAGCATATAGACGACCACCGCTTCATAGGCGCCGACACCGGCAGCCGCGTTCATTTCCTGCCCCATGCCAGGCACACCGAGCAGTTCGGCGGCAATCAGCGTCATCCAGGCCTGGCCCACGCTGGTGCGCACGCCGGTGAGAATGCCGGGCGAGGCTGCCGGCAAGGTTATGTTCCGTGCCCGGGTCCAGAACCCGCCATGGCCGAACGCTTCAGCCAATTCGAAGAACCTCGGATCGACCTTTTGAACGGCGCTGTAGGTGGCGAAATAGTTCACCCAGAACACGCCTATGGCGATGACGAAAGCGGCACCCGCATGGCTGACCTGGAACCACGCAATGGCGAAGATCACCCAGGCAAGCGGGGGAATCGGCCGCAACACGCGGGCAAGATAGGCATGGAGTTCATCGAACCATCGTGAAACGGCCGCCGCAGCACCGACAAGAAAGCCGAGCACGATGCCAACCCCAAGCCCCCATGCGTAGTGGATCAGGCTGGAGATGATCGCCGGGACCATGCGGCCACTGGTGAATTCATCTACCGCGGCATGGGGGACGAGGAACGGGTCGGGCATGGTGCCCCGCCGGACCCATTCGAAAGCCTCCGCACACTTCCACAGAGTGAGGAATAGGACGAGGCCCCCGATCCCGAACAGGATTGGCCGCAGCCGGGTTGGTGCGGCAGTCCATTGTCCCGCTCTGGCTGACACTTTAGGGCCTGTCTGTTCGTACTATTGGCCGACGGGGTAGAAGCCAGCATCGAACAATGCGTCGATGTCCACCTTGGCTTTCAGTGTGCCGATCTCTTCCTGGAAGTCATGCATCGACTGCGCCCCTGCGATGATGGCGCTGGGGTTGGAAACAAAGCTCCCGCTTGTGCTCTTCAGCGCCTGTTCGACCGTCTCCAGCGGCAAGCGTCCGCCGCCGACATATTTCTGCACATGCGGCGCCGTGCCAGACGGATCGGCGTTAAGCTGGTCCGTTGCCCGCTTATGCGCTGCGACGAGGGCTCTGACGAGATCGGGGTTCTGCGCGATCAGGCCTTCGCGCACCGCGAGGATCGCACCGGGCTGCCCGGGGAACATCGCACTGCCCTTGGCGACAACAGTGGCCTCAGGGACGCGGTTCAGGGTGGTCGTGACGATCGGTTCGAGGATGGCCGCACCATCAACCGCACCAGTCAGAAGCGCCTGCTGCACCTGTGCCGCACCCTGATAGATGATCTCTGCGTCTTCATGGTTGGCGCCGATCTGCTTGTCGATCCAGTAGCGCAGCACCGTTTGCGGAACCGATCCGACCGGGAACGTCGTGATCACCGGTCTACGGCCGTGCTCTTCAGAAAAGCGCTGAAATGCCGTCTCGGCATCGCCATCGGCGAAAGCCTTAGCGAGTTCGGGTTGCGCGACAAATGAGATCTGCTCGATGATCGAGGCAGCGACGACCTTGATGTCGGCGCCCTTGGCTCTTGCGACCATCGCCGGACCAATGCCGAAATGGGCGACATCAAGCTGACCGGCCAACAACGCCTGTACCATGGCGGGCCCGTTCTGGAACTCGACCAGCTTCACGGTGGCACCGGCCTCGGCGTACCAGCCCTCTTCAAGCCCGACAAAGAGCTGGGATACCGGAAGGATCGGCATGTAGCCGATCTCGATCTCGGTTTCCGCATGGGCGGGCTGAGGGAGCGCCAAGACAGCCAGCATGGCAATGCCGGCAAGGAACTGTCGGAAAATAGGCATGGCTTAGGCCTCTCGACAACGCCTGACAAACTTGCCTCAGCCTCTAGAGAGTCATACTGATAAACACAATATTTTTGTTTAAATAATTATTTCACACAATTTTTATGTCTAAAAATGGTCTATATTGGTACCACCAGAATCGAGGGTTCACCCGTCCTCGCGATGATACATGTTGGTGTTGATGATCGCGGCTAAATCAATGAAATGCTTGCCACATCGCGGTCATGCGCTAGTTCCCTAATAACTACGATTTTCAACTTAGTAATAATTACGATACGTTTTATCCCTGAGGGAAATAGTAAGTAGGCCGCAAATCAGTCAGACTCATACGTAATTCGGCGGACTATCGCCGAGAGTCGCCCCCGCAAGCGCGGCGTATGAATTGCGGGGCGGCAAAGGGGGCAAGACAATGAACGATCAAAGCGCAAGCCGACGCTTGCGCGGGCGCTCCGGCGTTTATGGACCGTCCGAGGCCAGCACCGAAGCGCGTTATCTTTCGATCCTCGATGCCAGTCCGGACCTGATCTGCCGGTTCGAACCCGATACCACGCTGACGTTCGTCAACCGGGCCTACGCGGACTATTTCGAGAGCGCGCCCGAAGAACTGATCGGCCGACGATTTCTCGAATTCGTACCGGTGGAGGCACACGCCGACATCCGGGCACATCTAGCATCGATCTCGCCAGATAGCCCGTCCTGCAGCTATGAGCATGTCGTCTCCCGCCCGGACGGAACACAGGCCTGGCAGTACTGGACCGACATCGGACTTTTCGACCCAGACGGGAAACTCATCGAGTTTCAGTCCATCGGACGCGATGTCACAGACGTCCGCGGGTTGCATGAGGAGCTCGAGAAGAAAAACCAGGCCCTGGCCGCACGCGAGGACGAATTGCGGCTTGTGCTGGACAGCATCCCGTCGCGCGTCTGGTACAAAGATGACAAGAACGGGATTCTGCGTCTCAACGAGGCAGCTGCTACCTCCATGGGTGTGCCGCGTGAGGAGGCCGAGGGCGCCAACACCTATGACCTGTTCGGGCCCATGGCCAGAAAGTACCATGACGACGATCTGCGCGTGATAGAGAGTGGTGAGGCCAGACTTGGCATTATCGAACGCTACACGCCGGCATCCGGTGAAGATGGCTGGGTCACCACCGACAAGATCCCTTTTGCGGATCCGACAACGGGTGAGCGGCGGCTTCTGGTCGTTGCAACCGACATCACGGAACTCAAGCGCCAGGAAGCGCAGCTTCAGCTGATCAATCAGAACC
>JBCDCP010000004.1:0-45901 GCA_039181495.1 Pseudomonadota bacterium | reverse complement strand
TGCAGCCCATTCTTGGGCGGGAAGCGAGTTGGGAACGGGTCGATGAGGCGCGTTATGCGGAGATGGTACGTGCAGCCGCACCGATGGTCCTGACCGATGACTTTGCGCCCGTTGATCGGTTGATCGGGGTGCACTAGAGCGCCAATATCCGGGCAATCGTTTGGTTTCGCGTTAGGATGATGGCCAGGGCGCTTGCGTTCTGCACCAATCGGCGCGACCGTGTGCGCGCTGTCCTATCCGCGTATCAGTTCATGGACCCAGGCACCAATGGCGATCCTCGCCAAACTTCACCACGTCACGGAATACCGCTACTCGAAGCCGGCGCGGCTTGAGCCGCAACTCATACGGCTGCGGCCAGCACCGCATTCGCGCACCAAGGTCCTGTCCTATGCCCTCAATGTTGAGCCGGATCAGCATTTCATAAACTGGCAGCAGGATCCGCACGGAAACTGGCTGGCGCGGTTCGTCTTTCCCGAGCCGGTCGACCATTTGCGCATCGCCGTCGATCTGACCGCCGATATGACGGTCTACAACCCATTCGACTTCTTTCTCGAGAGCGAGGCTGAAGCCGTTCCCTTCGTCTATCCGGCCAGCATACTTGGCGATCTCATGCCGTATTTTGCCGTTCAGCCGGCGGGTGAGAGGCTCAAGGCGTTGCTCGAGGAGCTGGGCGAGCCATCGGGCGGCACGACCGACTACATGGTCGAGCTCAACCAACGGATCAGCGAAGCCGTCGATTATGTGATCCGTATGGAGCCCGGCGTGCTAACGCCGGAAGAAACCCTCGAGGCGGGGTCGGGATCCTGCCGGGACTCGAGCTGGTTGCTGGTTCAGGTGCTTCGGCACAAGGGTTTCGCGGCACGGTTCGTATCGGGCTATCTCATCCAGCTGAAACCGGATCTGAAGGCGCTGGATGGTCCTGCCGGAACCGATCATGATTTCACTGATCTGCATGCCTGGGCCGAAGTCTATCTGCCGGGTGCCGGCTGGATCGGGCTCGATCCGACGTCGGGGCTGTTGTGTGGCGAGAGCCATATTCCCCTTGCCGCCGCGCCGCACTTCCAAAGTGCGGCACCGATTGCCGGGAGTTTCAACTGGCACGGTGAGCCAGGCGAGTCGCGTTTTCATTTCGAAATGGATGTCACCCGGATTGCCGAGCGACCCCGCATAACAGCACCGTTCCGCGATGAGGCATGGCAGGCGCTTGATGCGCTGGGCGAGCGGGTCGATGCGGATATCGTCGCGCAGGACATGCGGTTGACCATGGGCGGTGAACCGACATTCGTGTCAATCGACGACTATGAAAGCGATGAGTGGAACACCGATGCCGTAGGGCCGCAGAAGCGCGAACGCAGCGAGACGCTGATTGGCAAGCTGCGTGAACGCTTCGCGCCGAGCGGATTTCTCCATTTCGGCCAGGGAAAATGGTATCCGGGTGAAAGCCTGCCGCGATGGGCGTTGTCGCTCTATTGGCGCAAGGACGGCGAACCGGTCTGGCGCAATCCTGATCGTTTCGCGCACTCGCCCGCGGCCGATCCGGCCAGCGACAACGACGCATCCGACTCCGATACCAATGCTGAGGTGTCGGGTCAGTTCACCCGGAATCTTGCGAGCGCTTTGGGCATCGATCAGGAGTTTGTCCTGCCTGCTTTCGAGGACCCGGTGCATTGGGTCGGCAAGGAAGCCTCCTTGCCCGAGAACGTCAGCCCTCAGGATTCGAAGCTTGAAGATCCTGAGGAGCGAGCCCGTATGGTCCGCGTTTTCAATCGCGGGCTGACCCAACCTTCAGGCCATGTGCTGCCTATTCAGCAGGCCCAGTCGCGTCATCGCAGCGCGGTCAAATGGCAGAGTGAGCGTTGGACCACACGGCGTGGCAATCTGTTTCTGGTGCCTGGCGACAGCCCGGTTGGCTATCGCTTGCCTCTGGGCAGTCTGCCCTATGTGCCGCCAAGCCAATACCCTTACGTGAATGAACTCGATCCCACCCTGCCGCGCGAACCATTGCCGGAGCGGGAGGCAATCGCCGAGGCAGTCGCGGCGCGGCATCAGGCTCAGCTATCCGCTGAAGCCGGTGATGGTGAGAACCGTCAGGATGTTGTCGAGCAGGAGCTTGGCACCGGTGCTGTCAGAACCGCCATTGCGACCGAAATGCGGGACGGCATCTTGCGGATATTCATGCCGCCGGTCGAAACACTGGAGGCCTATCTTGATCTGCTAGCCGCCGTCGAGGAGACCGCCGAAGAGCTGGACCTGAAGGTCAGCATCGAGGGATATCACCCGCCGGTCGACCCGCGGCTCGATGTCATCAAGGTGACGCCCGATCCCGGTGTGGTCGAGGTGAACATTCATCCCGCGGCTTCCTGGCGCCAATGCGTCGAGACGACGATGGGGTTGTATGAGGACGCCCGGCAGAGCCGGCTCGGGGCTGACAAGTTCATGATCGATGGCCGGCATACTGGCACCGGTGGCGGCAATCATCTGGTGATCGGCGGTGCCACGCCGTCTGATAGTCCGTTCCTGCGCCGTCCCGATCTGCTCAAAAGCATGATCCTCTACTGGCAGCGGCACCCCTCACTATCCTACCTGTTCTCCGGCTTGTTCATCGGGCCGACCAGCCAGGCACCGCGCATGGATGAAGGTCGCCACGACGGGCTCTACGAGCTGGAAATCGCACTGTCGCAAATTCCCCATCCCGAGGCCGCTGCGGCGCCGCGGCCCTGGTTGGTCGATCGGCTTCTACGCAATCTCCTGACCGATATGACCGGCAATACGCACAGGGCGGAAATCTGCATCGACAAGCTCTACGCCCCGGAGAGTTCTACGGGCCGGTTGGGTCTTGTCGAATTGCGTGGTTTCGAGATGCCGCCCGATGCGCGCATGAGTCTTGCCCAGCAATTGCTGGTGCGGGCGCTGCTGGCCTGGTTCTGGCGGGAGCCGCAATCGGGAAGATTCTCTCGCTGGGGCACGGCGTTGCATGACCGGTTCATGCTGCCGCATGCGATCTGGTCGGACTTCCTCGATGTGCTCGCCGATCTTGAGGGCGCTGGCTACGAAATGAGGCCCGAGTGGTTCGAGGCTCAGTGGGAATTCCGGTTTCCGCTTTATGGCCGGGTGCAGCATGGCGGTGTCACGCTTGAGCTGCGGCAGGCGCTGGAGCCTTGGCACGTCCTGGGAGAGCAGGGTGCCACAGGTGGTACGGTGCGTTTTGTCGATGCCTCGACCGAGCGGCTCGAAGCTCGGGTCAGCGGGATTAATCCCGAGCGACACCAAGTGACATGCAACGGCGAGGCGTTACCACTGTCGACGACCGGCGCGAGCGGTGAAGCGGTTGCCGGGGTTCGCTACAAGGCATGGCAGCCGGCCGAGGCCCTTCATCCACGCATCCCGGTGCATGCGCCACTGACTTTCGACGTGGTCGATACATGGTCTGACCGGTCGCTGGGCGGATGCATCTACCATGTGGCCCATCCGGGCGGACGCAACTATGAGACCTTTCCGGTCAATGCCAACGAGGCACAGGCGCGGCGGCTGACACGGTTTCAGGATCACGGTCATACGCCGGGGCGTATTGAGGTTGCTACCGCTGCGCCTAATCCCGAATTTCCGATGACGCTCGATCTCAGGCGAAGCAGGGCAGGCGGGTCATGAGTTCCGCGTCAACGGATCTGAACGCGGTGCCTGAGACGGATCTCTTTGCAGACTATCGTCCGCTGGTTGGTGTCTATGACGAAGCGGTGCAACCTGACGGTCAGCCCCGCAAGCATTGGCGGCACTTTGCCGAACGCCTGCGTTCAATGGGACCAAGAGTGGTTGAGGAGCGTCGCGCCTACGCCGACCAGTACATGCGCGAGGCTGGTGTCTCCTATCGCTTCTACGACCAATCCCAATCCGAACGTCAATTTCCTCTGAGCCATATCCCGGTCATCCTTCCCGAGGCGGAATGGGACCAGGTTGCCGAGGGACTGATTGATCGGGCCGAGCTGCTGGAAACCATCGTTGCCGACCTGTATGGCCGTGGCACCCTTGTTCGCGATGGTCTTCTGCCGGCTTCACTGATCGGCGGAAATCCGGAATTCCTGCGTCCGCTGGTCGGTGTTCAGCCCAAGGACGGTCACTTTCTGCAGTTCTATGCTGCTGATCTTGGGCGCGGGCCGGATGGTCGCTGGTGGGTCCTGTCGGACCGAACCCAATCGCCGTCAGGAGCGGGCTATGCGCTTGAGAACCGGGTTGCGGTCTCGCGTGCGTTTCCTGACGCGTTCCGCGAGGTCGAGGTCAATCGGCTGGCGCGCTTCTTTCAGGTCTTTCGTGATGCGCTTGGGGCGCTTGCGTCAGAGGGATCGACACGAGTTGGTGTTCTGACCCCCGGTCCTCACAACGAGACTTACTTCGAGCATGTCTATCTCGCCCGCTATCTCGGCTTCCTGCTGCTAGAGGGCGGTGATCTGATCGTCCGCGATGGGCGCGTCATGGTCAGCACCGTGTCTGGTCCGATGCCGGTCGATGTGCTTTGGCGGCGGTTCGACAGCGACTATCTCGATCCGCTGGAACTCGATGCGTCGTCGCGGATCGGTGTGCCCGGCCTTGTTCAGGCGGTTCGGATGGGCGGCGTGGCGCTGGTCAATGCGATCGGCACGGGGGTCTTGGAGTCACGCGCCTTGATGGGCTTCCTGCCCAAACTGTCCAAAGCGCTCTATGGCCGAGAACTGAAACTGCCGCATGTCGCGACATGGTGGTGCGGCCAGGAATCCGAGCGCGAGCACGTGCTCGATCATCTCGACACACTCGCATTGGCGCCAGCCATGCCCGGCATCGATCTGGCCGAGGGCAACCTTGCGGTTCCGGCAGCCAGCTTGCCGGACAATGAGCGCATGGCGATCGAGGCGACCATCCGCAGCCGCGGTGATCTGGTTGTTGGTCAGGAACTGGTTCAGCTCTCCACGACACCGGTCTGGGATGGTGGTCGGCTGATGCCGCGTCCATTCGTGGTTCGGGCCTATCTGGCGCGGGACCGGGACGGTTGGTCAGTTATGCCGGGTGGTTTCTGCAGGGTCGCCGACACGACCGAGGTTGCGTCCATCGATACCCGCGCGATCAACATGCAAAGTGGCGGCCGTGCGGCCGACATGTGGGTTGTTTCGCAGGTGCCAATTCCGCCCGTGACGCTCCTGCCGAATGACGATCAGGACTATGTCCGCCGTTTGCCGAGCACATTGCCAAGCCGCTCCGCGGAGAGCCTGTTCTGGCTTGGCCGCTATGTCGAGCGGGCGGAGATGCTGTTGCGGCTGTATCGGGCTCACGCGGTGCGGGCTGCGGAAATCAATGCCCATTCCAACCCCGCACTTGAGGCCATTGAGACAGCGCTTGCCGAGTATGGCATCGAAGAAGGCAAAACGATCCATGATCGTCTGGTGGAGACCATCGGTCAGGCCGAAGCATCGGTTTCGGCGATCCGCGACCGCTTTTCGCCCGATGCATGGCGCACATTGCGCACCTTGCTTGAAGCGCTTGAGTCGACGCGTCCCGGATTTGAAATCGGCAACCGGGCGATCCAGGCGATCACCGATGTGCTTACGCGCCTTGCCGCGTTTTCGGGGCTTGCCCAGGAGAACATGTACCGGCTTGCCAGCTGGCACTTTCTCGAGACCGGTCGGCGGATTGAGCGCGGCATCCTGATCGCGCGATCGGCCATGGCCTTGCGGCTCGATGATCCGCCATTTGGCACGCTCGATGCCATGCTGGAGATTTCCGATAGCTTGATGACCCATCGGCGGCGCTACGCGGCATCGCTATCAATTGCTTCGGTGATCGATCTTGTTGTGCTGGATCCCAACAATCCCCGCTCGGTGGCGTTCCAGGTGGAGGCGCTTGCGGAACATGTTGATGCATTGCCGGGCCGCAGGCCAGGCGAACCTCTCACTCCGCTCGAGCGAAGCGTCAGGAAGCTGCAGACCGATTTGCAGACCATCAGTCCTGCCCAGGCTGGTCAGGACTTCCTCAACGATGTGTCCTGGCGTCTCGGTGAAATCTCAAACATGCTCGGCTCGACCTATTTTCGGACGGCCGCCCATGCGGATCAGTCAGATGCTCAGCCCGATGGGCGCTACTGATGCGCTATCTCGTGCAGTTGGCCATCGACTACGACTACGGCACACCGATCGGGGCGGCCGATCATTGCCTCAGGCTGCGACCCATCAGCCGCAGAAACCAAATCGTCAGTTCCGCAAGTCTGGAGATCGATCCCGAGCCGGATGCCATCGACTCCCGGACCGACTATTTCGGCAACGCCGTTTCATTTGCCCATTACGATTATCCGCATGACGCGCTGTCGATCCGGCTATTGGCAGACGTCAACGTTTCGCCGCCGGTTAGCGACTTGGACATCTCACCGACGGTTCAGGCGCTAGTTCAGGACGTCGCTGAAAGCCGGAACTTCTCGCCGCCGTCACCTGTCCACCACCTTGGTGACAGCCGGATGGTCCAGCGTTCCGAACCAATCACCGCATATGTCGCTCAGGAGCTCGACTTCGGTTCGAACCGGTCGATCTTTGCATCTGCGCTCGCGTTGGCGCAGCGTATCAGGTCCGAGTTTACCTATGAGCCGGGGACAACCGATACGACCACGCCGCCGGCACAGGCGTTCGAGATGCGGCAGGGCGTCTGTCAGGATTTCGCCCACATAATGATCGCAGGATGCCGCGGACTTGGGGTGCCGGCCGCCTATGTCAGCGGGATTATCAGGACCGAGCCGCCGCCCGGGCAGCCAAGGCTTGAGGGCGCGGATGCAATGCATGCGTGGGTCGATGTGTGGTGTGGTGATGCGTTGGGCTGGGTTGGCTTCGACCCGACCAATGCCTGTGTTGCCGGCGTTGATCACATTATCGTTGCTGTTGGACGGGACTATGCGGACGTTTCGCCGATTGACGGCGTCATTCTGGCAAGCGAACAGGAAACACACACGGTGGCGGTCGATGTTCTCCCTGCGGGAGATTGATGCTGGGCGGTTGACTTTCGGCGTCACCGGCGCCAGTTCGCGCCTTCACCGTTTTGAGCGTAGAATGCGATACCTATGACAGACATGTATGCCATCGACGAAGAGCTGGTCCACGAGGATGAGCAGATCGACCAGCTGAAGCGCGCGTTCGGTTGCTTCGTCACCGGTGTAACGGTCGCTACGATTATCGCCGAAGATGGAGAGCCGCGCGGGTTCACGGCGAACAGCTTCACCTCGGTTTCGCTGCACCCGCCCCTGTGCCTCATTTGTGTTGGTGATCAGGTTCGGAGCTTTGAGGAATTCAAGCGCGCCGAGCACTACGCTGTGAGTGTGCTGGCCGGGAACCAGGAGCTGGTGTCGCGGCTGTTTGCAAGCGACGACGATGACCGGTTCAACAAGGTGCGTTGGGAGCCCGCCGCCAGCGGTTCGCCCATTCTCAACGGGGCGCTGTCATGGTTTGACTGCAAGGTCGTCGACCGCGTGACGGCGGCCGACCACATGATCCTTATCGCCGAGATTGAAGCGTTTGGGTCACGAGGTGGCGACGGTCTCGGTTATTTCCGCAGCGACTATCGCCGGATTCCCGCGATCTAAGCTCCGACATCGCGAACTAAGCGGCTCATTCAGGGGCCGCTGATCATAAGCTCTTCCTTGCGGTGCGTTGCGCCATTGCGCAGCACTTCGATGAGCGCGGTGTATCCTTCGGCGGACCAACCCGCAGCGGGGCGGCGAATACCTGCTGCCTGCATTTGTTGAGCCCGCGGATTGACCATCGGATCCGACTCTCCGCTTGCCAGAACACCGCCAGCAGCATCGCGCAGACTGACGCGGAGCACATCTCCGGTCTTGAGATTGATGGCTCGTCCATAGGCCACCAAAGCTGGTGTCTGAGTGTTGAGCTTCAGAAGAGTGCGGGCACGATTGTCGACCTCGCGCAGAGACGGCACCGCATCGGCAAGACCTGAATTGATGATCAGCGCATCGGGATAGGGCAACTGAGCCGCTGCACTCTCGCTCCATATGGTTGCGGTGTCTTGCGCGTCGCAGCCAGGATGGCTGTTGCTCTCATCGTTGCTGAGGACCTCACCCTTGACTGCAAACGGATCGACGACGCGGTCACCCTGGCGGACGATCAGCTCAAGGTGAGGAAACTCCGTGCGGCCCGAGAGTCCGATCATCCCGATCGGATCGCCGGCATTCAGCCGATCACCCTCGCGGACCTGCACACTCCCTTCTTTGAGATGACAGTATTGCGTGGTCCAGCCGCTACCGTGATCGATGACAACGCCATTGCCGCAGCCCCGTCCCTGCAGTGCTGCCTCTTCGCTCCGTTCGTAGTAGCGGTCTGGCATGCCATCACGCGTCGCAGTGACAACACCGGTTGCCGCCGCGCGGACGCGAACACCTTCTGCCATCTGCAAAAGATCGGGTAACCGCAGATCGGTGCCGGTATGACCATTATAGCTTGCCGATCCGCAGGCGTGATCCAGCCAGCCAGGACCAGGATCGACATCGACAAAGCTCTGGATGATGCAACCCGAGGACGGGCAGTCCAGCGGCAAATCCAGTTCGGGCTGGTCTGATCTGGCTGCAGATGCGCCAAGCAGCACCAGCACAGCTGCGGTTGTAAATGGTGCCGACCGAATCGTCCCTTGTGTTCGCATCATCCTGTCGAGGCTACAGGCTCGGACATGAGGCGGTAAAGAACGATCACAAGACCTGACAACGCACAAAAAAAGCGGCGCTCAGCGCCGCTTCTTTGAGACTGTATCGCACTAGGGGTGCGGAACTTTGCGTCAGGTGATCAGTAGTGTCGCGCCACCGGTTGCAGCGATGATACCAACAACCCAAGCTGCGATTTGCCCTGGGCTTTCTCTTACGTCCTCGTCATGGACTTCCTTGTCTGACATTGATCGTCCTCCTGCGACTTGCCAGCTGTCCAGCAAGGTCATGCAAAGGGAGCCAACACTCCTAGCCGGAAGGCTGTCGGGGGGCGATGTTGCCGGAAAGCCAGCAATGTGGCCCCCTCTGCATGTCGCTGAGAATTATTCGTTGGCGGCAATAATTCAAATAGATTGTATCGGTGTTTGTGATAGAGATTATCTATTATAAGAAAATTCAGCCTAAGAGTCCGTGACTTACGTCGAAATACGTAGTTTCGGGATTGGCTTGCAGAGAGATCGAGTGCCCGATGTCCGGACGACCGACACTGCGTCAGTTGGAGTATTTTGCCTCTGTTGTGGAGGCGGAACACTTCGGTCGTGCCGCCGAAAAGGTTCATGCAACGCAGCCGACATTGTCAGCGCAGATTCGCGTGATGGAGGAACGGCTGGGTACCAAGCTGCTGCAGCGTGGCGGCAGCGGGGTGTGGCCGACGCCGATCGGCGAAAAACTGTATCGCCGGGCCCGCGAGATTCTCACACAGGTGGATCAGCTGGTCGATGAGGCGTCTCGGGTGCGCGGAAATCTCGGCGGCGTTCTGCGTCTGGGGATGAAGCCCACATTCGGTCCCTATTTCATGCCGTCGATCCTGCCGGGTTTGCGCGAGCGGTTTCCCGAGCTCGAACTGTTCGTGCGGGAGGACCGGCCCGGCGAACTGTTGTCTGGCGTCTCTGACGGACAGCTCGATCTGGCGCTGACGACCGAGCCAATCAGCGATGACAGGCTCGCATGGATGCCGCTGGTCGAAGAAATGCTGCTTGTCGGCATGGCGGAGAACCATGTTCTTGCGGAACAGGAGAGATTGCGGGCGCGCGATCTCAAGGGGCACCGGATGCTAACCTTGGGCCGCGGACACGGGCTCAATCAGGTGGTCCAGCAGCTCGCTGAAGAGGTCGGTGCCGAGATCATGCACGGCTATGAGGGGACCAGCCTTGATGGGTTGCGCCAGATGGTTGCCATGAACATGGGGATCTCGGTTTTTCCTGCGCTCTACGCGCGATTCGAGATCGCCGGCACGCAGGGTATTGTGGTCAAGCGGGTCGAGGACATTGCGGGACTGCGGGAAGTCGGCCTGATGATGCGCAAGGACAGTGTTCGGCTCGACGATTATTCCGCCTTCGGAAACGCCATTCGTGAGATTGGCCAGGACCGGTTTGGTGAGCTTGGCGGTAAAGACGATGGTCCCCTGATACGCTTCGTGGGCTCGCCGATCAGGGGGTTATGAGCCCAACGCTCTGGATCTGATTTTGCCTTGGAGAATGTCGCCGAAGTGCTGTCGCATACCGAAGAGATGGCCGGTTCCAGGACGTATCGGGTGACGGCCCAAGAGCGAGAGGAAACTCGCCTTAACCGGGTTTCCAGCTAATTGCGGACAACACCGAATCAACATGCTACGGTGAAAATGTAGGGGAGACAGCCATCTGGGGCAGGTGGCGCAAGGATGCGGTGATTGAACAGGCCGGAACACAGTGTCGTTGTGCACTTGGCCGGCCCCAACCGAGGGAATGTTTATGACCGGATTCTCCAAGATTGCGGCTGCATTCGGCCTATCTGCACTCCTGGCCGTGGGTGGCCTGGCGGCTGATACTGCGCCAGCCAAGGCCGATGGCGGACTGGTTGCCGGATTGATCATCGGCGGTGTGGCAGGGCACGTCATCACGCGCCATCATTACGACCGGCATTACTACGGCCAGCACTATTATTACGGCCGTCCGCATCGTCATGTTTATCAGCACCGTCACGTCTATCGGTATGACGCGGCTGAAGCGCATCGCCGCTGGTGCCATCACCGCTATCGCTCCTATGACCCTTACGACAACACGTGGGTTGCCTATTCGGGTCATGTGCGCCAGTGCCGCTCGCCCTATTGGGGCTAACCGACGTCGCATCAGACAATTTGGCCCCGGGAACACCGTTTCCGGGGCTTTTCTTTTGCGTGGACATCACTGTCGGATCACGGCCGTCTCAGCCATTGCGCAAAGGCGCGACAATCGCCTAGATAGCGCGCAACAAGAGGCCATGCTTCGCTCGACTTGACGATAGGGCAGGCGTTTGGCCCCTCTTCCCGTCATTGCAAGGTTGGAGCAGCGCGGATGGCACGCGAATTCATCTACCACATGTCCGGATTGTCGAAGGCCTACGGCAACAAGAAGATCCTCGAGAACGTTCACCTGCAGTTCTACCCCGATGCCAAGATCGGGGTGCTGGGGCCGAATGGTGCGGGGAAGTCGACGCTGCTTCGGATCATGGCGGGGCTGGATACCGAGTTCACCGGCGAAGCCTGGGCCGCAGACGGCGCGAAGGTCGGTTATCTGGCGCAGGAGCCGGAACTGGATCCTGACAAGGATGTGCGCGGCAATGTCATGGATGGCGTTGCTGAGAAGCAGGCCATTCTCGACGAGTACAATGCGCTGATGATGGACTACAACGACGAGAATGCGGAAAAGGCCGCGAAGCTTCAGGATGTGATTGACGCGGAGAACCTATGGGACCTGGACAGCCAGGTCGAACAAGCAATGGACGCGCTGCGCTGCCCGCCGGCGGATGCATCCGTCGACAATCTCTCGGGCGGTGAACGCCGCCGCGTCGCGCTGTGTCGTTTGCTTCTCTCCAAGCCCGACCTCATTCTGCTCGATGAGCCGACCAACCATCTCGATGCCGAGACCGTCGCCTGGCTAGAGAACCATCTCCGTGAGTTCCCCGGCGCGGTCCTGATCATTACCCACGACCGCTACTTCCTCGACAATGTGACGGGCTGGATTCTTGAGCTCGATCGTGGCCGCGGCATTCCCTATGAAGGCAACTATTCGGCCTATCTTGAGAAGAAGGCCAAGCGCATGGCCCAGGAGGGCCGTGAGGAGGCCGCCCGTCAGCGGGCGCTGGAGCGCGAGCGCGAATGGATCGCCTCCAGCCCAAGGGCCCGGCAGGCCAAGTCCAAGGCGCGCATCAAGGCTTATGACGAACTGCTGCAACGCAATGAGGATCGCGCGCCGGGCACGGCCCAGATCATTGTTCCGCCGGGCGAGCGACTTGGCGATGTGGTGATCGAGGCCGACGATCTGACCAAGGCCTTCGGCGACAAGCTGCTGATTGATGATCTCGATTTCAAACTGCCGCCGGGCGGTATCGTCGGTGTCATTGGGCCGAATGGTGCGGGCAAGACGACCCTGTTCCGCATGATCACCGGTCAGGAACAGCCCGATGACGGTTCGATCCGGCTCGGTGAAACGGTGCATCTCGGCTATGTCGACCAGTCCCGTGATGCGTTGGAAGGCGACAAGACTGTCTGGGAAGAAATCTCTGGCGGTGACGATGTTATCCAGCTGGGCAAACGTGAGATGAACAGCCGCGCCTATGTGTCGGCGTTCAACTTCAAGGGCGGTGACCAGCAAAAGAAGGTTGGCGGCCTTTCAGGCGGTGAACGCAACCGGGTGCATCTGGCCAAGATGCTCAAGTCTGGCGCCAATGTTCTGCTGCTGGACGAACCGACCAACGATCTCGATACCGAGACGCTGGCCGCGCTGGAAGATGCGCTCGAGGATTTCGCCGGCTGTGCCGTGATCATCAGCCACGACCGGATGTTCCTTGACCGGCTTGCTACCCACATTCTCTCCTTTGAGGGTGACAGCCATGTGGAGTGGTTCGAAGGCAATTTCGAAGCCTATGAGGAAGACAAGAAGCGCCGGCTTGGCCCCGACGCAATTGTCCCGCGCCGGATCAAGTACAAGCGGCTGACGCGTTAGACACTTTGGGCCGGCACTATTCCGTAGTTTGGACTTCGGAATCCAGCCCGTCCCGCATCATGCGGTCGAGTTGCGGCACCAGCATTGTCAACGCGGCGAGGCCTGCGGCGAGAAACGCCACTTCGGCCTGTCCTGGCGTTATGCCGAAGGCAACGGCAAGACTGAGATGAACAACAACGTTGATGACAAACGCCAGTGCGAAGATGACGACACGCATGGCAATCCCCCTAGTCCGTCAGTGACAAGAGGAAGTGTCCGCTTTCAATCGTTAAGGTCTTCTTAACGTATTGCGCTGAGGTGGCTCGGGTGTCGGAGTTCTAGAGTATCTTTAACACCGGAGAGCGGCGCCGCACCGAACTGCGGCACCGCGTCAGGTCGCCAGATAATCCGGCAATCTTGATCATCAGCCTCAGTGGCAGGCGCGGACCTTGCTGCAGCTGCCGCGGCGGATCGTGACGTGGAAAGGATTGGCCGTCGCGACCGTGCATGTTGCGGTTGCCGTTGTGTAGGCGTCCACATCCGTTACACCGGCCACGTTGACACAATAGGTCCGGCCGCTGTGCACCGAGCGGCACAGCGCGCAATAGCTGTGCAGCAGTGCGACCTGTTGCCCGGTAATGGCCGGATTGGCCGGGCTCGATGGTGCATTGCCGGCCAACGACGACATGGCCGACATGCCGAGAGCCATTACGCCGATCAGTGCGCTTGCAACAAAGGTTCTCATGCGCATTTCCCCACTTTCTGTGTTGCCTCTTCGGCGCAAGCCGCCGAAGTCGGACGCCCAACTTCAGGGCGCGAGATACAGTGTGGCGCAAGGATCGGGTGGCGACAATCGTAGCCATCCCAATGGCGGCAAGAACTGAAAGGGTGATGAGCGGCGGTTTGCGCTAGCGTTTGATTGTCTTGCAGTAGTTCTTGGTCTTGCAGTGACCGCGGCCAAAGCCATACCGAACGCTGCCGAAGTTGTTCAGGCAGATAAGATCGCCCTGAATGCGGGCGGCGAGCTGATTGCCGGCCCTGACTGCCCAGCAGCTACGCTTTGAATTCCTGGGTACGTCTTCGGCCCAGCATGTGATGCAGTAATCGTTCAATCCGGCTTGTGCGTAGCGCTCGGCCTCTTCGGCTGAAGCGGACGAGATCGAGGCCGCCGTGAACCCGACGGCAGCAAGTGCAAAGACCAATGATTTCATGAGTCACCCCCCAAAAGTGAGCTAGTGCAGAAACATCGATAGAGGCTGGGAATACTGGCGGGAGTCAATCCGTTGAAATCCCAGAAAACCGGCTTCAGGCAAATGATTTAGCCGTTGTTGCGGCTGCGCCGCATGGCGCGCGGGCACCACGGGAACTTTTCTCTTTTGGATGGTGGTCGTCGTTTCAGACTGTTCGCTGTCAAGTCCGTTCAGGCGCGGTTCAGCCGGATTGCCGCAACATCAATCGATCATTAGGCTTAAGTTGTTTGGGACGGATGAGGCGGGGAGGCGATCATGGATTTCAGACATTACGACCTCAAAAACGACGCGCACTGGCATTGGCGTTTGCTCGGCGTTCTTATCGGCCTCGGGATCGCGATCCTGTTGATTGCCGGACCCGCCAACCACGCGAAGGCGGACGGGTTGTGTGTCGTGAACGTCGCCAACTGGGATCGCCTCAATGTCCGCTCGGGCCCGGGCACCCGATATGGCGTGGTCGGAACCCTGTCGCCGGGCCGTTGTGGAATTTTTAACACCGGCAATTGCAGTGGGCGGTGGTGCCAAATCAACTGGAACTCAGGTTCGGGTTGGGTCAACACCCGCTATCTGGGCTATGGCGGCGGCGATGATGGTATCGGTGGTGGTCACACCGGCGATCTGTTGGGCAACGGCACCTACTGTGTCAGGGTGCCTGACTGGGACACACTGAATGTCCGCAATGGTCCAAGCTCACGCAATGCGATCGTCGGAGTCTTGCAGCCCTGGTACTGCCAGGTCCGTGGCACCGGCCAGTGCAGCGGTCGCTGGTGCCGGGTTTCAGCAGCCGGAATGGTCGGCTGGGTCCATACGCGCTATCTGGTAAATTCCGAAGCGTCGCATGGCGGCTAGAGGTCCCGCTCAATGGCTATGCACGCCATAGCGAAAGCCTTGCTCTGAACTACGGCAACGTGCATCGTCTCGGCCTTTCTGACGGGGTGATGCAAGGCCTTTAGCAATGACACTATTCGAGAGCCACGCCGACAGCGACGACTATGACATCGAGCCCGGCCGCCAGTTAAAGGGCCGGGTTGAAAGTCTGGCTGCCACCCCCGGCGAGGGGTTTGAGACAGCGCGCGTTCCAAAGCTTGATCTGACGTTTGAAGGTATTCCCGGCGATCGCCATGGCGGTACAACACGTCCCTCGGGCGGGCGTGAGCCTTGGTATCCGCGCGGCACCGAAATGCGCAACGAACGGCAGCTCTCGCTGCTGTGTCCATGGGAACTCAGCCGTATCGCGCGGGGGATGGATATTGTCGAACTGAGCCCGCACTGGATCGGTGGCAACATCGTGCTGTCCGGCTTCACCGATTTCTCCATGATGCCGGCCGGGACGCTGTTGTTCTTCGATGGCGGCGTGACGCTGAAGGTCGATGGTCAGAATGCGCCCTGCCGGATTGCCGGTGGCGCTATCCAGGAGCGCTATCCGGATCGCTCCGGGCTCGATCTCCTGTTTCCAAAGGCGGCCAAACGCTTACGTGGGCTTGTGGCCTGGGTTGAGAAACCCGGTACGCTCGAAGAGGGCGCCGAAGTCACTGCAAGACTGCCTGAGCAGTGGATCTATCGGGGATGATCAGCGCGCAGCACGGCTATCTGTGCGGCCAGAGACCATGAGCAACGCATGGCCCGAGGGCCTGATCGCGGGTAGCGATGGCCGGCCACGTTGCTGGTGGCAGGGCAGCTCGCCTGAATATGAAGCCTATCATGACAACGAATGGGGTATGCCGGTCGGCGATGACCGCCGCCTGTTCGAGAAGATCAGCCTTGAGGGGTTTCAGGCCGGTTTGTCGTGGCTGACCATTCTTCGCAAGCGTGAGAATTTCCGCGAGGCGTTCGCGGGCTTTGATTTCGAGAAGGTCGCCCAATTCGATGATGATGATGTGGAACGACTGCTGTCGAATGCCGGGATCATCCGCCACCGCGGCAAGATTGAAGCCGTCATTGGCAATGCGAGACTCATGGGTGACCTGATTGCTGAGGCGGGGTCGCTGGCGGCCTTTGTATGGGCCTTCGAGCCAAGCCCGGAAGAGCGACCGCAACAACTGGACTATGCAACGCTTAGCCAGCTGGCCCAGACCGCGCAGTCGAAGGCTCTCTCAAAAGCACTGCGTAAGCGCGGTTTTCGCTTTGTTGGACCGACAACGATGTATGCATTCCTGCAATCGATGGGGGTGGTCAACGATCATCTCGAAGGCTGTTGTATTCGCGAGATAGTCGAAGATGCACGCAACAGCTTTCCCCGCCCGCGTTTGCGTCCCTCGGCGTCCGCCATTAGGCAGGACGCAGGCTTGCACTGAAAGCGGAAAGCGGCATGTCGGAGAACGCCGTAGCCAAACCTGAAACGCTGTCGGCCGACGGGCTGACGACGGTACTCAAGGCCGCTGGCGAGGAGACACGTCTGCGGATTCTTGCGCTGCTTGCCGATGGTGAGCGAAGCGTGAAGGATCTGACCGATATTCTCGGCCAGTCTCAGCCACGCATTTCCCGCCATCTCAAGCTCTTGTTCGAGGCTGGACTGATTGAGCGGCATCGCGAAGGGACATGGGTATTCTACCGTTTGGCGGACACCGGTGCCGGTGCGTCCCTGGCGCGCGACATGCTGGCGCGGGCCGATCGGAGTGATGAGACATTTGCAGTGGATGAGGCGCGGCTTGAGGGCGTACGACGCCAGCACCAGGCGGACGCGCAATCCTACTTCCGCAAACATGCAGCGCAGTGGGACTCGATCCGCTCGATGCACGCGCCGGACGACGCCGTGGAGGCTGCGATCGGTGTGCTATTGCCGCCGCAGATCGGTACCCTTGTCGATCTGGGTACCGGAACCGGCCGGATGCTTGAGTGTTTCGCGGGGCGGGCGGAGCGGGCGATTGGCATCGATCTGTCCCACGACATGCTGGCCTATGCCCGTGCGCGCCTTGAAGACCTGGCTTTGCCTCGTGTGCAGGTCCGCGCAGGCGATCTTTACAGCATCGGTCTGCCGGACGGATCAGCCGATGTCGTGATTATCCATCAGGTGCTGCACTTTTTGAACGATGTTGCTGGTGCGATCACGGAAGCGGCGCGGATCGTTGCTCCGCGCGGTCAGTTGGTCGTTGTCGACTTCGATTCTCATGAGGTCGAGATGCTGCGGCAGGATCATGCCCATCGACGTCTTGGGTTCTCCACCCAGCAGATCGGAGCGTGGATGGGCGAAGCCGCGCTGGCATTGACCGACGATGTGATTGTACCGCCTGAGAATCTTGAGACCCAGGTGCTGACGGTCCGGGTGTGGGTTGGCCGCAAGACGGCTGGCTCCCCTTAGGCCATCATTCAACTTGACCGGATGGACAAACAAAAACCCCGCCGGGTATTCGACCCGACGGGGCTTTTTGAAACTAATTCGAGACAGGTATTGTTGCTTTTCTGTCTCTGGACTTCGCTCTGTTGAGCCTTGGTTAGGTACGCGGTGCCCCTTCTGGGTACACCTCATCCAGTTGCCTCAGTTCTCGACCTAAATGGCTCCGAACACGATGGCTGCGATAAACGCAAACGCTGCACAGACTACCGTCATGTTCAACGCTCTGCTGTTGCGCATGGATGGCATCTCCCCTGTCGTTTATTACACTTTAGGATAAACCCGATCAGAAAATGCGCAAACAGGATTCGTTGCTGCGTCGCAGCATCGTAAGAAATCTGTCACAGAATCAGATGGTTATAATGTTATTAATCTGGGGAATAACGGCTGGTCCGTTGTGTGTTCTTGTGCCGGATTCGCAGTTGCAGCAAGGTGAGTTCTTGATTGGAAAGGCAATCTATACAGGTCTTTATGACGCTTGATTCACGTTGAGGCGGCTAGTGCTGCGAAATTGCCTGTTCGACCACAGCAGCGATAGCCAGAGTTCTTGTGTCTTCAGCCGCCGGTCCAATAATCTGCATGCCCAATGGCATGCCCTTGCTGTCGATTCTGCCCGGAATGTTGACCGTGGGATTGCCCATCAGGGTCCACAGCCGATTGAAGACCGGGCGTCCGGTTGTCCCGTCTGACAAGAGCGGCGCAGCGGAGGTTGCTGACGGCATCAGGATGGCATCGACATTCTCGAACACATCGAGCAACGCGAGGCGCGCCTGCTTCACGGTCTGACGGGCGCCATCATACTCCTCAATCGAGATTCTGCCGCCGCTTTCCAGTGTTTCGACCAGCACCGGGCTCATCTGTTCGCGGTTATGATCATATTCTGAGGCCAGCGCGCGCCAGGCCTCGAAGTTCTGCACTGTCTGATGTTGCTCTCCTGCCTGCTGAACGATTGTCGGCAGAAGCAGCGGGGTGATGTCTGCGCCCTGTTTGGCAAGTGTTTCGGCTGTTGAGGCCAATGCCTGGGCAACTTCGGCGTGGGTTTCTGACCCCATGTAGTCGTCACAAAGCCCAATCCGCCAACGTTTGAGGACATCCGGCGCGGTGGTGTCCGGGACCAGCTTTCGGCCTGTGATGGCCTCTGCAAGCAGCGCGGCATCCGGTACCGTGGCGCCAAAGGTGCCGACTGTGTCGAGTGAAATCGAAAACGGTTTCACGCCGGTGGTTGGGAGCAGTCCGAATGTCGGTTTGTAGCCGGCCACGCCGCAGTAGGACGCCGGCCGGACGATAGACCCTCCGGTTTGCGTGCCCAGCGCGAAGGGCAGCAGACCTGCCGCGACCGCGGCCGCCGACCCCGAGGATGACCCGCCGGGTGTGCGTTCAAGGTCGTGCGGGTTCTTGGTGCCGCGCGGCTGAAAATAGGCAAATTCGGTGGTGACCGTCTTGCCCGGAACGGTGCCGCCGGCACGCTTCACGAGAGCGACAACTGAGGCGTCGGCAAGGCTCTGGAACCCCCGATAAATCGGAGAGCCGTGTTCGGTTGGAAAGTTGAGCGTATCGATGATGTCTTTGACGCCGACTGGCAGCCCGTGCAGCGGGCCCTTAGCAGCAATGGCAGCAATCCGAGCCTGGTCAAAATCGCGACATGTGAAACAACCCAATGTGCTTTCTATGGCTTCGGCGCGTTCAGCGAACAGATCGAAGGCTTCGGTCTGGCTGAACGTGCCCTTCTTGATGTCCTGCAGCAGGGCCTGTCCCGAAATGGGCGCCACAAGGCCTTTCCCGTGATCTGTTGCTGCCGGCATCACGTTATCCTTGTTTCCAGCGTGTCATGTTCGCAAGCGATAACGGCGTGGGCGGCAAAGGTGAACATCAATCAGCGAAATCATGTTCGGTGGATGGCCGAGTGTGGGCCTCGCCTCGACAGGTCGATTTGCCTATCCTAAGCATCAGCGCGGGGGCGCGAGAGGGTGACGAGTATGCGCGGCAAGGGCAGCACATCGCAGGCCAGCGAAAACAGCAGGCTGGATAAGACCGCCGGGCCAGCCAAGGCGCAGCGCTTTTCCGGCCTGCCGATGCAAGCTGGTCGTGTTGTCCCGCCAAACGGAGGCAAACCACAGGTTCGCTTCACCTATTCGACGCCCGAGCAGCCACCGATCAAGCGCGCTGTCATTCGATCGATTGAATTGCTCGGCGGTCAACGCCGGTTGCGAAAACTCTATGAAAGCACTCAGACCGACCGAATGAAGGAAGAGACCTTCTTCGATTCGGCGCTCCGCTATCTTGCCATCGATGTACGGTTCGATACGGCGAGACTGGCGCTCGCACCCAAAGATGGGCCAGTGATCTTTATCGCCAATCACCCCTATGGTGTGCTCGATGGCATCACACTGACCTGGCTATGCATGCAGGTGCGGCCGGACGTCAAAGTGCTGGCGAATTCAGTGCTGTGCCGCATTCCGGAAGCCCGCGACAATCTGCTGCCAATTGACTTTGCCGACACCAAGGAAGCGATGGAGACGACCCTGCAGTCTCGCCTCGCATCGCAAAAGTGGCTGGCGCAGGGGCGCGCAATTGGCATCTTCCCGGGCGGTGGCATCTCGACGGCGGCAAGGCCGTTGCGCGGACCGGCGCTCGACCTGCCATGGGCACCGTTCCTGGCAAAACTTGTCCGGGCCTCCAAAGCAACGGTCGTGCCGGTTTATTTCTCGGGCCAGAACTCGCGCATGTTTCAGCTTGCCAGCCATATGAGCCAGACGTTGCGGCTGTCTTTGATGTTCCGGGAAACGGCGCGGCGGATCGGAACGCGGCTCGATGTGGCCGTTGGTGAACCGATCCCCTACGACGCACTGGCGCATCTCAACAACCGTGCCGACATGTTGGATGTGCTCAGGCGCAGTGTGTTCTCAATGGCGCCGGATAACGGCATCGACTGGATGATGCATGGCCGCCTGAAGGCAAGCTGAATACGGCCTTTCGCCGCTGCCGGTTTGTGTGGGTCCCGGATCTTTGACCCCGCATATCGGAGTCCAAGATGACCACTCGCAGCAACTCTGCTGAACACTCAACATTCCGATCCGCCGCGGATGTGGCGCATGCCGTGCGACCGGATGTCCCGATCTATTGCTTCAGGCCCGAAGTTCTCAAGGCCGATGCCCGCTGTTTTCTGCAGGCGTTTCCGGGGAAGACAGCCTACGCGGTCAAGACCAACGGCCAGCCCATGGTTCTAGATGCGCTGGTTGATGCCGGTGTGCGATGCTTCGACGTCGCATCCCCGGCCGAGTTTGCCAGCGCCGTTGCCGCCAAACCTGACGCGGAGCTCTTGTATATGCATCCGGTCAAGAGCAAGTCGGATATCCGCGTCGCCATAGAGTCCTATCGTATTCGCGCTGTCGCTGCCGATCACGAGGCGGAACTAGCCAAGATATTGCGGGTTGTGGAAGGGCTTGATCTCGATCCCGGCGAAATCACGGTGTTCATCCGCTTCGCGACCCGCGGTGAGGCGGCCTATGAGCTGTCGAAGAAGTTCGGTGCTGCGCCGGGTCAGGCGGCTGAATTGCTCCAGCGCGTCCACCGCTATGGCTTCCGGGCCGGACTCTGCTTCCATGTCGGAAGTCAGGTCGAGGAACTGTCCACCTTCAATGATGCGATCGCCACCGCGGCGTCCATTCGCAAGGAGGCGAATGTACCGCTGGACGCCCTCGATATCGGCGGCGGTTTTCCCGCAACCTATGCCGGCGTCGATTCGTCAGCACCGGAGGTGGAGGCGGTCATGGATTCTGTGAACCATGCCCTGAAGGCCCATGCACTCGATGATCTGCCGCTGGTTGCCGAGCCGGGCCGGGTGATCGTGGCCCGCTGCCTGTCGGTTCTTGTCCGGGTCCTGCTGCGCAAGGGGCGGCGGATCTACATCAATGATGGGATCTGGTCATCGCTGTCCGATAGCTGGACCGGCAAGATAACACTGCCTGCCCGCTTCATTCCCGATCCCGCTAATCGCCAGCGCGGAAAGGCCTCGTCTGATCTGGTGCCATTTCGCGTCTGTGGCGCCACTTGCGATTCAGTCGATGTGCTGTCGCGGCCGTTTCACCTCCCCGACAGCGTCGATACGGGCGACTGGATCGAAATCGGACATATCGGCGCCTATTCGCTGGCTCTGAGAACCCGCTTCAATGGCTTCTATCCCGACACCTTCGTTGAGGTCACCACGCCATTCGAGGACGGTGAAGGTCAGCAAGGTACAGCGACGCTGGAGACCATGGGCGATGTACCGACGCCGCTTGAGATTCAGGCGGACGACGTCTGAAGAGGCGTAAGCTTTACGCTCCGTTCACCATGCGGGATCGCGAATTTCGTCGGTTAACAGCCCGTTAAGGCGACCGCTCGAATTGTGCGGGCATGTTGCGCACATTCTCATCGCGGTTTGGAGCTATCGGGCTCGCTCTGGTCGTTGCTGCCTGCTCGGGTGTACCGATCGGCCCCTATTTCCGCGATACCGATGCGCCCTGGCGTGCACAGACGGAATATGCCTGCTTGAGCCAGCTCAGCTATATGAGCCAGCAGTACAATGCGGTTTTCACACCGATGGACCAAATCGATGGGCCGCGGTCATGTGGCGCGGCCCAACCTCTGAAGCTCACGGCGGTTTCTGGAGGCCGTGTGGCACTTGATCCGCCGGCGACCCTGCGCTGCCCGATGATTCCTCCGACAGTGCACTGGATCGAGACTGTGGTTCAGCCGGCGGCGCGGCGGTATTTCGGCCAGGATGTCCGTGAAATCGATGTGGCTGCGTCTTACTCGTGCCGACCGCGCAACAACCGGCACGGGGCAAAACTGTCCGAACATGGCTTTGCCAATGCGCTTGATGTGAGTGGCTTCACCCTGTCCGACGGCCGCAAGGTCAAGCTGCTGACCGGCTATCGGGGTCGGCGGGATGAAAGCGCCTTCTGGCGCGAAGTCGAAGCGGGCGCGTGCGGGCCATTCAAGACCGTGCTGGGGCCTCGGCATGATCGCGCCCATCGTGATCATTTCCATTTCGACCTCGCCCAGCATGGCGGTGATGGGCTTTATTGCCGCTAGCTGCCCGAGGCCTGATCATCAGCTTTGTTTGATCAGCGTAGCCACCTGCGGCGCCTCGTCGAACCCCACCATAGGCAATGTCTCGGTGCGTCCCCTGATCGGTAGGTCATGGGCTGTGCCGCCTGCAGCGACCGCCTTCTCAAGGCTATAGCCGGCTGCCTCCAGCGTGGCGACTGAAATCGCGGTCTGAACACCGAGTTCCTTGGTGGCACTTTCGAGCCGGCTGGCGGTATTGACTGTATCGCCAAGCGCTGTGACGCGATCGCCTGCATGGTGGCTCTTGGCCGCGCCAATCCGTCCCAGAACGGCGGGGCCAGTGTGCAGTCCGATGCCGATCCTGAGTGGGGCTTCGAGTTGCGGCGCCAACGCTTCGTTCATCTCCTCAAGCACCTGACCCATGCGCATGCCGGCACGGATGGCCGCGCGGGCTGCGTCGGTTGAGTCCTTGGGCTTGCCCCGGTCGACGGTGAAGATCGCCATGATCCCGTCGCCCATGAATTTGTCGACATAGCCGCCTTCCGCGATGATCGTGTCGCTTAGTGCACCGAGATAGCGGTTGAGCACGAAGACCACGTCATAGGGTAACCGCTTCTCGGAGAATTGCGTGAAGCCGCGCATATCGCTGAACAGAAGGGTAACCGTCTGCTCGACCCCCCAGTGGTAGCGATCAAGCTCGGCCACATCGTGCGGCCCGGTCCGGTCGGCCGGCAGGAGTGTGGCCACGCGCAGATGCCCAACCGGCCTTAGCTGACAGGCCAGACGCATGGACTGATCGCGGGCTCCGATGCGCTTGAGCAATCGCGCCTCGGTGGCGTCAGGCACTGGCTGGTTTTCAACGCCCTCGATGATGCGCACACGGCAGGTCGAGCAGCGGGCGCGCCCACCGCAGACTGATGCGTGCGGTATGCCGTGAGACCTGCTGATCTCCAGCAGGGTCTGACCCGGTGAAGCATGGACCGCCCGGCCGCCCACATAGGACACGTCGACACCGGTGCGGAAACGGCCGACCAGGTCTCGTATCAGTTTCAGGGCCAGCAGTCCGGCAACAACCCCGAGAAATGCCAGCGATGAGAGATCCTCCCACCACTCCAGCTGGTAGTACTGGTCTGCGGTCAACTGACGTGGGAAAGAGCCTGCTGCAATTTCGCGTCCACCGGACACAACCCCGAGAAAGCCGAGGGTCGGGATCAGTACTGCGATACCAAGGAGCCACGGAAACAGCCGCTGATAGGTCGGGCTCATACGCAGCCACATGTGGATTCCAATGGTGCCGTGCACCCAGACCATCGCCATCATAATGGCGTAGAGCTCGATCTGGTGCGGCCAGATGTTGGACAGCTTCCAGGCGTAGAACGTGTCGAAGCCAAAGAACGTGGCGATGACGAGAGTGCCGATTATGTGGGGCAGAAGCAGTACCGGGATCAGCAGGCCGAGCAGGAGCTGCACGCCCTCCATTGCGGACATCCGCCATGTCCGGCGGGTGAAGAACTTCGACAGCCCTAGCACCAGATGGATGAAAACGGCTGAGAACAGAATGAACGAGCCAGGATCACTGCGGGTGACCTTCCAGCGCCAAGTCTGGCCGACTTCCATGGCCTGCAGGGAATACAGCCCTAAGGCGTGATTAATGAAATGCGTTGTTGCAAAGGTGAACAGGATGACCCCTGTGACGATCCGCACCCTGCGCACATAGAGTCCGATGGGTACGGCGCGATCTTGGCCAACATTGTCCTGGACGCTCATGGGGACTCGCTGGGCTGAGCAAACCAAACTCTGACTATGCGTTTTCTAGCCTGGATGTGCCACAGGCGGGCCATGCCAGTGAGCGCCAGATATTGCGCTGTTTCGGCAACACTGCCGATCATTCGATCCGCTTCAGCGGCACAACATTAAAAGCAGGTCATTTTTATCCGGGTCTTTAACCCGAAGTTTACTGCGCACCGCCAAGCACAGTGCAGGCGCGATTGGTGATGATGCCGACTAGCCGTCTGAGAATGCTGAGGATTTTTGTTGTGCGGGGATTCAAGGCCGGTGGTGGGATGACCCTCTGTTGCTACCAAGACACACCATACTTCGGCCATTCTGTTGCCAGGATTTCGACCGTTGTCCGCCGCAAACGCTTCGTAACTGTCAGGGATCGAACACTCGGCCGACGGGCCTCATTACAGTCGCAACTAGGTGGGCCGGAGCCGGTCCTGAAGAACAACAGATCAACCGATAGAAGGACGATCAGAGCAATGACTGCGCGTTTCAAATCCCTGTTCGTGGTCTCGGCGCTCGCGCTGCCGATGCTGGCCTCGGTGCCGGCATGGGCCGCTGACGCGCCGATAGCGACAATCGATAAGTATGACAGTGTGATCGACTACCGACCACATTTCTATGTTGCCGGTCGTGTAGGTGCGGCCTGGAACGAGGAAACTGACTTCGGCATTCCGGCACTGGTGACCAACGACTACGATGTCGGGATCAATTTCAGCGGCGCCATTGGCCGCGAGTTCGCGTTTGCAGGCTATGGTGCCCGCGCCGAACTGGAGTTGGGTTATCTCACCAATGAGGTCGATAGCCATACCGTGGCGGGTCTTGGTACCTTTGCTGGCAGTGCCGCCGGTGGCGCCACCAACACGTTTTACGGCTTGGCCAATGGTTACATCGATTTCGACAGCCAAGGTGGTCCAATTACACCTTATGTCTCGGCGGGTATCGGTTTGGCGAGTGTTGATTTCGACACCCATGGTATCGCGCCAGCGGGGACGGTCATGAATGACAGCGCAGTCGGTTTTGCCTGGCAGATTGGTGCGGGCGTTTCCTACGAGCTGAGCGACCAGATCGACCTCGAAGTCGGCTACCGCTTCTTCAACGTTGAGAATGTTGGGTTGACGTCAGTTGGTGGTGTGAATTCGGATGTCGACCTGCGGTCGCATCAGGTGAACGCAGGTTGGCGCTACCGCTTCTGATCGGGCCAACAAGGCAATGAACAGGCGCGGCGGGCTCATGTCTGCCGCGCCTTTTTCATGTCCGAAAAGGCGTGAAAACACGTTCTTTCTTGCGCCGCCATTGCCGCGTAAGGTCGGCTCATGACTGGTTCGCGCGCAATTCCCGGCAATACTGCCGATCCCATGCTGCTTGAAGCACTGCCCGCAACGAATGGGCGGTCAGGCGGATGGCTAGCGCGTTTGTTGCGCGGCCTCGGCGCGTTCTTCGGGATAGGTCCAGGTGCGCGCGACGAGCGGTTTTTTGCCGGGCTTATCGCCCTGGCGGCCAAGATGGCGAAAGCTGACGGCGTTGCGACGCCGGGTGAATTCGATGCGTTTCGCTCGGTGTTCACCTTCTCGGATCGTGATCTGCCTCGGGTGAGAGCGCTCTACGACCTGGCCAAGCAGGATGTTGCCGGTTTTGAAGCCTATGCTCAGCGCGTGTCAGCGAGCCTCAATCGCGATGCAGCTTTGCTTGAGGACGTCCTGGATGGATTGTTCCACGTGGCCAAGGCCGATGGTGCGGTGCATGAGGGTGAACTTTTTCATCTGGAAACCGCGGCTGAGTCATTCGGGCTAGGGGGCATTGCGTTTGACCGTATCCGGGCTCGGCATCTGTCAGACGACCATGATCCTCATCTGGTGCTCGGGGTCAGTCCGGGCATATCTGCCGAAGCGTTGAAGCGGCACTATCGTCGGCTGGTTGCGGAAAATCATCCCGACCGGCTCATGGCCCGCGGTCTGCCGCCTGAGTGTCTGCGTATCGCCAATGACCGGCTTGCCGCAATCAACGCCGCTTACGCGACGCTGAGCGCTTGATACCAGGTCACCGCTTCACAAATGCCGCACTACACGATGAAGCCGTCCCCCAATCATGGTGAGAGACGCGAAGGTCCGACTGACATCCTTCTGATGCACTACACGGGAATGGCTGAAGCCGATAAGGCGCTGCAATGGCTATGCAGTCCAGAGTCCAGTGTGTCATGCCACTACTTCATCTTCGAGAATGGTGATGTCGTCCAACTGGTGTCTGAGGATCGCCGGGCATGGCATGCCGGGCGCGGATCTTGGGCGGGTTGCGAGGATGTCAATTCGCGGTCTGTCGGGATTGAAATAGCCAATCCCGGTCATGCCCACGGCTATCCGGATTTTCCTGAAGTGCAGATGCAAGCCGTTTTGGCACTAAGTGCCGATGTCTGTGCGCGGTTAGGAATTCCGCCAGAACGGGTTCTGGCCCATTCAGACATCGCGCCCGGCCGCAAACAGGATCCGGGCGAAAAGTTCCCCTGGGCCTGGTTCAGCGAGCACGGGGTTGGCCATTGGGTCCCGCCTGAGCCACTTGCGGGCGGCCGCTTCCTTCAGCTTGGCGATGCCGGTCAACCGGTGGAAGCCCTGCAGGCCTTGCTGGCAGCCTATGGCTACGGGTGCGCGATAACTGGTGTGTTCGATGAAGCGACGCGGGATGTGGTCACAGCATTCCAACTTCATTTCAGGCCTGAGCGTGTCGATGGTGTTGCTGACCAATCGACGATCGAAACGCTGAATCGGCTGCTGTCTTCGTCGCCTCGAGGACTATCTGGCACGCATCTTACGGGAACCGCTTGAGGCGCTCAGCAGTTCCGCTGGCTGTCAAAGTCCCCATTGTGCAACCGCAAGGCGTACCATTGCGTTGAATCCTTTTTGATCCGGCCCTACACTGTCGTCGTGTAATGCGTAGTGGTGGGGCCACACGATGGCGGGGACATCGATGTTTGGATCGGTCGCTGGCGGCGATGATCGGTCCAGCTTCCGGACGCTTGGCGTCGGCCGGCGTATTCTGGATGCTGGATATAAGAGCATTCCGGTATCTCATGTCGCCGCAGTGACGATTTACCGACCGTCCCGGTTCAGTTTGACGAAGCTGTTTTTTGCGCTGTGCTGCATCGTCGCTGGCGCCCTTGTTGGGTTGTTCTTTTTCCCTCAACCTTTTTGGTCAGTTCCGATTGGGGGCGCAGCCGGTCTCGTGATCGGGCTGTTGGTGTTCATTCCATCAAGACCGACCTGCCTGTTGATCGCATCCTCCGACGGATCAGGTGTGGTGTTTGAAAGCCGTGACATCGTCTTCCTGCGCCAATGCAAGAGTTTCATTGACGCGAAGATCAACGAATCACGCCTCGATGCGACAGGGTTCTTCGACTTTGAGACAAGCCGCTTCGAACCACTGGCGGAAGGCCAAGCCCACCCGTCTGCGCACGGCGCGCAGGTACCCGGAGGCAGCGTGGGCACAGCTGATGCACAGCCACCGACCGATCATGTGATGGAAGGCCTTGCCGAAGCGCCATCCCAGAACGCGCCGGACGTGTCATTGCCCGAGCCGCCACAAGTGGCTCCCGAGGTCGCAGTGCCGCCTGTCGGGCAACCCGTTTCAGACCCTGCTCTGAGTGTCGCTCCGCCAGCTGAACCCACTGTGCCGTCAGGCGACGCGACCGCTGGTGCGCCAGTGGTTCAGGACCCGGCGCTGACGATGCAGAATGATGGGTATGATGCCCTGCGCAACGCGCTGATGGCGGCTGGCGGAACACCACCGGCTCCCGAAGCCGAGACCCAGTCTCAGCCGCCGCCCGAAGCACCTCCACAGCCACCATCGCAGCCGATGGCACCGCTCGATTTTGGCAACGCCATGGCCCAGGTGCAGCAGGTTCGGCGTTTCTACGAAGAGACCGTACAGAACCCCAGCATGGTGCAGCGGCTCGATGTCATGGTCGACATCATGCATTCAGGCGCCAGCAATGAACGCGATCGTGCAGACCTGATCCTGATTGCCGAAGAAATTGAGAGCAATCTCACCACGTATCCCTCGATTGCCGCGATCTTCCGTCGCGTTGCCGATCAGGCGCGAACCGGCGTGGCGGCTTGACGATTTGCGTCGAAATGCGTTTCGTGCCCCGCGCTAGCTGGCCGGGCAGCCGCTCGTGGAAACACGGGAGGAAAGTCCGGGCTCCACGGAGACACGGCGCCGGATAACGTCCGGCGAGGGCAACCTTAGGGAAAGTGCCACAGAGAACGAACCGCCGCGCCCTGCGCGGTAAGGGTGAAAAGGTGCGGTAAGAGCGCACCGCGTGTCCGGCAACGGACATGGCAGGGTAAACCCCGCCGGGAGCAAGACCGAATAGGGGCTGCATGGGCTGGCAACAGCCACAGCGCGTCTCCGCGCCTGCGGCCCGGGTTGGTTGCACGAGGTGCCCGGTAACGGGCATCCCAGATGAATGGCTGCCACGCGGACGCTTGCGTCCGCCATACAGAACCCGGCTTACAGGCCAGCTAGCGCAATCACCCTGACCGCCGATTGACCAGTTCTCGCGTTTGTGAGTGCCTGCGCCACTGCATAAGTCAGTGCCATCGTTCGTGGCGATGGTTCACCCGAACTTAACGCGATCGCTCGCATTATCGTGGTTTCTGATCGTGCGGCCGACCCTTGACGTCATAACGGGGTTCTGGGTCGACGTTGCCGCGTTGAAACCATCTATGTTCCATGATATTCCATTAGAGCCCATAGAAAACCATGAATGGACTTCATGGTTCCTGATGGGTCCGGTGTTGCGGTCTGTGTTCCAGACCCAAACCCAGCGTGCCATAGGCCTGGCACGCGCTTCTGCGGCGGACCTGAGCGATACAGGCCGCAACACCGGACTCATCAGGTCGCCTTGGGCTGAAGCCGGAATTGTTCGTTGTGTCTCTCGAGGCACGGGACCGACCGGCGCTGTTGTGGATGCGTATTCGGAGACAGCCGGTGGACCGGTTCGTTTCGCGTTTTGTGAACAGGGTCGATGCCAAGGGACGGGTTTCCGTGCCGGCTTCGTTTCGCGCGATTCTGAGTCGCGCGGTCACCAGCAACTCGCAGACCCAGCCGCTCATCTACGCTGCGCCGGTGTCAGAGCTTACAGCTCTGGATTGCGGCGGCGAACCTTTCATGGACGAGATCTCCTCGCTCATGGCGGGGCTTGCCGCATTCAGCGAGGAGCGGGACTTGCTCTCGACCGAACTTCTTGGCGGCGCGCAGGAGTTGCGCGTCGATGCCGACGGGCGGATCATCCTGCCCAAAGACCTGCGATTGCACGCGGCTATTACCGATCAGGCGGTGTTTGTTGGTCTTGGGCACAAATTCCAGATCTGGTCGCCCGACGGTTTCGCCGTTCGCCAGAAGGAAGCGGCTGCACGGGTTCGCGAGCTGAAGGCCTTACTGGGGCGCCGAAGTCCGGACGCTTCATCCGTTCCCCCGGTGCGGGACGAATGATCACCTCAACCGACTCCCCGATGTCGCACAGGCCAGTGCTGCTCGATCCGGTGCTCGCGGCCATGGCGCCGCGGGACGACGCTGTCTATCTCGACGGGACCTTTGGGGCGGGTGGATACTCACGGGCACTGCTGCAGGCCGCAGATTGCCGTGTCATTGCCATTGATCGCGATCCGAGTGCTCAGACCGCGGCCAATACGCTCAAAGATGCGTTCGGCGATCGTTTCACGTTTTTCGAGGGTCGCTTTTCGCAGCTTGCTGACATCGCTGCCGATGTTGCACCGAAGGGGCTCGATGGTGTGGTGCTCGATGTCGGCGTGTCATCTATGCAGCTTGATCAGGCTGAGCGAGGTTTTTCGTTCTCGAAGGACGGACCGCTCGGCATGCGCATGGGCGATGAGGGGTTTTCCGCCGCCGATATCGTCAATCACGTGAGCGAGGGTCTTTTGGCGGATATTCTCTACAGGTTCGGCGAAGAACGGGCCTCTAGACGTATCGCCCGTGCGATAACCACTCGACGCAAAACGCATCCCTTCGAGACAACACTCGATCTGGCGGATGTTGTTGCGGGTTGTTTGCCCAAGCCGAAACCGGGACGGCCGGGCATTCATCCGGCAACGCGCAGTTTCCAGGCCCTGCGTATCGCCGTGAACAGCGAACTTGAAGAACTCAGCACAGCGCTCCATGCGTCGCAGCACAGCCTAAAGCCGGGAGGCGTGCTCGCGGTGGTCAGTTTCCATTCGCTCGAGGATCGGATTGTGAAGCGCTTTCTCTCGACGCGGTCGGCCCGCGCGTCTGGTGGTTCTCGCCACGAACCCCAGCGGCAAGCCTCCGAGCCGGTGTTTACGATTCCAGTTTCGCGGGGCGCTACGCCGGATGAGAAGGAAATCGACGCCAATCCGAGGGCCCGGTCGGCGCGGCTGCGCTATGGCCTGCGGACTGATGCGGCGTCGGTGCCGGTCACTTCGGCAGAGGCAGACTTCGGCGTTACCCGCGAGATGATCCTCGCAGATCTGGCGGCCGCAGGTTTCCGATTGGGGAGACCACGATGAGCAGCGCGTGGTATCCCGATGAAGCCCACGGCACCATCAGCATTGTCGGGGCTTCAGACAGCACTCTGCGCCGTGTGCTGATTGCCTGCTGGCGCATCATCGGACTGTCGGTGATGGTGATCATGGTCGTCGCTGCTGTCAGCCTCTACGGCTTCAAGCATGAGGCACAGGACCGGCGCGCCCACATTGCAGATTTGCGTGTCGACATTGCCGAGGAGCGAGAAAAAATCGCGTTGGCCGAGGCGGAGTGGACGACGCTCAACGATCCCGCCCGCATTCAAGCCCTGGCTGAGCAATTCCTCGAACTTGAGCCTATGGCCCCGGACCAGACCATTGCCATGTCCGAGGTGCCCATGCGGCCGCAGCCAGAAGGCCCGGCCAGCATTTCGGAACTGATCGAGACCCATCTTCTGCCCAGGCTGAGCGAATAGTGTGATGCAGAGGCCAGCGACCAAAGCCGATAGGCGCGCACGCGCCAACGAGCCGGGACAGCGGCTGCGCCGCCGGATCGGCATCGCGATGGCGGCTTTCGGGCTGTGCTACGCGGTGATCGCCGGGCGCATGATCATGCTGGCTGGATCCGAGCAGTCGCCGGTGCGCATCTATCAGACTGCGGCCCAGAGCGTGTCCCACGCCCGGCCGGATATTGTTGACCGCAACGGCACGTTGCTTGCCACCGACGTGCGCACTCCCTCGCTGTTTGCCGAACCGCACCGCATTATCGACGTTGACGAGGCAGTGGAGATGCTGTCGGCCGTGATGCCTGCTCTCGAGGCCACTGAGCTGCGCGGCAAGCTCACGCAGGAGCGTCGCTTTGTCTGGCTGAAGCGCGAGATCTCGCCGGCCGAGGCAACCGAGATTCACGGTCTTGGCCTTCCGGGTATCGGCTTTGTTGAAGAGAACCAACGATTCTACCCCTCGGGAAGACTGGCAAGCCATGTGATCGGGCACGTCAATGTCGACAACGCCGGCATCGCCGGGATCGAGAAGCACTTCGACCAGGCTGGACTGGCTGATCTTCACGCGTCCGGCTTTGCCCGCAGCAGCAAACAGGCACCGGAACAGATCACGCTTGATCTGCGCGTCCAGCATGCTGTGCGCGATGAACTGCTCCAGGCGATGGAGACCTATCAGGCAAAGGCGGCCGGTGGTGTTATCATGGACGCACGCACCGGCGAAATCGTCTCGATGGTTTCGCTGCCGGACTATGACCCGCATGACCCTGCAACCTCGATCAACAAGGACAACGTCAACCGGATGATGTCCGGTGTGTTCGAGATGGGCTCGACACTGAAGGCCTTCACCGTTGCTATGGCCCTCGATGCCGGTGTCGCCAATCTCGAAACCACCTATGACGCTCGGTCGCCCATTCGGGTGTCATCTTTCACGATCGATGACTTCCATGCCCAGCGGCGCATTCTCAGCGTACCCGAGGTCTTTATCCATTCCTCGAACATCGGCACTGCCCGCATGGCGCTACAGGTTGGTATCGACGGGCATCAGGAATTCATGAAACGCATGGGGTTCTTCGACCGTCCCCGTACAGAGCTGCCTGAAACGGCTCAGCCGCTGCTGCCCAACCGTTGGACCGAGCTGTCATCGATGACGATCTCCTTTGGCCATGGATTCTCGGTTGCGCCGCTGCAGACCGTTGCCGCTGTGGCGGCGCTGGTGAATGGTGGCCGACTGATCCCGCCGACGCTGCTGCCGCGCAGTGAAGCGGAGGCCAGCGCCGTTGCGCAGCAGGTATTGTCGCCTGAAACCTCCGCACAGATGCGCTATCTGATGCGGCTGAATGTGACCGAGGGAACGGGCAAGAAGGCCGAGGTCGCGGGGTTTCGGGTTGGCGGCAAGACCGGCTCTGCCGAGAAGGTCGTCAATGGGCGTTATGATGGCAAGAAACTGCTGACCAGTTTCCTTGGGACATTCCCGAGCGATGATCCGCGCTACGTCATCCTGATCATGATCGACGAACCCCAGGGGATCGAGGAGACCCATGGTTTCCGAACAGCCGGGTGGAACGCGGTTCCCGTTACGGGACGGATCATCACGCGCGTCGGGCCCATGCTCGACATCCCGCCGATTGCTGCCGATGCCGTTCCCATGACAACCGGGAGCATTAACTGAGCAGCACCGGAACGAGGGCGTTAGGTTGCGATTACAGTGACGCCCGGTCGATCTTTCGCGGCTTTGCGCAACGCCTCCGCCAAAGTTGAGATCAGCCGCATCTTGGGCTGTCGTTCCCGATACATCACACCGATTGTTCTGCGCAGTCGACCATCGTCAAACGGGAATGCACGGACATTGCCCGGCACCGGCAATCCAGCGACGGCTATGGGTGCGACTGAAACACCCAGCCCTGCCTCCACCATCGAGAGAATGGCTTCCAGCGAATCCATCTCCATGACTGCGTTCACATGTACGCCCATCTCCCTCAGATGGGCAGCAATCTGGCTGCCAGCCCAGGTCTCCCGGTTGAACCAGATGTAGGGCATCGTCTGCAGCAGCTCGTTGAGGTCGGCCCTGTCCGTATTGGTCGCCAGGGTCTCGGGTGCCAACGCCATCATTGGCTCGGAGGCAATCGGCTCGAACCGCGTGCCGTCCGGCAGGCTTGCAGGCTTGGTGACGACGGCGACGTCGGTGGTGCCAGTGCTCAACCCACTGGCTATGACCGAAGATCCGCCACCTTGAATGGTCAGTTGCAGGTCCGGATAGGCAACGCGCAAATCGGCGAGGGCGGCCGGCAAAAGGCCAAGCAGTGTCGTCGGCACCGCGCCCACCGTCAGCTGGCCCGAGATGGCTCCGCCAATCAGCACCGGAGTGGCTGTTATCAGATCGAGAATGTTGCGGGCATGGTCTGCCAGCGCTGTGCCTTGCGGCGTGGTCTCGGGCGTGCGGCTGCGGCGCTCCAGCAGGCGCGTGCCGAGCGCGTCTTCGAGAGATTTCACACGCAGGCTCACAGCCGATTGCGTCAGTCCAAGCGTTTTCGCGGCTGCAGAGAATCCGCCTTGGTCCAGGACAGCCACAAAGGCTTCGAGGTTGCGGATGTCGAGACCTGCAGAGAACATCATTCTTCTATAAATTTTTTCAATGAAAAGTACAATAATTCTGAATTTCCATGATCTTTGTCTATGTTGTACGTTCTGCTCACAAACGCGTGATGGCCGGGCAACGCCGCGCGCGGGAGGCGGGCACTGATTTCTGAGACCCAGCCTCGACGTTTTGGGGGAAACCATGCTCGATCACGCTCAGAACAGCGCGCTTTTTGGCGATCTGACGGCCGAACAGGCCGGGTTGCAGGAGCGTGCGGCGCGGTTCGCCGAGGAGGTGGCTGGGCCACGCGCGGCTGAAACCGACCAGACCGAGGATTACCCTTGGGATACTGTGGACGCGCTGCGCGAGGCCGGTTTCATGGGCATGACGTTGCCGCGTGAACTGGGTGGGCGCGGAGCGAGCTATTTCGATGCAGCACTGGTTATCGAGCAGATGGCCCGGCATTGCGGCGTGACGGCACGGATCGTGGTCGAAGCCAACATGGGCGCGGTTGGTGCGATCATGGCCTATGGCACGGATGCGCAGCGACGCATCGCCGCCGAGTATGTCTTGGCAGGCGACAAACCCGCGATCTGCATCACCGAGCCTGATGCAGGCAGTGCAGCAACGTCGATGACGACCACTGCTGTTCGCGATGGCGACACTTACATCGTCAATGGCGAGAAACATTGGATCACCGGCGGCGGCGTATCGCGCCTGCATTTGATTTTCGCCCGTGTGATCGAGGACGGCCAGGATAAGGGCATTGCCGGGTTCCTTGCGTTCCGCGACCAGGATCAGGGGCTGATCATTGGCAAGCGCGAACCCGCCATGGGCTTGCGAGGCATTCCGGAAACGCAGGTTCTGCTGAAGGACCTGCGGTTGCCGGCTGATCGGATCATCATGCCGCCTGGCGGGCTCAAGCGTGGTTTTGCCCAGCTTATGACGGCCTATAACGGCCAGAGGGTTGGAGCGGCTACGGTCGCTTTGGGTCTTGCGCAAGGGGCGTTCGATCTGGCCCGCGACTTCACGCTCGAGCGCGAGCAGTTCGGTCGGCGAATCGCGGAGTTCCAGGGTCTGCAGTGGATGCTGGCGGATATGTCCATCGTGCTTGATGCCGCCCGCATGATGATCTGGCGCGCTGCCGTCAGCGCGCAGAGTTCCGGCACGGGCTTTCCTGATCCCGAACTTGCCGCCAAGGCCAAGATCATGGCGTCGGAGATGGCCGTAAAGGTCACCAATGACGCGCTGCAATTGCACGGCGCCGCTGGCTATTCGCGCAATCTACCCGTCGAGCGGATGGTGCGCGATGCGCGCATGTTCACCATTGGCGGGGGCACCGCGCAGATGCTGCGCAATCTCGTGGCGGGCTCCGTGCTTGGCATGAAACTGCCGCAGACGCGGGACGGTTATTGCCGCTGACGAGTAGGCCGAATGGCTGACGCTGGCCAGGCACCATAAAGGGATGACGGGCTTGGGCGATCCTGCTACCGCTCCGGCATGTTACTCGACGCGCTCCTTGCCGATTCCCAAGCTACTGGAATGCCGGCCGGTCTTGAGGTTTCCGGGCTCTCTCCGGATAGCCGGCAGATTGAGCCAGGATACCTTTTCTTTGCGCTTTCCGGCAGCCGCGCGCAGGGCGCGGACTATGCTGGAGATGCCATTGCACGCGGTGCGGTGGCCGTGGTTGCTGAGCCTGACGCGGCACTTGGCCAACTCACCGATGTGCCGGTCATTAACGTTGCGGATGGACGTCGCGCTTTGGCCCTGGCGGCCAGCCAATTCCATGCGCGTCAGCCCGGTAAGATCGCGGCCGTTACCGGCACCAGCGGCAAGACATCAGTGGTCACCTTTCTGCGACAGATCTGGTCGCTAAACAGGCTGGAAGCAGCCAGTATCGGCACCGTTGGCGTCGTCGCGCCGGGCATGGCCGACTATGGCGGCCTGACAACGCCGGACCCGGTCGCATTACACAGGACACTGGACGAACTGGCCGGTGGCGGGGTCACCCATGCCGCCATGGAAGCCTCCAGTCATGGTATCGAACAACGTCGGCTGGATGGCGTTCGCCTGTCAGCGGCCGCATTCCTCAATCTCAGCCGTGATCATCTCGACTATCACCACGATATGGAGACCTATCTTGCAGCCAAGCTGAGGCTTTTCGATACGCTGCTGCCCCAGGATGGTGTCGTCGTTGTCGATGCTGGTGAACCGACGGCGCAGCCTGCTGCCGATATCGCTAGGTCCTGCGGGCAGACACTGATGACGGTGGGGCGCGGCGGCACGGCGCTCCGCCTCGAGCGGGTTGAGACCGAAAGGCTAAGGCAGATCTTGACCATCGATTATGGCTCGGGGCGTCAGGAGGTGTCACTCAATATGGCGGGCGTGTTCCAGGTTTCGAATGCGCTGGTGGCCGCCGGGCTGGCGATAGCAACCGGGATTGATGCAGCCGACGCTGTGTCTGCCTTGCCGCAGCTTGTCGGCGCCGAAGGCCGCCTGCAGCCGGTAGCCGAGAGCGGGCCAGGATCCTCGGTGTTTGTTGATTACGCCCACAAACCAGAAGCACTGCGCATCACGTTGTCGGCGCTGAGGCCATTCGTCACCGGAAAGCTGATCGTTGTGATCGGCGCCGGCGGAGACCGCGATCCGGGCAAGCGCCCGCTTATGGGACAAGCGGCGTCGGACAAAGCGGACGTGGTGATCGTCACCGACGACAATCCGCGCAGTGAGGACCCCCGGCTCATCCGACGGGCTGTGCTTGAAGGTGCCCCAGACGCGATCGAAATCGGTGACCGGCGCGAGGCCATTGGCGAGGCGGTGCGCAGGATGCGACCAGGCGATGCCGTGGTCATTGCCGGAAAAGGCCACGAGACCGGCCAGACTGTTGGTGACACTGTTTTGCCATTCTCCGATTTCGATGCCGCACGCGACGCCCTTGGGCGTCAGGACTGACAGGAAACACCGCGCATGAGCCAAGCGCCCTTGTGGACCTCTGAGACGTTCTTGTCGGCAGTCGCTGCGACCAGTGATGGTGCTGTGTCCGATGTGATGGGCATCTCCATCGACAGTCGCACGATCGAGCCTGGACATGCGTTCTTCGCGATCATCGGGGATCGGCTCGACGGGCATGATTTCGTTCGGTCAGCACTCGAGCGCGGTGCGTCCTGTGCGGTTATTGATCAGGGCCATGCCGAGGCATTTGCGGGTCACAACGGCATCGTCGTCGTTGACGATACGCTCAAGGCACTCGAACGGCTTGGCCTCGCATCGCGCGCGCGGTTTCAAGGGCGGGTGATCGGGATCACCGGCAGTGTTGGCAAGACCGGAACCAAGGAGGCGCTGAGGCGAGCACTTGGTGCCAGCGGTACCGCCTATGCGTCATCAGCCTCCCATAACAATCACTGGGGTGTGCCGTTGTCGCTCTCAAGGTGCCCTGCCGATAGCGAGTTTGGCGTCTTTGAGATGGGCATGAACGCCGCCGGTGAGATCCGGGTGCTGACGAATATGGTCAGGCCCGACATCGCCATCATCACCACCGTCGAACCGGTGCACATCGAGTTCTTCAACAATGGCATCGAGGGCATCGCCGATGCCAAATCGGAGATATTCGAAGGCCTTACTGAAGGTGGTATCGCGGTCATCAATCGCGACAACGGCCAATATGACCGTATTGCCGATGCAGCACGCGGTCTGGCGTCTCGTTTGGTGACGTTTGGCGAGCACCAGGACGCTGATGTTCGGCTGCTCAGCGCGCATTGCCAGCCGCAAATGTCGATGGTCAGTGCCGACGTGATGGGAACACCGGTGACCTACAAGATCGGCGCCCCCGGGCGACATCTTGTCCTCAACTCGCTTGCGGTAATGGCGACGGTGTCTCTGGCCGGAGCGGATCTTGCGCGCGCTTGCCTGGCGCTGGCTGATCTTGCCGCTCCGAAAGGGCGCGGCGCGCAGATGAAGATCGGTGAAGCCGACATGCCGGTGACGCTGATTGACGAAAGCTACAATGCCAATCCCGCCTCGATGCGTGCTGCACTCGGTCTCCTGCGCGACTCCGATCTTGGATTAGGGGGGCGGCGCATAGCGGTGCTGGGCGATATGCTGGAGCTTGGTGAACATGGTCCGGCCTACCATCGAGAGCTCGCCGATGAGATCGCTGGCGCAAAGGTCGATCTGGTGTTTTGTGCAGGACCATTGATGCGTCATCTGGCTGACGCGTTGCCCTCCGAAACGCTGGCTAGCTATGCCCCGCGATCCGAAGACCTGATCCAGCCTCTCGCGACGGCTTTGCGACCGGGCGACGTCGTCATGGTCAAGGGATCGCTTGGAAGCAAAATGGGGCCGATCGTCAAAGGGGTTGCGGATCGTTTCGGAATCGTGGACGAAACCGCCTGAGTCAGGCGCAAATTGTGCTTTCACTGCGTCGTTGGCCGGCAGATCGATGCCCGGTCCGTTTTGTCTGCTGGGCTATTGAGGCCGGGGAGCCTTCCCGATGCTTGTTTTTCTTGCGTCCTTCAGCGACCAGGTTCAGCTGTTCAACCTGTTTGCTTACCTGACCTTTCGAACCGGCGGCGCCGTCCTGACCGCAATGTTCGTCGTCTTTCTCTTCGGACCCAAGCTGATCAGGTCATTCCGCGTAAGGCAGGGCAAGGGCCAACCGATCCGGGAGGATGGTCCTCAATCGCATCTCGACAAGGCTGGAACGCCGACCATGGGTGGGGTCATGATCCTGCTCGGTTTGACCGTTTCAGTCCTGCTGTGGGCTGATCTCAGCAATGGATTTGTCTGGGCAGTTTTGGCCGTCACACTCGGCTTCGGCATGGTCGGATTCTATGACGACTATCTCAAGGTGGCGAAACAGTCGCACAAGGGTTTCTCGGGCAGACAAAGGCTGGCGATCGAATTCTTCATTGCCGGTTGTGCTGTCTATTCAATCGCCATGCTGTCAGCGCCTGATACGGCGTTTTCTGTCGCCATGCCCTTCTTCAAGGATCTTCTGATCAATATGGGCTGGTTCTTCATCGCGTTTGGAATGTTCGTCATTGTTGGTGCCGGCAATGCGGTGAACCTGACCGACGGGCTCGATGGGCTGGCTATTGTCCCGGTGATGATCGCGGCTGCTACCTTCGGCCTCATTTCTTATCTCTCCGGGAATGGGGTTTTCGCGAACTATCTTGGCATCAATTTCGTTCCCGGGACCGGTGAGCTGGCGGTTCTGTGCGGTGCTGTGATCGGCGCCGGCCTAGGCTTTCTCTGGTTCAATGCACCGCCGGCCCAGATCTTCATGGGCGATACCGGTTCACTGGCGCTCGGTGGGCTGTTGGGCGGCGTCGCGGTGGCCACAAAACACGAGATCGTTCTGGCGATCGTCGGCGGGCTGTTCGTGCTTGAGGCTGTCTCGGTCATTGTCCAGGTGGTCTCGTTCCGGACCACCGGCAAGCGGGTTTTCCGCATGGCGCCGATCCACCACCATTTCGAGCACAAGGGCTGGTCAGAGCCACAGATCGTCATCCGCTTCTGGATCATTGCCTTTGTTCTGGCGTTGATCGGCCTGTCGACGCTTAAGCTGCGGTGAGGCGTCGATGATCCCGCTCAACAGCTTTGCGGGTCGACGGGTTGGGGTATTCGGGCTCGGCCGCAGCGGCATGTCCGCCGCAGCGGCATTGAAGGCCGGTGGCGCGACGCCTGTGCTCGCCGACGACAATGATGAAAGACTTGCGCAACTGGCTGCCGACGGTTGGGAAACCGCTGATCTGTCGCAGGCGCCATGGCCGGATCTAGATCTCTTATGTCTGTCTCCCGGTGTGCCGCACCTTTATCCGGAACCCCATGCGGTCGTTCAGCGTGCCTGGGGAGAGAGCGTTCCCGTCGACAATGATGTGGGTCTGTTCTTCGCCGAACTCGCTGGGCGAGACGTCCGCATCGTCGCCATCACCGGCACCAACGGCAAATCGACGACAACGGCGCTGACCGGCCATCTGTTGGCTCATGGCGGCATCCCGACGCAGATCGGCGGCAATATCGGGCGAGGTGTGCTCGACCTGGGCCCGCCCAGTCCGGGGGATGCCATCGTGCTTGAGCTATCATCCTACCAGACCGATGTGACCCGCATATTGTCACCGAACGTTGCGGTTTTTCTCAATCTCACCGCTGATCATCTTGACCGTCACGGTGGCATGGGTGGCTATTTTGCGGCCAAAGCGCGCCTGTTCGGACCACCGGCCCCCGGGTTGTCGGTTGTTGGGGTGGATGAACCTGAGGGCCGCTTTCTCGCCAACCGGTTGCGTGAAGGTGCGGAACCCGTTGATGCGGTCGTCGTCATATCGGCGACACGGAAGCTACTGGGTCTGGGCACAAGCCTGTTTGCCGATGACGACGGTATTGCGGTTGGCCGGGCCGGTGAGATTGTGGCGCGGTTCGACCTGGCTGACGCACAAACGTTGAAGGGTCGGCACAACGCGCAGAATGCAGCCGCGGCAATCGCCACTGCGCGCCATTTCGGCCTCAGCGATGAGGTGATCCAGTCTGGACTTGAGTGCTTCCCAGGTTTGGCCCACCGCATGGAGATACTCGGAAACGCTGAAATCGAGGACGGGCACGACGTCCTGTTCGTCAATGACAGCAAGGCGACCAATGCTGATGCCGCTGCACAGGCCATGGCGACATTTCCGCAGTTCTTCTGGATTGCCGGCGGGCAGGCCAAAGATGGCGGTATTCAAAGTCTTAATCCCTTCTTTGGCAGGATAGCCCACGCATTTCTGATTGGGCAGGACGGACCTGCGCTGGCTGCTGAACTGGGGCATGCAGCACCGCACACCGTGTTCGAAACACTGGATGAGGCCTTCGCGGCAGTTGTTGAAGCAGCGCGGGTGAATCCGGATGTACCGGTCGTTTTGTTCTCGCCGGCCTGCGCCTCGTTTGATCAGTTTGCCGATTTTGAGCAGCGGGGAGACGCCTTTCGAGCGCTCTTTGTGAAGCTCGCGGAGAGTGGCTGAGCGGCACCAGTAACCAACGGCGCCGTTTGCCATGAGCAAGGGGTGCCGAAGGGATGTTCGCACGGACCGATCGCGGCAGGATCGCCACCTGGTGGTGGACAGTGGACAGGCCGCTTCTGGGCATCATCATCGCCCTGATGTTCAGCGGGCTCGTTCTGTCGCTGGCCAGTAGCCCTCCTGTTGCGGAGCGCCTCGGGCTGCACAGTTTCCACTTCGTCCTGCGTCACGGCTTGTTCCTGGTCATTGCCATGGCAGTGCTGGTCGGCACCTCGATGATGAGCCCGCGACTGGTCCGGCGCGGGGCGCTGTTGGTGTTCAGCGTTGGCCTAGTTTTGATGGCACTGACCCTCGTCATCGGCATGGAGATCAAAGGCGCACGGCGTTGGCTGGATATTGGTGTGTTTGCGTTGCAGCCCTCGGAGTTTGTCAAACCGGCTTTTGCTGTGCTGGCCGCATGGCTGTTTGCCGAGGCTGAAACGCGTCCCGACATGCCAGCCAAGGGGCTTGCCTTCATGTTGGTCGCTCTGGTTGCCGGGCTGCTTGTGGTGCAACCGGATTTCGGCCAGACGATGCTGATCGTTCTGGTCTGGGCGGCAGTTTTCTTCGCAGCAGGCATGTCCTGGCGTTGGATATCTGCACTGTCCACCGTCGGCATTGGTGGGTTGGCCGCCGCCTACATTCTCGTGCCACACGTGAGAGGGCGTATCGACCGGTTTCTCCACCCCGAAGATCATGACACCTACCAGACCGATACCGCGATCGAGGCTTTCCTGCGCGGTGGGTGGCTGGGGCGCGGGCCGGGAGAGGGTACGGTCAAGCAGGTGCTGCCGGACAGTCACACCGATTTCGTGTTTGCAGTTGCCGCCGAGGAGTTTGGCGTGCTTGTTTGCTTGGTGATTGTGGCCCTGTTCGGCGTTATCGTGCTGCGCTCGTTATCTCGAGCACTGCGCGCCAGCGATTCCTTTACAAGGCTTGCGGTCGTTGGATTGGCTGCCTTGTTCGGCCTTCAGTCGGTGATCAACATGTCGGTGAATCTCAGCCTTGTTCCGGCCAAGGGGATGACCCTGCCACTGGTCTCCTATGGCGGCTCGTCACTTGTATCGATGGCCTATGCGCTGGGCATGATATTGGCGCTGACCAGGCGACGGCGTGGGGTTGAGATCGTGTCAGCGTCTGCCCATCCGATTCAAGCTGCCGTCCGCGCATGAGCGGTCTCGCATTGATTGCCGCCGGTGGTACCGGCGGGCACCTGTTTCCCGGCCAGGCGCTGGCCGCGGAACTGGTCGCGCGCGGGTGGACCGTGCATCTCGCGACCGACACCCGCGTCGACAATATCGCAGATGATTTTCCCGCCGAGCAGATGCATGTCATCCCCTCGGCAACGATCTCGCCATCGAAACCGTTGCAGCTGTTGCCGGGGCTGATCACGCTTATGCGCGGATACTTCGCCGCCAAGGCCCTGATTACCAAGCTCGGACCTGACGTTGTAATCGGCTTTGGCGGCTATCCGACCGTACCGCCGATCCTCGCGGCTAGCCGGATGGGCATTCCCAGCCTCATCCATGACCAGAACGCGATCATGGGGCGGGCGAACCGGTTCCTCGCGGCCCGCGTCGATGCGATTGGTACTGCGTTTCCGAATGTGAAGCTGCTTGATCAGGCACTAACCGCCAAGGTCCGTCCTGTGGGTGTCCCCGTGAGGGCGGCTGTGCTAGCGGCGCGCGAGAACGTATACAATCCCCCGATAGAGGGTGGCCCAATCAAGTTGCTGGTCTTTGGCGGTAGCCAGGGTGCGAGCATTATGCGCGAGATCGTGCCGGAAGCTCTGTCGGAAATGTCCGAGGATATCAGGCACAGGCTTGATGTGGTGCAGCAGGCCCGCGGCGAGGACATCACGCCCGTCGAAGTCATGTATGCCTCGTCACGGATTGAGGCCGAAGTCGCTCCGTTCTTTGCCGATATGCCGCAACGCATCGCCGACGCGCATATCATTATCAGCCGTTCCGGCGCATCGACCGTTGCCGAACGTGCCGTGATCGGCCGCCCCGGCGTTATGGTGCCGCTGCCCGGTGCTCTCGACCAGGACCAGCTTCACAATGCCAATGCACTGGCCGAAGCTGGCGGCGGCATTGTCCTTGACCAGACGGATTTCACGCCACAGAGGCTGCGCGATGAACTGTCCGTGCTTATCGCGTCCCCCGAGACGCTGAGTGAACAGGCTGCCGCAGCCAGGGCGTTCGGCGTGACCGACGCAGCCTCCCGGCTGGCCGATGTTGTCGACGAGATTGCAAAGCGCGGTTCTGCCGCTTAAGCCTTCAGCGAATCCGAAATGGTTGTTCAAGACACCACCCCAGAAGGGTCCGCCTGATATGCGCCTGCCGCAGGAAACCGGCATCATCCATTTCATTGGTATCGGCGGTATCGGCATGAGCGGAATTGCCGAAGTGCTGGCCAATCTGGGCTATCAGGTCCGCGGCAGCGACATATCCGAGAGCGCCAATGTCGTGCGCCTGCGTGAGAAGGGCATCACGGTCGAGGTTGGTCATCGGCCGGAGAATGTCGAAGGCGCCGCGGTGATTGTCTATTCGTCCGCGGTGAAGCGCGACAATCCCGAAATGGCGGCGGCACGACAGGCGCGGCTTCCCGTCGTCCGGCGGGCCGAGATGCTGGCCGAGCTGATGCGACTGAAATCCTCGATTGCCGTGGGCGGAACGCATGGCAAGACCACGACAACCTCGCTGGTTGGCCAACTGCTCGATGCTGGCAAGATGGATCCCACCGTTATCAATGGCGGCATCATTAATGCCTATGGCACCAATGCCCGCATGGGGGCGGGCGAATGGATGGTCGTCGAGGCCGATGAATCCGATGGCACGTTCGTCAAGTTGCCGGCCGAGGTCGCCATCGTCACCAATATGGACCCCGAGCACCTCGACCACTACGGCGATTTTGATGCGATCCGGGCGGCCTTTCGCAACTTCGTGGAGAATGTTCCGTTCTACGGCTTTGCAGTGATGTGCATCGACGACATGGATGTGCGGGCGCTGGTCGGCCAGATCGAAGACCGGCCGATCGTCACCTATGGCCAGACGGTACAGGCCGATGTCCAGGTGGCGAATATCGAGAACCGTCCTGACGGGGTGTACTTCGACATTGTCTTCCGCAGTCCGGGCAGCGAAGAAGCCCGGCAGATCGACGGTCTCCGGTTGCCAATGCCGGGCGTGCACAACGCTCTGAACGCGACGGCTGCGGTGGCGGTGGCGGATCGGCTCGGTGTGGCACCTGAAGACATCCGCTCAGGCCTTGACCATTTCTCCGGTGTGAAGCGGCGTTTCACCCGCACCGGCGAGTGGCAGGGTGTGACCATCTTCGACGACTATGGGCATCATCCGGTGGAGATATCTGCGGTTCTCAAGGCAGCGCGTGCGGCATCGCATGGCAAGGTCATTGCAGTGATGCAACCGCACCGCTACTCGAGGCTACAGAGCTTGTTCGAGGAATTCTGCAGCTGTTTTGATGATGCCGAGATTGTCATAGTAGCTGACGTGCATGCGGCAGGCGAGAAGCCCATCCCCGGTGTGGGGCGTGACGCCCTGATCGATGGAATGCGTACGCGTGGACATCGCGATGTGCGCGAATTGGATGACCCAAGAGATCTGGCAGGAATGATCGCTGAGATCGCTGCGGCCGATGATTTCGTCATTTGTCTTGGTGCGGGCAGCATAACCCTGTGGGCACATGATCTGCCCGGGCAGCTTCAGGCATTGGGCTGATGGCAGGCTTTCCCGACATCGTGGAGCAGTTGGTGGCCGACATGCCGAACCTGGAGGGCCGCCTCGAGGCTCACAAGCCGCTTGGGCCGCTGACATGGTTTCGGGTCGGGGGGAACGCGCAGGTTCTGCTTACGCCGAAAGACACCGATGATCTCGCCTATGCGCTTGAGTGCATTCCTGCGGACATTCCCGTTATGCCGATCGGGCTTGGGTCCAACCTGATTGTGCGAGATGGCGGACTACCGGGAGTGGTTGTGCGCCTCGCCGGCCGTGGTTTTGGAACCGCCGAGGTGCTCGGTCGAAACCGTCTGCGGGTTGGCGCAGGTATGCCGGACAAGCGCGTCGCCAAGGCGGCGCTCGATGCCGGGATCGGCGGGATTGAATTCTATCACGGTATTCCTGGCGGCATCGGTGGTGCGCTGCGCATGAATGCCGGCGCCAATGGTGCAGAGACGCGGGATCATGTGGTCGAGGTCGAGGCGGTGACCCGTGGCGGGAAGATCATCACGCTCAGCAATGCGGATATGGGGTACAGCTATCGCCACAGTGAGGCAGCGCCTGATCTGATTTTCACCGCCGCGACCTATCAGGGCGTGCCGTCGGATGCCGCAACGATCCGGGCGGCGATGGATGAGGTGCAGGACCACCGGGAACGGGCTCAGCCGATCCGCGAGAAAACCGGTGGCTCGACCTTCAAGAATCCCGACCTTCCGGGAACACTGAATCAGCGCTCAGCATGGAAACTGATCGATGCAGCCGGTTGCAGGGGGCTGAGGGTTGGTGGCGCGCAAATGTCGGAGAAGCACTGCAATTTCATGATCAATACCGGCGACGCCACGGCTTATGATCTTGAAACCCTTGGTGAGACCGTACGCCGACGTGTTCACGATCAATCTGGTGTGCTGCTGCAGTGGGAAATCAAGCGGGTCGGCGTGTTTGACGAGGATCGTGCCGTCGTCCCCTTCGAGGCGGAGGCAGCCTGATGTCAGAACGGACAATGGCCGGGCGTGAGCCGAAGGACGTCCATGTTGCGGTGCTAATGGGCGGTTGGTCAGCCGAACGGCCGGTCAGTCTTGATTCCGGGAATGGCTGTGCCGATGCGCTGGAAGGCGAGGGCTTCAAGGTCGCGCGGGTCGATGTCGGGCGCGATATTGCCGTGGTCCTCACCGAATTGAAGCCGGATGTCGCATTCAATGCCCTGCATGGCCCATATGGTGAAGACGGCACGATCCAGGGTCTCTTGGAGCTGCTGGGCATTCCTTACACGCACTCCGGCGTCATGGCGTCGGCGGTTGCCATGAACAAGGTCATGTCACGCGGGCTGTTCGAAGCGGCCGGCGTGCCTGTTGCCGAGGGTATGGTGGTCAATCGTTTGGAAGCGGCCAAGGAACACGTCTTGCCGCCGCCTTACGTGATAAAGCCGATTGCCGAGGGGTCGAGCTTCGGTGTGTTCATTGTGCCCGAAGATCAGGAACATCCACCGCAGGAACTTTTC
>JBCDCP010000003.1:0-46599 GCA_039181495.1 Pseudomonadota bacterium | reverse complement strand
GCACGGCCAGCATGCGCGGAACATCGATCATCATTTCGAGCATGATCAGATCGACCCCGGCGCGCTTCATGATGCCGGCCTGCTCGGAGGCACCCTCCTTCAATGCAGCGAGGGACGGAAGCCGCCCGGAGAAGGACCAATGCGAAATTCCGCCGGCAACAAGCACATTCGGCCGTCCGACAGCATCACGTGCCTCGCAGGCCAGTTCCACTCCACGTCGATTGTAGGCTTCGAAGAGGTCCGGAACACCGGCATCCTCCATCAGGTTCCGCGAGGTAGCGAACGTGTTGGATATGACGATCTCGGCACCATGGCGGATGTAGTCTTCATGAATGCCGCGCACGATGTCCGGGTGGCTCAACGCGCCACCGCCGTTCCATGCGTTTTCGAGTTGCGGGACCCCGCGGCGCTCCACTTCGGTACCCGTTCCGCCATCGATCATTATGAGTTCACCGTCGCGCAGGCGGGTCAGCAGGTCGTTGTAGCGTGACATGTCCAATCCTTGCTTGAACTGACGGATCGATCGGGCGTGGTGGGCGCAAAAACCCGTTGCAAGCGTGGTTTCGTTCCAACCGACGAGCATCTAGAGCGGCTGAAAGAACGAGGGTCAACGGCTGGACACTGCCAGCCGCTTGGCAAAAACCCTCGAAGACCGTATAAGCGCCGCTTCACGCGGACTTGCACCCCTGGAGGAACCCGCGTGAGACGCCGGTCGGGATGGCCGGCGCTGTTGTTTCTGGAAAGGAAAACCAATGTCCGAGACCGTCGAACTCAAGGCGGTGGCGCGCGAGAAGGTCGGCAAGGGGGCCGCCCGCGCAGCACGCCGCGAAGGCCTTGTGCCTGCCGTCATCTATGGTGACAAGAAGCCCCCTGCGCCCATCGCACTGCCCGTCCGCGAGGTAGAACGACAGCTTAGCTCCGGCCACTTTTTTACCACGATCTACGAAATTGATGTTGATGGCCACAAGACCCGCGCCCTGCCCCGTGACGTCGCGGTGCACCCGGTCAAGGATCGGCCCATCCACATCGACTTTCTGCGCCTCGCCAAGGGTGCCAGCATCACTGTTGCGGTGCCGGTCAACTTCCTCAATCAGGAAACCTGCCCCGGCATCAAGCAGGGCGGCGTGCTCAACGTGGTGCGCCACGAGGTCGAACTCGACGTTCCGGCGGACAAGATCCCCGACGCGATCGACCTTGACCTTGCCACTGCCGAACTGGGCGACTCGCTGCACATCTCCGCTGTAAGCCTTCCCGAGGGCGCAACGCCAACGATCACCGACCGCGACTTCACCATCGCCACCATCGCCGCACCTGCGGGTCTCAAATCCGATGAGGCCGAGGACGAGGGCGAAGAAGAGACCGAAGCCGGCGATGTGCCGACCGTCTCGGATGACGAGGACGCAGAGGAAGAGTGATTGGTCCGTGGCGGGGTTGTTTGCAGCCTCGCCGCGCCGTCCTCCTGCGACATCTGTGGAGCTGAGCCGTGACGCTGCTGGTCGGTCTTGGCAATCCGGGAGACCGCTACCGGCTCAACCGGCATAATGTCGGCTATATGGCGGTGGAAACCATCGCTCATCGCAATGCGATCTCGCCATGGCGGTCAAAGTTCTCCGGGTCGCTGGCTGAAGGTCGGATCGGTTCGGCCAAGGTGCGGCTGCTCAAGCCCGAGACCTACATGAACGAGTCCGGCCGCTCGGTGCGTCAGGCGATGGACTTCTTTGGATTAGCCGTCGAAGACATCGTCGTGTTCCATGACGAGCTTGATCTGGCGCCAGGCAAGGTACGCGTGAAGACCGGCGGCGGGCTGGCCGGACACAATGGACTACGGTCACTGGCAGCCCATCTGGGCCCAGACTTCAAACGAGTGCGCATCGGCATCGGCCACCCCGGCCACAAGGACGCCGTAAGTCCGTGGGTGCTTGGGGACTTCGCCAAGGCAGACCGCGACTGGCTGATCGCAATGCTCGATGCCATGGGCGATGCAGCTGGTGAACTCGTCACAGGCGATGACGGCCGCTTCATGACCCGGATTGCCGAAGCCGTCCGCACCGTCTTCCCCGAAGGCTTACCGGCACGCGGCCGGCCTAGCGAACACGAGAACGAGTAGAGACCATGGGATTTCAGTGCGGCATTGTCGGTCTGCCCAATGTGGGCAAATCCACCCTGTTCAACGCGCTCACCGAAACAGCAGCGGCTCAAGCGGAGAACTACCCGTTCTGCACCATCGAGCCCAATGTCGGTGAGGTGGCCGTACCGGATCCTCGCCTGAACGCGCTTGCTGAAATTGCCAAGTCGGCCGAAACAATCCCGACCCGTCTCACCTTTGTCGATATCGCCGGCCTCGTCCGCGGCGCGTCACAAGGCGAAGGCCTCGGCAACCAGTTTCTCGGCCACATTCGCGAAGTCGATGCCATCGCATTTGTTCTCCGCTGCTTTGAGGACGAAAACGTCACCCATGTCGACGGTCGGGTCGATCCGATGGCGGATGCCGAGACCATTGAGACAGAGCTCATGCTCGCCGACCTTGAAAGCCTTGAGAAGCGCGTGCCGGGTCTCGACAAGAAGGCGAAGGGCCAGGACAAGGAAGCCAAGGCAACCCTTGAACTGATCAACCGGGTCCTGCCCCTCCTGCGCGACGGAAAACCGGCAAGGCTGACCGAACGTGGCAAGGACGAGGAGAAAGCGTTCAGAGCGCTCAATCTGCTCACCGCAAAGCCCGTGCTCTATGTCTGCAACGTCGACGAGGAAGACGCCGCCACGGGCAACGCCTTGTCAAAAGAGGTCGAGCAAAAGGCAGCCGCAGAAGACGCAAAAGTCGTCGTCATTTCGGCCAAGATCGAAGCCGAGATCGCGCTGATGCCGATCGAGGACCGGGCCGACTTCCTTGAGACACTCGGGCTGGAAGAGCCGGGTCTGAACCGGCTGATCCGGGCTGGCTACGACCTGCTCGGGCTGATTACCTACTTCACTGCCGGCCCCAAGGAAGCGCGTGCCTGGACCGTGACCACGGGCACACCGGCACCGCAGGCCGCTGGTGTCATTCACACCGACTTCGAAAAGGGCTTCATTCGGGCCGAGACGATAAGCTACGACGACTACGTTGCTCTGGGCGGCGAAACACCGGCAAAGGATGCCGGCAAGATGCGGCTTGAAGGCAAGGAGTACATCGTGCAGGACGGTGATGTGATGCATTTCCGCTCTGCGAATTAGATGGCTGCCGAAAAAGACAAACCGCGACATACACGCCCGGTTGAGTGGTGGTACGAAGATTTCGAACCGGGACGGACCGGACGCTCTGCTCCTGAGGACAGCTATCTGCTGACCCGCGAGGAGTTGATCGCCTATGCGGCAGAATTTGATCCTCAACCGATGCATCTCGATGAAGCCGCAGCCAGCCGAAGCATGCTGGGAGGACTGGCCGCATCAGGTTGGCATGGCTGCGCCATTCTGATGCGCATGCTGCATGACAATCTGATCGGCAAGGCGCCCGGTCAGGGGGCGCCAGGCTGCGACAAGGTCGAATGGCTCGTTCCCTTACGCCCCGGCGATGCATTCAGCTTCCACTGGAAGGTGCTCGACAGGCGGGTCATGAACAGCCGCCCTGACCGCGGCATGGTGCGCTTCGAGCTACAGCTCCGCGATCAGCATGGAACTGTGAAGGTGAACTGTGTTCAACCGATCATGATCCTGCTGCGTGAGCCCGACGACGTGTAGGCGGTCTGACCATGTTTTTTGAAGACATCCCCATTGGTGCGACGTTGGAGCTGGGTGAACATATCTTCACCGAGGAGGACATGCTGCGCTTTGCACGCGCCTACGACCCACAGGACTTCCACCTTTCCCACGAAAAGGCAGCCCAGACCCATTTCGGCCAGCTCTGTGCCAGCGGCTGGCACACAGCGTCGGTCTGGATGCGGAAGATGGTTGATACTCAAGCCCGTCTCGCCAACGAAGCGGTCGCACGGGGCGAACGGCCTGCACGGATTGGACCCGCACCCGGTTTTGAGAATCTGGTGTGGAAGCGGCCCGTTTATGCGGGCGACACAATCCGGTTCACATCGACCGTGATGAGTAAGCGCGAGTCACGTTCACGCCCGCAATGGGGGCTGCTGACGCAGCACAATGAGGGCTTCAACCAGCACGGCGAACTGGTCTACGCTTTCGATGCGACGATCTTTGTCGAACGGCGCGACGCAGGCAAAGACTAACGCAGATAAACCCGCTCGGAGAGCGGGGTGCGCGACTGCCAGCCGACCCGCTCGAGCTCGGGCGTATCGTGTGGCTTTACCGGGAAGCCGATACAGAGATACCCCACCAGCAGCCAGTCAGTGGGGATTTCGAGATCGGCCTTGAGCCGTTCGACTTCGAAGATCGACACCCAGCCGACGCCAACGCCCCGTGCCCGAGCAGCCAGCCACAGCGTCTGAATGGCCGCAACTGCAGAATACGCAACCGTCTCCGGCATGGTCCGTCGACCCAGCCCGAGCCCCTGGATCGGGTCGGTATCGGCAAATACCGCGAGATGCTCCGGCGATTGCCCCAGCCCTTCGAGTTTCAGCCGTGCGTAGTTTGCGGCGTGAACATCATCCAGAGCGTCAAGCGCCTCGGCATTGGCACGCCTGAAATTATCCATCACGGCCGCACGCCGTTCCGGACTTGTGACCCGGACGAACCGCCACGGCTGGCAATTGCCTACCGAGGGCGCCAGATCGGCAATGCCAAGCAGTTGATCGATAAGCCCATCAGGCAGAGGCTCGGAGCGGAAGTGCCGCTCGTCCCGGCGCCATCGGAACAGTTCGTCAAGCTGCGCAACAAATGTGGCGTCGAAGTCCGGCAGCCCGTCATCGTTCGATTGCTCGGAGCGGATCGCGCGGGTCCCCATGCGGCAGCCCAGACCTAGTGCCCGTCGAATTCCATGAGCGTGCGCACCGGCACACCAAGACTCTCGATCTTTCTGCGGCCCTCGAGTGCCGGCAGATCTATGATGAAGCATGCCGCGACAACCTCAGCGCCGATCTCCTGCAACAGCTTAACGGCTGCTTCCGCGGTCCCGCCGGTGGCAATCAGGTCGTCAACCAGGATCACGGTCTCACCGGGTGGGATCGCGTCGCGATGCATCTCCATTTCGTCGATGCCATATTCGAGCGAATAGGCGATCGACACCGTCTCATGCGGCAGCTTGCCCTTCTTGCGGATCGGCACAAAGCCGGCAGACAGCTGATGCGCCACAGCGCCGCCCAATATGAAGCCCCGAGCCTCGATACCCGCAACCTTGTCGATCTTCCCGCCCGAATAGGGATAGACCAGCTGATCAACCGCCTGACGAAATGCCTTGGCGTCCCCCATCAGGGTCGTGATGTCGCGAAACTGGATGCCCGGTTTGGGGTAGTCGGGGATGGTCCGTACGCTGTCCTTGAGCGTCTTCATGACGTCCATCGTGATCCCTCGGTATGAGTCTAATGTTTGAAAGTCCTAAAGCACGCGGCCGGCCACGGCATCGAGTTTTGCCAGCAAATTCGGATCGCGCTTGTCAGGTGGTGTGATCAGCGCAAAGTCGAGTGCGGTGTCGGAGCCAATCGGGCACGGCTCATGTTCATCGGGGAAGTCGGCTGCCAAACGCGCTACGAGTTTCTGCGCGTTCTCCGCATTGGTCTTCAGCACCGATATGACCGATGCCACATCGACATTGTCGTGGTCGGGATGCCAGCAATCATAGTCAGTCACCATGGCCACGGTCGAATAGCAGAGCTCGGCCTCCCGCGCGTGCTTCGCCTCAGGCATGTTGGTCATGCCGATCACGTCGCAGCCCCATTGCTTGTAAAGAAGCGACTCCGCCAGTGATGAGAATTGCGGGCCTTCCATGGCGAGGTATGTGCCGCCACGCGACACTGGAATGCCCTCCGCCCGCGCCGCCGCTTCCGCGTGATCTGCGAGCTTCGGTGAGATCGGGTGCGCCATGGACACATGCGCAACACAGCCCTCGCCGAAGAAGCTCTTCACCCGGGCAAATGTGCGGTCAATGAACTGCTCGACAATCACGAAGGTTCCGGGGCTGAGTTCATCCTTGAACGACCCGCAGGCAGAAACTGAGACAAGATCAGTGACCCCCGCCCGCTTCAGCGCATCAATGTTGGCGCGGTAGTTGATGTCCGAGGGCGGGATCGTGTGCCCGCCCGCGTGGCGCGGCAGAAACACCATGTCGGTGCCCGACAGTGTGCCGAAGACCAGTGGTGCCGATGGTTTGTCCCAAGGCGTGTCGAGTTCACGTGTTTCCCGGTTCTCGAGCCCGGGCATGTCGTAGAGCCCCGAGCCGCCAATTACCCCCAGTACCGCTTTCGTCATCGCACCGCACTTTCTTCCGCCAAGGATACCCGGCGTGGGTTTATTCTCCGCGCGCCACGTTGTCGACGCCCCAATGCAAAAAGGGCGCCGGATGGCGCCCTTTTTCGTCTGTTTTCATCAGGCTCGATCAGTGCTCGATATTCCGCCACAGCCGCTGCTTGGACAGATACAAAAGCGCCGCGAAGATCAGCATGAAGATCATCACCTGCAGACCCATCTGCTTGCGCTGTTCAAGTGCAGGCTCGGCGGCCCACATCATGAACGCGGTGACGTCCTTGGCGTACTGGTCTGCCGTCATCGCTGTGCCGTCGGTATATTCGATGCCTTCATCGTACAACGGCGGTGCCATGGCGATCTGATGGCCCGGGAAGTACTTGTTGTAGTACATCCCGTCGCCCAGCTCGAAGCCTTCCGGAGGCTCATCAAGGTAGCCGGTCAGCAGGGACTTGAGATAGTTGGGCCCGTTCTTGCGCGCCTTGGCCATCACCGACAGATCGGGCGGATAGGCTCCACCCATTGCCGCACGGGCGGCCTGCTGGTTAGGGAATGGCGACGGGAACCGGTCTGATGCAACGGCCGTCCGGAAGAATGTCTCGCCATTCTCATCGGGGCCGTCTTCAATCTCGAACTCCGCTGCCAGGGCTTTCACCTGATCTTCGGAAAAGCCGGGTCCGCCCGGCTGCGACAGGTTGCGGAAAGCGATCTTACTCATGGCGTGGCACGCCGCGCACACTTCCTTATAGACCTGATAGCCACGCTGAAGCTGGCCGCGATCAAAGGTTCCAAACGGTCCGGAGAAGGTCCATTCGTAGCTGGTCGGCTTGTCCGCTTTCCCAGCAGCCTCGGCAGGCATCGCAGTAGCAAGCGCCAACGCGCCGGCAACAAGTGCAATACCAGCCAGTCTGACGCTGGTCTGAGAGAACATTGTCAAGCTCTTCATCGGTGTATCTCCCAAACTACTCAGCCACGTTTCTCGGGCGACTCGGCCGGCGCCGGCATCCCCGCCGGAACACCACCCCCTTGGGTTACTTTCAGAACCGATTCTGAAATGCTGGCTGGCAAAGGCCTCGGTTTCTCGATTAACCCGAGCACCGGCAGGATGATCAGGAAATGCGCGAAGTACCAAAAGGTCAGGATACGTGCGGCGATGACATAGCCACCTTCGGCTGGTGCCGCGCCCAGATAACCCAAGCCCAGGCAGACGAGGAAGAAGATCCAGAAGAACTGCTTGGCCAGCGGCCGGTACTTGGCTGACTTGACCTTTGATGTGTCCAGCCAAGGCAACAGGAACAGGACGAAGATCGAGGCAAACATCAGCAAGACGCCGCCGAGCTTGTCCGGAACTGCGCGCAGGATCGCGTAGAACGGCAAGAAGTACCATTCGGGGACGATGTGTGCGGGCGTCACAAGCGGATCAGCCGGAATGTAGTTGTCCGGGTGGCCAAGCGCGTTCGGCATGTAGAAGACGAATGCGAAATAGACAGCCATGAACACGACGATCGCGAACAGATCCTTCACGGTATAGTAGGGGTGGAAGGGCACAGTGTCCTTCGACGACTTCACCTCAACGCCCGTCGGGTTGTTGTTGCCCGGCACATGCAGCGCCCAGATGTGAAGCACCACCACGCCAAGGATCACGAACGGCAGCAGATAATGCAGCGCGAAGAACCGGTTCAGTGTCGGGTTGTCGACCGAGAAACCGCCCCACAGCCACTCCACGATCGTCGGGCCGACGAAGGGAAGCGCCGAAAACAGGTTGGTGATCACCGTGGCGCCCCAGAAGCTCATCTGGCCCCAGGGCAGAACATAACCCATGAATGCCGTAGCCATCATCAAGAGCAGGATGACAACACCGAGCATCCAAAGGACCTCACGTGGTGCCTTGTATGAGCCGTAATACAGCCCACGGAACATGTGGATGAAGACGGCGATGAAGAAGAATGAAGCGCCGTTCTGGTGCAGATAACGCAACAACCAGCCGTAATTCACGTCGCGCATGATCTTCTCGACGCTTTCAAACGCGTGGTCGACATGCGGCGTGTAATGCATGGCCAGCACAATGCCGGTGACGATCTGAAGGACGAGGAAAATCGCGGCGATCCCGCCGAGCGTCCAGAAATAGTTCAGATTCTTCGGTGTCGGGAAGTCGACCAGCTGCTCGCGCACCAATGACACCATTGGCAGCCGACTGTCGAACCAGCGGATCACCGGATTCTTGTAAGTGTAGGATGATTGCCCAGCCATCAGATGATGTCCCTATCGTTGTTTGGTTCGCTCGGCGTCAAATCTGTCTATTCCAAAATGGCCTTAGCCGATCTGAATCGAAGTATCGGTCAGGAACTGGTATTCCGGCACCGGCAGGTTGAGCGGCGCGGGTCCTTTGCGAATACGGCCAGACGTATCGTAGTGGGACCCATGACACGGGCAGAACCAGCCATTGTAGTCGCCAGACTGTCCTAGCGGTACGCAGCCGAGATGGGTGCAGATGCCCTCCATCACCAACCATTGCGGCTTCTGGACACGATCCGCATCTGTTTCCGGGTCCGGCAGGTCCGTCAACGGAACACCCTCAGCGTCGGAGATTTCATCGGCCGTCCGGTGACGGATAAAGACAGGCTTGCCGCGCCACATCACGGTGATGCTCTGACCTTCCACGATGGCGTCGAGGTTGACCTCGATCGAGGCCAATGCCTGCACGCTTGCATCCGGGTTCATCTGATGCACAAGCGGCCAGACGGCAAATGCGGCGCCAACAGCGCCAACAGCGCCAGTGGCGATGTACAAGAAGTCACGGCGTGACGGTTCGTTGTCTTCGGTGATAGTCACTGTCTCTTCCCCGGCGCTGCCATCCCGGCGTCCCGGGATGCCTTTAGATTTAGACCGATAATCATTCCAAATTGATCCGCCCTAGTGCCTACCCGTTTGGCTGAAATTGTTGAGCCAGAGACGTTTGGCCGACCGGAATGATTCCGAAAAAAGCGCATACATGCGTATTAGTGCGCAGCGTCTTGGCATCAAGAGGTTTAAGAGTCCACCAATCGTCGGATGTCAGCGCCACAATGTCGCAAGAAAACCGACACCTGGAGGGGCCGTGTTGCACCTGGATGACACAAGATCGCGTGAGACTTGCCCTCTATCAGCCTGACATTGCCCAGAACACTGGCTCGATCCTGAGGCTCTGTGCCTGCCTCGACGTGGGCGCGGATATCATCGAACCCTGTGGATTCCCGTTTCTGTCCGCCAAATTTCGGCGCGCCGGCATGGACTATCTCGATCAAGTCTCGCTTCAGCGTCATGATGATTTCGAGGCTTTCCGTGTCACCGCAAACCAAGGCCGACGCCGTGTCGTGCTGCTGACGACCAAAGCGGAGATGAGTCTCTTCGATTTCTCGTTCAGCCGCCATGACACGTTGTTGATGGGCCGTGAGTCAGCCGGGGCACCCGATTTCGTCCATGCCACAGCACATGCGCGCTTGCACATTCCCATGGCCGCAGACCGCCGCAGTCTCAACGTCGCGGTTTCTGCAGGCATCGCGCTGAGTGAGGCTTTGCGGCAAACAGGCGGCTTCGCTTGAGCCAGGATTGCCCGGCTGCGATACGCGTCCCTCCCGATGACGCATGAAGTCCTCACGCGCTACCAATGTAGAGTGATTTTCGGCAGCTGTTGCTATGCCAAAGGGGAGACTGCCACATCATGACTGAAGATGGCCTGCTCGCCACCCGCAAGGACACCGCGCGGGCATGGTTTGAGACCCTCCGCGACCGGATCTGCGCAGCATTCGAGAAACTTGAAGATGAACTGCCTGCCGGATTGCCGCAGAGCAATGATTCGCCGGGGCGCTTCGTTCGCAAGCCATGGCAAAGAACCGACCATAGCGGCGCCGATGGTGGTGGCGGCGTGATGAGCCTGATGCACGGTCGCGTCTTCGAGAAAGTTGGTGTCCATACGTCGACCGTACATGGTGAATTTGGACCGGATTTCCGCGATCAGATCCCAGGCGCGTCAGAAGATCCGCGCTTCTGGGCCAGTGGAATCTCGCTAATTGCGCACATGCACAATCCCAACGTCCCGGCCGTGCATATGAACACCCGCTTCGTGGTGACGACCAAGAACTGGTTTGGCGGTGGTGCTGATCTGACTCCGGTGCTCGACCGCAGGCGCACCCAGACCGATCCCGATACGACGGCCTTCCACGAGGCGATGCGTCAGCCTTGTGAGGCGCATGGCCGCGACTACGACAAATACAAGGAGTGGTGTGACCGCTACTTCTATCTGGCCCACCGCAAGGAACCCCGCGGCATCGGCGGAATCTTCTATGACCACGTCAACACCGGTGACTGGGATGCCGATCTGGCCTTCACCAAGGCTGTCGGCATGGCGTTCCACGATGTTTACCCAACGCTGGTGGAGCGGAACTTCGCCGATCCGTGGAGCGATGATGACCGTGAAGAACAGCTCATCCGCCGTGGCCGGTATGTTGAGTTCAATCTGCTCTACGACCGGGGCACGGTGTTCGGGCTCAAGACCGGCGGCAATGTCGACTCGATTCTCTCGTCAATGCCGCCCGTGGTGAAGTGGCCATAGGGCCATCGTCTGTCTCAATGTAACGTCTGGCCGATCCTCTCGATCAGCTGCTCGCGAGTAAGGGCAAAGCCTGAGGCAATCCAGGCTTCCTCCAGATCACGCAAGCTGGCACCCAGCTGCGGCCCGGGTTCAATGCCAGCCGTCGCCAGGTCACGACCTGTCACCGGAAAATCGGGCGGTGACCAGTGCTGCGCCAGCGCCGCCAGTCTCGCGTGGGCGCTCAAGGAACCGCCCTGATTGACGGTCCAACTGGCCGCGAGCCGGTCGAGATAAGCATCGTTGCCAAGCCGGTAGATCTCGACCTTGGCGTCGTCCTCGGACATGTCCGGACGAAGCGGTGTAGCCATGTTGGCGAGAAACCGCCCGAGCCGCTCACTCTCCGCATTTGACAATCGCAACCGCGCGGCAATGTCACCGGCAACGCCACACCAGCCGGCCATCGCACCCAGTCGGAGGACCCAAGCCGTCTCCGGCGCCGGTGGTTCCACGGCGCGCTGCAACACGGCAAGCCAACCAACCGGTGCCGGGTCGGCCTCGGGTCCAATCAGCCGTTTGAGAAGACCAATCTCATGCATCGCTTCGAGACTGGCCAGCACCTCGGTCATGGGGAGCATCTTTGCCAGTTCCATCCGCACGCGTTCCGCCGACACGGCCGCGAGTCCGTCCAGATTGGCCTTGATGACAGCAAGTACATCCGGATCCGGCCGACTGTCCGAATAGCCGGCATGAAACCTGAAGAACCGCAGAATACGAAGATAGTCCTCAGCAATTCGCGCTTGCGGATCACCGATGAACCGCACACGTCTTGCCGCGATGTCGTCAAGACCGCTGACAGGATCATAAACTGTTCCATCAGCGCCGAGATAAAGCGCGTTCATCGTAAAATCGCGGCGTTCCGCGTCGGCATCCCAATCCGTGCCAAATTCGACGTCGGCATGCCGGCCGTGCGTCTTGATGTCCTGCCGCAGGGTCGTGACTTCGAACGGCACATCGTCAGCAACGACAGTGACAGTGCCGTGCTCAATTCCGGTGGGAACGGCCCTGAATCCAGCGTCACGGGCCCGCTCAATCACAGCGTCAGGCAACAGCGTGGTGGCAAGATCCACATCGCCCGGCGATTGCTGCAAAAGCACGTTGCGGACCGCGCCGCCAACTACCCGCGTTTCGGCTCCGTCCCCGTTAAGGCAACGCAAGACGTCCGCCAGAGGCGACTCGCGAAGAAACGGAAAATCCGGTGTGTTCGACATGACCTGCGGGCCCAGTGCCAGCCCGCCAAGCCGGGATGCGGCACTTACTGCTGTTGCTGATCCGGCCGTTCCAGTCGGCCAGGTACAATCTGACCATCAACGTTCTGCGCGGGCCGATACACCGCATCACGCGACCCTTGCTCGAAGACGACCAGCGAGAAAAACCCGATCATCGTGCAGACAAAGCCAGCGATGGCAAGCCAGGCAATGCGCGGCGTCCAGTTCGCCCACTCCTGAAAATCACGCTTATTGAAATAGAGGTAGAATCCGAACGCCACGAATGGCGCGAGGAAAAGCAGAATCTGGATTACGACGACGCGAAGCATGAAGCGAAGACCCTGTCGTGGAGATTGCGCAGGATGCCGGCAGTGGCGCCCCAGATATAGTGATCGTCGAATTGGATGGCATAGTAATATCGTCGCGCCCCGCGAAATTCACGGTGATGGCGTTCATGATTTGCCGGGTCCATTAAGAAGGACAGCGGTGCGCGAAAGGCGAATTCGACCTCTCCAGGCTCCGGAACCGGCTCGAAGTCCGTATCGATAAGCGCGACCAGCGGTACGACGCGATAGCCGGTCCCAGTTTCGTAGAGATCGAGATAACCCAGCACCTCGGCAGCATCAGGTGCCAGCCCAACCTCTTCGTTGGCCTCGCGTAGTGCTGCTGCGCCAGGGCCGCGATCGGTCGCGTCAACCTTGCCGCCAGGAAAAGAGATCTGGCCGGCATGGCTCTTCAGATGGGCGGTGCGCTGAGTGAGCAGGACCGCGATACCGTCTTTCCGCGGCTGCAGCCCAATCAAGACAGCCGCCCGTCTCTTGCGGTCGCCATAGAGGCCCGGAGGCGTACCGGGGTTGAGATCGTGATCGCCACGCGTTGGTGGGACATCGAGCCGGTCGTGGATCTCCGGCGGCTCGGGCGTCAGACGGTCCACGCACATCGACCGAACCGCATCCGGACTGCTGAAGGGAGACGAGGTCCTCACAGAAGCCCATCCAGCGCGTCGGTGCGCACCATCGGAAAGAAATCCCCCGAGCTCCACACACCGTACCAGTCGTCACCCTGATGATGTTCAGTCACGCCGAGTTCAGCCAGATCAAAGAACAACGCTCGTTTCACCAGTGCCTCCAGCCGCCCCCGGACCAGCACATAAGGTTTCAGGCCATCAGTGCCTGTCTCGGTTTCAAAACGCAGCGGGTGCTCGCTATCCACCGTGACAGAATCCTCGACATTTGTCCGGAACGCGATCGTCTGATGCCGACCGCGGCCTTCAACCGCCATTTCAATGGCCAGAAAAGGAGCGTCCTCGACCTCGATGGTCACCCGCTCAACCGGGGTAACCAGCACGTATTCGTCAGGATCGCGCCTCAACACTGACGAAAACAGCTGAATCAGTGCCTTCCGGCCGATCGGTGTCCCCTGATAGAACCACGTCCCGTCCGCAGCGATTCGCATGTCGATGCTGCCGCAATGGGGCGGATTCCACTTATCCACCGGTGCACCGCCGCGACCACCGGCGTCCTTTGCAGCCGAAATCAGGCTCTCCAGCCCTCCCATCACGCTATTTTCAGCCATTTGCGGGCCTCTGTAGTCTATTGCCACACCTGAAACACTTTCCTGAACGGAAATACATGATTGCGGCAACAAGCTCCGGTTGAAGATGACGGAAAATCCCGCTCCAATGCCCCTAAAGGCGTTGCGGCTTGAATGTTTGCCGCTTGTTCACCTGTGAAACCGGTATCGGGGTTCCGCACAAGCATATGAGCCAGCCGGACCGTTCTCGTCTAGAGGCGCACCGGCCGAACAAGGCACAATGATCGCACGAGCGCTTTTCGCGCCATAGAGGGATGCCATATAGAGTATCATGACAGCCGCAGAACAATCTGAACAAACCGCTGATGCGACGGACGCTATTGTTGCCGAGGCCGATGCGCTGGCCGCAAAGATCAAGACAGCGCGCGAGATGATCGCCCGGGTGATTTTTGGCCAGGACGACGTGGTCGAAAAAGCTCTCGTGACGATCTTGTCGGGCGGCCACGCATTGCTTGTCGGCGTCCCAGGTCTGGCAAAAACCAAACTCGTAGACACACTTGGCACGGTTCTGGGTCTTGATGCGCGCCGCATCCAGTTCACACCAGACTTGATGCCGTCGGACATTCTTGGCGCCGAGGTTCTCGAAGAGGATAACGCCGGCCAGCGCGCCTTCCGCTTCATTCCGGGACCGGTGTTCTGCCAGCTGCTGATGGCCGATGAGATCAACCGCGCCAGCCCGCGTACGCAGTCAGCCCTGTTGCAAGCCATGCAGGAAGTGCACGTAACCGTGGCCGGTCACCGCCATGACCTGCCATTGCCATTCCACGTACTGGCAACCCAGAACCCGCTTGAGCAGGAGGGAACCTACCCGCTCCCTGAAGCGCAGCTCGACCGGTTCCTGATGCAGATCGATGTCGACTATCCCGATCTGGCAGCCGAACGCCGCATGCTGTTCGAAACAACCGGCGCAGAGGAACAAACTGTCGAGCAGGTGTTCTCGCCCGAGGAATTGATGGCAGCGCAACGTCTGATCCGTCGGATTCCGGTGGGCGAGAGTGTTGTTGATTCGATCCTCAAGCTGGTGCGCTCAGTCCGTCCGGGAACGGGCGATGCCGAGGTCGACAAGACCATAGCTTGGGGTCCGGGTCCGCGCGCGAGCCAGGCCTTGATGCTGACAGCCAGAGCCCTTGCCTTGGTCGATGGCCGCCTCGCGCCATCAGTCGATGACATATCGACCCTATCCGGTCCGGTGCTCAAACACCGCATGGCCCTGACCTTCTCCGCGCGCGCCGAAGGGCAGGATGCTGACGAAACAATCCGGCTGTTCACAACCCGCGCGATCGACGGCTAGCCGGCCTTAAGGGATTGCTGCCTATGGCCGCGAGCACAGTGTATGGATCGGAAGCGGGGCGCGTGCCCGGTCATCTGGTTGATGCATCAGCCTTGGCCGCACGCCTGCCCGACTTGCTGCTTGAGAGCCGCCTGATCGCCAATACCGTTGCCCATGGCCTGCATGGTCGCAGACGCCCCGGCCCGGGCGAAACATTCTGGCAGTTTCGGCGTTTTCAGATGGGCGAGCCTGCCAAGCGTATCGACTGGCGGCGTTCGGCGCGCGACGACACGCTTTATGTGCGCGAAAAAGAATGGGAAGCCGCGCATACCGTCTGGTTGGCGATCGATTTCTCGCAATCGATGTTCTTTCGCTCGGAACTCGGACTCGAGCCAAAGATCGATCGCGCCATCGTGCTGGCACTGGCGGCAACAGATCTGCTCGTGCGTGCCGGTGAACGCGTCGGTGTTTGCGGTGTGCAGACCCCAACCGCAAACCGCAATGCAGCTGAACGCATTGCGCATGCGTTGGTCCGACTTCTTTCCAGTGGGCGACCGCAGGACATTCCCGCGATCCCGGAACCCGCCGGCATGACGCGGTTCTCGGAGATCGTCATTCTATCTGACCTCTATGATCCGGTGGCCGAGATCGAATCCAGCGCCGCTGCTCTCGCCGGTGCGGGCGTGAGTGGGCATTTCGTCTCCATTTGGGACCCCATAGAAACCGAGTTCACGTTTCTCGGGCGAACCGAGTTCCGTGACCCAGAGTCGCGCATGAAGCTTATCCTGGGCCGAGCTGAGAGCGTCCGCGAGGCCTATCAGGAACGGCTGCTTGAGCGAAATCGCCGACTACAACAGCTGACCGACCGGATCGGCTGGAGCCTGCTGAAGACCAATACCGGCCGACCTGCAGTTGAGGCACTTCTGACACTGCATCAGCGGCTGTCTGAGGGAACGGCATGAGCGGCCTCTTATCCCTCGGATTTGCCAACCCGCTGGTGCTGGCCGGCCTTTTGTCGCTGCCTGTCATCTGGTGGCTGCTTCGTTTCACGCCCCCGCGTCCGCGCCAGCAGGCCTTCCCGCCGACGCGTCTGCTGCTGGATCTGGTGCGCAAAGACGAGACCCGTGCCAAGAGCCCACTATGGCTCACCTTGTTGCGCATGGCGATTGCGACGCTTGTCATTCTGGCACTGGCCGGACCAATCCTAAATCCACGCGAGGCACAGATCTCGGGCGAAGGACCGCTCGTTATCATGGTCGAAAACGGATGGGCTTCAGGTGCCCATTTCGAGGAGATGCGCAGCACGGCGGATACGCTGATTGACGAAGCCGAATCAGCTGGCCTGCCGATTATTCTCGCCGAGACAGCACCGATGGCGGCAACACCTGCTTTCGGACCGTTTGACGCTGATCAGGCACGTGAACGCCTCAGCGCGATGGCGCCGGTTCCCTACATTGCCGCCGATGCGGAGACGGCAAATGGCTTCATCGATCGCATTTCAACGGTGCTTGGCGGCAACGGCGCGGGGACGGTTGCACTTCTTTCCCATGGCATTGCCTGGCCTGGAGCGGAGCCTTTGCGCGCGGGCCTGATAAACCTGCCGCGACAGGGTGAGTTCCTCGTCTACACCCCGCCGACGACGATCCTGCCCAATGTCATTGATCCACCGCGCAGCAACGCCAATGCGCTCGAAGTGACATTAAGGGCACCGGATCCCGCAAGCGCTCGAACAGGAATCGTGCGCGCCTACGACCTCAAGGGCGGGCTTATCGCTGAGCAGTCGGTAGGCTTTGAGCCTGACTCCAGCGTGGCCTCCGCCGAGATCGTTCTGCCCGTTGATCTCAGAAACGACATCGCCCGCATCGAACTTGTCGGCGAGGATCATGCAGGGTCCGTCTATCTGCTGGACGATCGTTGGCGGCGCCGGTCCGTCGGCCTTGTCTCCGGCGAAACACGAGAACGTGCGCAACCGCTGCTCTCGCCGCTGTACTATCTGCGACGCGCGGCCGAGCCGTTTGCAACCCTGATGGAACCGCGCGGCGGGACGCTTGAGGACACGGTCTCGGAGCTGGTCGAGAACCGCGCCTCGGTGATCGTATTGGCCGACATCGGCACGCTGCGCGGAACAGTGGAAACGCTCGAGCGCTGGATCGGTAATGGCGGCATCCTGGTTCGCTTCGCAGGCCCACGGCTAGCCGCCAGTTCCGATGAGCTGATCCCGGTCGAATTGCGGCGCGGTGAAAGAAGTCTCGGCGGAACGCTGTCATGGTCGGAACCTCAGACGATCGCGCCTTTTGCCGACACAAGCCCGTTTGCCGGCATTCCCGTTCCCGAAGAGGTAACGGTGTCTCGCCAGGTCCTGGCAGAGCCGTCGGCCGAGATTTCAGAACGGGTCTGGGCGCGACTGTCCGATGGCACACCACTGGTGACGGCGGCTCCGCGTGGCCGCGGCTGGATAGTCCTGTTCCACGTCACGGCCGATGCGGCATGGTCGAACTTGCCCCTATCAGGCAGCTTCGTTGATATGCTGCGCCGACTCGTCGCTCTTTCGGACGCTCAATCGGCCGGCGACGTTCAGTCCGGCGAGACGGCACAATCGGGCCAGACCTCCAGCGGTACACCCCTTCGACCGTTCCGTGTACTTGACGGCCTTGGACGACTGACTGCGCCCAATGCACTGGCCGAACCTCTGATGTCAGCTGAAGCCGCATCGACAGTCCCCAACCCGCGCCATCCGCCAGGGCTTTATGGTTCCGAAGATGGTTTCCGTGCGCTCAACCTGGCACCCGGTGACAGGCTCGCCCTCGCCCCAGCCACGCCGAGCGATGCAACGGCTGCGATTTATGCCAGCGGAGAACCGATGCCGATCGGTCCGTATCTGCTGGTTGGTGCGTTGTTGCTCCTACTCGCGGATGCGCTGATTATCATGCTGATGACAGGACGACGACCAACCCTGCGTCCGGCCGAGGGCGCACTAGCGGTGGCACTGGCTGGTGGAGCCGTTCTGGCGCTGGCGTTCGCCGCACCAGTCAATGCACAGGAACGAGCTGTACGAAATCCCGCTCAGCTTGAATCGCTGGATCAGGCCACGGCGTTTGCCATGGAAGCAGCAAATGCCACCCGCATCGCTTTTGTGGAGACGGGAAACACCCGGCTCGACACCATCACGCGTGCTGGTCTCTCAGGGCTTTCGCGCGCGCTCAGACAGCGCACGGCGCTGGAGCCGGCGTCACCGGTCGGCATCAATCTCGAATCCGACGAACTCGCTTTTTTCCCACTGATCTACTGGGCCATCGATCCGGGTCTCACCCCACCATCGCAAACGGCACTGGCACGGCTAGACAGCTATATGAAGAACGGCGGTACGGTCCTGTTCGACACCCGCGATGCGGCGACTGCCGACACGACGCTGTCGAGCTCCGGTGAGGGTATGGCCTGGCTGCGGCGTGTGTTGGGGACACTTGATCTGCCGCCGTTGGAACCTATTCCAGCCGGCCACGTGGTCACCAAATCCTTCTATTTGCTTCAGGACTTTCCTGGTCGTCTGGAAGGGGGCCGGCTCTGGCTCGAATCCACCGGCACACCTGACAGCACCGGAGCACGCCCCTTCAGCAATGCCGATGGCGTCTCCACAATCATCATCACGTCAAACGACATGGCCGGCGCCTGGGCCATTGATGACAATGGTCAGTACATGCTGCCAACCGCGTCAGGCACCGAATGGCAGCGCGAGATTGCCGTTCGAGCCGGCATCAACATCGTGATGTACACCATGACCGGCAATTACAAAGCCGATCAGGTCCATATTCCAGCTCTGCTGGAGCGGCTTGGCCAATGAGCTTCACCGTCACCTGGTCTCCACTGCTGCCATTGCCGCTACTCATCGGACTTGCGGTGATCGCGGCCATCGTCGCGGTGGTTGTCATGCTGGCGCGAGGCCCCGGTGCGGTACTCCGTGCCATGGCTTTGGGACTACTGGTCGCCGCCCTGTTCAATCCGACATTGCGCCAGGAGGATCGCGAGAGGCTCGACAGCGTTGTCGCCGTGGTGCTTGACCGCAGCCCCAGCCAGACACTGACCGAGCGCCGTGCGCAGATGACCGCCGCGAGGGACGTTCTGGAACAGCGCATCGGCGCACTGGGAGAGACAGAGATACGCTGGATCGATGCGGTCTCAAGCGAGGTGATTGACGGCACGGCTCTGTTCGAAGCGTTGGAGAACGGTCTGTCCGATGTCCCCTCGGACCGTGTCGCCGCCGCCATTCTGGTAACCGATGGCCAGGTTCACGACATCCCTGATACAGCCGAAGCGCTCGGACTGTCCGCTCCTATACATGTGCTACTCACCGGCGCCCCTGAAGAGCGGGACCGGCTTGTCGAACTCGACAACCCACCTCGCTTCGCCATCGTCGGCGAAGAGAAGCTGGTGCGTTTTTCAGTTCAGGACAGAGTTGCCGATGGGGGGACTTCACCCAGCGGCCCCGTCCGCGTCGAGTTCCGGCGCAACGGCGAATTGATTGGCGAGCGGACCGTGATCCCCGGCCAGCCGGCTTCGACACTGATCGCGATCGATCGTGGCGGCCGCAACATCATTGAGATCGTCGTCGACGAGTGGCCAGGTGAGATCAGCACCGTGAACAACACAGCGGTGTTTGAAACCGAGGGCATACGCGAGAATTTGCGCGTCCTTCTGGTCTCCGGCGAGCCCCATGCCGGTGAACGGACCTGGCGCAATATCCTGAAATCAGACGCCGCGGTGGATCTGGTCCATTTCACCATTCTCCGCCCGCCGGAGAAGCAGGACGGCACACCAATCACTCAGCTCTCGCTGATTGCGTTTCCGACGCGCGAATTGTTTCAGGAGAAGATCGACGAGTTCGACCTGATCATATTCGACCGTTACCGCCGCCGTGGTGTTCTGCCGACGCTCTATTTCGATAACATCGCAAGTTATGTCCGCAATGGCGGCGCTCTCCTCGTCTCTGCCGGACCCGATTACGCGCAGGCCGGCAGTCTGCACCAGACTGCTCTGACGAGCGTTCTGCCAGCCGCTCCGACCGGCCGGGTGATCGAAGAGCCGTTCCACCCACTACTCACCGAGGGCGGCAATCGGCACCCGATTACAGCCGGCCTGCAAGGCGGACAGACCACTCCGCCGCGCTGGAGCCGATGGTTCCGTTTCGTCGAGTCCGACATTGATCGCGGTGATGTATTGATGTCCGGGGCCACACCCGATGACGCACTGCTGGTTGTTAGCCGCGAAGAAGAAGGCCGGGTCGCGTTGATGCTGTCCGACCAGACCTGGCTGTGGGCACGCGGCTATGAGGGTGGCGGCCCCTATGTTGGTCTCTTGCGCCGCATGGTGCACTGGTTGATGAAGGAACAAAGCCTAGAAGAGGAAGCGCTCGAAACCGAGGCGGACGACTCCGGCGTCACCATCACACGCCGAACCATGGGTGATGATCCCGGACCACTGAGCGTCACGGCTCCTGATGGTTCGGTGCGCGAATTGACACTGCAACCGTCTGGCGACGGCGTGTTCGAGGCCCGCATCGACCTGGAAACTGCCTCCGAAGCCGGCCTCTACCGCCTGTCTCAGGGCGATCTGACGGCACTCACGAGCGTTGGCCGGCTCGATCCCCGTGAGTTCAACAATCTGATCCGGACAGCAGAATTGCTCGAGCCGATCGTCGAGGAAACTGCAGGGGGTGTCTTCAGCCTTGGAACACCGGACAGCATCAACGTGCCACGAATACTGCCGATCCGCTCGGGTCGGAGCTTCTCTGGCTCTGACTGGCTTGGCATGCGTCCCAGCGAGGCATCTATGCTGCGCGGCGTCAGCGCCTATCCGCTGTTTGGCGGTTTGCTTGGGCTGGCGCTGCTCTTGGGCCTCATAGCGCTGACATGGTATCGCGAGGGCCGTTAGGTCGCGATCCAATAAGGCGACAATCCTAACCGCGCAGGGCTGGACGGACAGCCCCTATTGCCCGCTCCAAAGCGCCTGGAACCAGTGCAAAGGCCAACAGTCGGGCGGGATCAACCGGCCCCGGCATTTGCATCTGCCCTCTCGGAACCGGCTCGAATCCTGCCCGAGCGTAGTAAGGTGCATCGCCAACCAGAATGAAGAGGCTCTCGCCGCTTGCTTGTGCCTTGTTGAGCCCGGTCTGCATCAAGGCCAGGCCAATCCCGCGGTTCTTCCAGGCATGCTCCACAGCGAGCGGCCCCAGCAGCAACGCCCGCGTCTCACCAATCAAGACGCGCGAGAAGGTAATGGCAGCCACCAGCCGCTCATCAACGGTACAGACATGGCAAAGCGCTTCGACCGGAGGGTTGTCGCGCCGCAACCGGTAGGCTGTTTTGGCGAAGCGGCCCGGTCCGAAAACCGCTGCCGCCAGCGCCTCAGTGGCACCGTCATCGGATTTCTGCGCCTCGCGCAGCACGACGCCTTCAGGAAGAATTGGAGAACTTGACGTCGTTGCAACATGCACCGACGGGCCTGCAAGAGCAGTGTCTTGAGCGTTCATAACGGGATACCGGATTTCGTGGTCGAGGAACCGCGTCCGGCGGCAACGCTGTCAGTTCTTGCGAAGGCCGGAGGGCGAGACGGAGATGGCATGCAGCGACGAGGCACTGCGGCGGACCATTGAAGGTCGTCGTCGCTGCCTGCTAACGCTCGGCATCATCCACCTGTGCAGATCGTGCTGCATTCCCAAATCCTGCCTTCAGCGCAAAAAAGCGCCCATCGAAAGGTGCCGCTAACACGCCTTTGCTGTCCTGTCGAGGAAAAGCAGGCCAACCACTCACGAAGCTAGGCTGCGCTGTCACGGAGCTCCGGCAGCAGTTCGACCAGACAGTCGTCCCAGTATGGCCGGCCACCGAAACGGCCGACGAGGAAGTCGACGAAGCGCCGGACCTTGAGCGAAAGATGCCGCCCGGGAGGATAAATTGCGTAGGCCGCAATCGGACGAAACCGGTGATCAGGCAACAGCACATTCAGATCGCCGGCCTCGATAGCCTTCTGCGCAATAAAGGTAGGTATCATCAGATAGCCTAACCCAGCCTTGGCTGCTTCGATGAGAATCTCACCGTTGTTGGCGGTCAGGCGTGTTTCAAGTTGAGGCGCGTGTTCGGTGCCATCGGGCGCGGTACCAAGATAGGCGCGGCGTGCCGGTATCGCTGCATAGCGCAGACCCGCCCGCCCCTGAAGGTCCGGCAGAGACTGCGGCATGCCATCGGCAGCGATACGGCTCGGTGCCGCCAGGAGCACATTCCGGATGAGCGCGAGCTTTCGTGCGATCAGACTTGAGTCTTCCAGATCGCCGATGCGCACAGCCATGTCGAAGCCTTCCTCGATCACATCCACACGCCGGTCATTGAGATCAAGGTCGATATCAAGCTCGGGATGCTCGGCCAGAAATGCGGCGATCGCCGGCGCCAGATGCAATAGTCCAAAGCTCATCGGCGCAGCTATGCGCAGTGTTCCTTTGATGGCACCACGCGCTTCGGCCGCGATCTGATCGGCTTCATCGAGATCATAGAGGATGCGTGATGCGCGCTCGTAGTAGGCGCGCCCCGTCTCCGTGAGGCTGAAGCGCCTGGTCGTGCGGTTGACCAACCGACCGCCAAGGCGGGTCTCAAGATCCTTCAACCTCCGGCTGACGACCGACTTGGCAGTGCCAAGCCTGCGGGCAGCAGCACCTATGCCCCCGCTCTCAACAATACGGACGAAAATCTCGACTTCGGCGAAGCGATCCATTGTTCGAGTTATCAGAACAAATCTTCCGTAATCAAGGGCTCTCGTACCAAATCAGGAAACATTAAATTGTGATTCAGAACAGGCCCATCTGGCCTTGTTCTCGAAGTTTCTTGGCATAGGGGATGATCTAGATGACCACGTCACAAACGGTTTTGCACATTGACGCTTCAGGCCGGCAACAGGGGTCCCTGTCACGCAAGCTGAGTCAGCAGGTCGTGGAGAAGTTGATTGCCGCCAATCCACATACTCAGATTGTCTCGCGGGATCTTGCGGCGAGCGATCTGCCTTTCGTCGATGAAGCGTGGATCGGTGCGAACTTCACGGCGCATGAAGATCGCACCGCTGAACAACAGGGCGTCTTAGCCCTGTCGGATCAACTTGTTGAGGAACTGCGAGCTGCGGACACCGTTGTGATCGGCATGCCGGTCTACAACTTCGGCGTACCTGCTGCGACGAAAGCCTATATCGACCAGATTGCGCGGGCACGCGTGACCTTCAAATACACCGACACCGGCCCTGTCGGCCTTCTCACCGGCAAGCGCGCAATCGTCGTGATGGTGTCCGGCGGAACGTCCATGGGAACGGCTTTAGACTTCGCCTCGGGCTACATGCGTCACATCCTCGGCTTTGTCGGCATCACCGATGTCACTTTCGTGGACGGCACAGGCACGATGATCGATGCGGACGCTGCGGTCAGTCGGGCGAATTCGGCGATCGAAAACCTGGCCGCCTAAACCCACATCAGATTCCAGAAGACCAAAGGAGAATGCCATGGGCCTGCTTGTGGACGGTGTCTGGCAAGACAAGTGGTACGATACCAAGTCAACGAAGGGTCGGTTCATCCGATCCGAAGCCCAGTTTCGCAACTGGGTCACCGCCGATGGAACCGCCGGACCGTCGGGCGATACAGGGTTCAAGGCCGAGGCCGGCCGATACCACCTCTATGTCTCGCTGGCCTGCCCTTGGGCGCACCGGACTCTGATCCTGCGCAAACTCAAAAAGCTTGAAGATGTGATCAGCGTTTCAGTTGTTGACTGGCTGATGCGTGAGGAAGGCTGGGTGTTCAACCCGGCGCGCACCGGCGCCACCGACGACCCGGTCAATGGCGCCACACACATGTATCAAATCTACACCAAGGCAGATCCTGGCTATTCCGGACGCGTCACGGTGCCGGTCCTGTGGGACAAGCAGAACGAAACGATTGTCAGCAATGAGTCTTCGGAGATCATCCGCATGCTGACCACAGCTTTCGATGCGTTTACCGATGTCGAACTGGACACCTATCCCACGGAGCTCAGGGCTGAGATCGATGAGATCAATTCGGTTGTCTATGAGACCGTCAACAATGGGGTCTACCGGTCCGGCTTCGCCACCACGCAAGAAGCTTATGAGGAAGCTGTAACAGCGCTGTTCAAGAGCCTGGACATGCTGGAAGAGAAGCTCTCGAAACAACTCTATCTTGTCGGCGACACGCTGACCGAGGCCGATTGGCGGCTGTTCACAACGCTAGTGCGTTTCGACCCGGTCTATGTCGGGCACTTCAAATGCAACATCCGGCGTATCGCTGATTATCCCAATCTGTCGAATTACACGCGCGCGCTCTATCAAACGCCAGGCGTGGCCGAGACGGTAAATCTCGATCACATCAAGTCGCATTACTATGCCAGCCACGGCACCATTAACCCGACATTCGTTGTGCCTGTTGGTCCCGATATCGACTTCACCGAACCGCACGACCGAGGCCGGTTCAGCTAGGCTGCAAGCGCGCGAGACCTGATGGGCAAGCTGGCCTGACTACCAGTGCTCATCGGGTTTCGCACCGTCGAACACCTCTGCAAGCCGGCGCTTGGTACCCGCGGTCGCATCATCGGGCAGCGCATCGCGCGGAAAGAAGCCATGATCGATAATCTCCCTGTCCGGAACAGGGGCTGATCTCTGCTGCCAGTCGGAGATCAGGAACAGCGCTACATGATCGCCCCGGAATCGCGGGCTGGCATAAACGTTGAACAGCGTTGGGGTACCGTTCAAGGTGATGTTGCCCTCCTCCAGCAGCTCGCGATGAAGTGCGGTCAGCAGAGTCTCACCCCGCTCCACACCGCCACCTGGAAGATGCCAGCCTGGAGTATAGGAGTGGCGTATAAGAAATACGCCACGTTCTGGATCCTGCACGAGGCCGCGGACACCGAGTGTCATTCCCCGGCTCATCCGCCACCAGGGATGCAACACAAAGCGTTCAAGAGAGGTCGGCATTGGCCCGGGTCCGTTAACGCCCGGGTAACCGGGCATGCGCGCACTGAATGGCTGTTGTGCGGTGCAGCATCTGGAAAGTGAAAGCTGCAGTAATCATATTCCGCTAATGGCGGCGACGCGATGGTGAAAAACCGCGATCGCGCCTCTTACACACTAACCGATACAGGTGCTCTGATGACACGCGAGCTCATGGCCACGATTGGCTGGTTCGTCGATTTCTTCCGTCCCGTAACCGCGCGCACGCCTGCGGCTGCGCCCTATCGCTGGAAGCCGGCGGTGGAAATTCGCGATGGTCGTACCGCCTGCACCTTGATGGATTTCAGCTATAGCTGATTGCCCCAAGTCAGGACTGGTTCATTGCTCGGGCGCGGTCTGATACACCGCGCCCGATGTTCGTTCTGGCTCACATAAGCGATGTCCACCTCCCGCTCGACGGTCGGCCGCGTACGCGCGAGCTGCTGAGTCAGCGCATCCTCGGCTATGCCAACTGGAAACGCGGTCGCGATCAGGTCCACCGCGCCGAGGTGCTGGCAAAGATCACCGATCACATGGTGGCCCAGCGGCCGGACCACATTGCCGTAACCGGCGATCTGGTGAACGTGGCAGCCCAGCGCGAATGGCCCGGTGCCAGAGCCTTCCTCGACAGTCTCGGTTCCTACCAGGATGTGACTGTCATACCGGGCAATCACGACGCCTATGTCGGCGGTGGCGTGCCAGGCATGGTGGCGGCATTCGATCCCAACATGCGCGGCGACACAGGGCATCACGCGAGTGACGGCTCATCAAACTCGGTACGCGGCCTCGACGGCCGATTTCCCTTCGTCAGACTGCGCGGCAATGTTGCGCTCATCGCGTGTTCTTCTGCCGTTCCCACAGCACCATTCATGGCGACCGGCCGTTTGGGGCAGGATCAGCTGACACGGCTCGAGGAAGAACTGAACGCCCTGAAGGCCGAGGGTCGCGTTCGCGTGGTCCTGATCCACCATCCACCCATACCCGGGCTGGCATCAGCACGGCGCCGCCTGTCCGACGATGCGGACCTTGCTGCCCTGTTTGAACGCACCGGGGCCGAGCTTGTGCTGCATGGCCATAATCACACGGCCACCGCCACCATGACGCCTGGACCGGACGCGCCGGTGCCGATCATCGGTGTTCCATCAACGTCGGCACGGACCCACGGCGAGCGGCCGGCGGCACAATACAATCTGCTGCGCTTTGAGGGCCCCGACCACGCTCCGTCAGTCACACTGGAACGCTACGGTATTCTGCGCGACGAGAAAGATCCGGTGGAGCTGTTTCAGAAAACCGATATGGCCGGCGCGGCACTGCACCAACCCGTCCATCCGCTTGCGGCGGAGCAAGCGGCTTCGCGCTAGATTGTTATCCAGCCGGCGGTGTGTAGTTGGCGCCGATCAGAAACAGCGTGATCGCACCCACAAGCATGCCAAGCAGGAAAGCAACGATCATCGAAAGGCCTGAATAGCGTGGCACCGCACTTTGCAGTTCGTCCGATGCTAATGGGGCCGCTTCGCCCTTCATTGCTGTAGTGGTGCCTTTGGTGGTCGCCGCCACCTCCTCCACCTCGGTCTCAGAGCTATCCGAAATATCGGGCTTCGACTCCCCCTGATCGGCGGCTTCAGCTAATGCATCAGGGGGCGGATCAGCTTGGGCATTGTCTTCAGAGTTAGCCGACGGTATCGGGTCGGCCAGCAGGGCACGCTCCCGTTCGAGCATGCGATGGGCCACATAGTTGGTGATCTGTTCGCCCATCTGATCGATCGATGTCGTCTCGGTCACGACCTTCCGGCCCTGACGGGTTTCCTGGACGAACTGGTAAGTACGTTTGTCACGCCCCATTGCCACATGGGCCAGCACATCGATCCAAAGGCGAGGAGGATTGCCATCAGATACGCGGCCATCGAACAAATCAGTGCTGTCGGGTAGTTCGTCGAAGATATCTTCGACGTTCTCAGCCAGCAATTCGAGCCGCGCAATTTCAGTCTCGCGCAGATTGACGATTACGTCGTTTCGCTCGGCATCGCTCTGACGTGCGCGGCGCATCGCGTCTCGGAGTCGAGAGCGGCCATGCGGACCCGGACCATTCGCAATCACCTCCGAATCGGTGCCAGGAGTCGCTGCGTCTTCATCGTGAATGTTGTCCGCCTGCGAAGCATCCTCGGTATCATCCAGTTCCAGCGTTGCTGCGCCCGGATCACTCTCCTGGCCGCTACTTGCGGCAGCCTGCACGTCCTTGGAAATTGTCTCCACAGCCCCCGTCAACGTCGCGGTAATCGCTTCGCCACCGGCTGCAATAGGTTCCTTGTCGTCGCGCGCCCTCTCAGTCGGCACTCGCTCATCTTCCGGCATTCTGCCTCTCCAAGCCGCTGTTCTTGCGGTTCATGAACATGTCTTGTGACATTTTCGCCGTTTGCGCGAAGCGTTGCAACGGTGCGAACGAGCCCATCCAACAGCGCACTCGGTTTTCCGCTCGCCTTTGCGTATCGGCAACAGTGCCCGCACGCCTTCACGTCGGATTTTCGCTGATATAGTATTAATACCTACAATACTGTCTTGAGTGATTTCGCTAGCAAGGGTTTAAACGGATAACACCAGTTGGCATCTATAAGTACGCTCGCTTCTGGAAACATTGCAAAACAATGCAATAGATTAGAAGATTTATAAAGTATGGATATACTTTAGAATTCTTCGCGCCTAGAAAGAAATCACACAACCTATGATCGTCTGTCAGTGCAACGTCATCAGCGACCGCCAAATCATGGACACAGCCATCGAGCTGCTCAAGCAGGATCCATGGCGGCCTATCACGCCCGGGCTCGTCTATAAGCAGTTGGGCGAACGGTACCAATGCTGCGGCTGCGTGCCAGTCGTCGTTGATGCGATCGTGACAGCGGTCGAAGAGCACCGGATTCACGTCATTAACCAGGAAGATGACCCCGACTGGGAATCGCACGCCCTCAATAATCTGCGCTTGCTTCAACAACGTAGAAATGTTCTAAAGAACGCAAAGCGCAAGAAGGCAAGGGTGCACTATGAAAGGCGATCCGAAGGTTATCGAACGGCTCAATGAAGCCCTCTATCTCGAACTAGGGGCTATCAACCAATACTGGCTTCACTACAGGCTCCTGGACGATTGGGGCTACGCGAAGCTCGCCGCCAAGGAGCGGGCCGAATCCATCGAAGAGATGGAGCACGCGGACAAGATCGTGGAGCGGATTATCTTCCTTGAGGGTCATCCCAATCTGCAGACTGTCGCGCCCCTTCGCATTGGCCAGAACGTCAAGGAAGTGCTGGAAGCCGATCTGGCTGGCGAATTCGACGCCCGTGACTCCTATTCCAAGTCGCGCGTGATCTGCCAGGACGCCGGCGACTACGTGACCATGAAAATCTTCGAGCAGCTGCTGATCGATGAGGAAGGCCACATCGACTTCCTCGAAACGCAGCTCGAGCTGCTCGAGAAGATTGGCGAAGAAAAGTATGGCCAGCTCAATGCGGCACCGGCAAACGAGGCCGCCGAATAGGCCTTCGACCAAAAATGATCGCGTTTCGGAAGGGCGGCCTCAGGCCGCCCTTTTTCGTTGCAATGGAAACTGACTGTGCAGCTGAATCAGCCAGCGACTTAGCAAAGGATCGTAAAACGCCCTTTAGGCATTGACGTCCACGACCATGCGACCCTTGACCTGCCCCTTCAGAATGGCCGGGCCAAGCGTGGTCAGATCGTCAAGTGTCGCCATCTCGACCATGTTTTCCAGTTTGTTCATCGGCAGATCGCTGACAATACGGTTCCACGCGGCAACCCGGTTCTCATAAGGCCGCATGACGGAATCGATGCCCAGCAGATTGACGCCGCGCAATAGGAACGGGACGACTGTAGCCCCTTCCATCACCGCACCGCCCGCCAGACCAACAGCGGCTACCGACGCGCCATACTCGAGTTGCTTGAGAACACGGCTCAGCATGGCGCCACCAACCGCATCAACGCATCCCGACCAGGCCTCGGATTCGAGCGGCTTCGGATTTGCCTCGTTGATGTCGTCTCGCGCGACGATCTGCGTCGCGCCCAGTTCGCGAAGATAGGCTTCTGTCTCGGGCCGACCCGTCACCGCGGCCACCTCATAGCCCAGCTTTGACAGAATTGCCGTGGCCACCGAGCCAACCCCGCCGGCAGCGCCGGTAACGATGACAGGCTTGCCACCCGGCTTCAGACCATGGTCTTCCAGCGCCATCACCGCGATCATCGCCGTGAAGCCAGCCGTACCGACCGCCATGGCCTGCTTCTCGGACAGCCCATCCGGCAGCGGAACAATCCAGTCCGCCTTCATCCGGGCCTTCTGCGCATAGCCGCCCCAGTGCATCTCGCCGACGCGCCAGCCTGTGACAATCACCTTGTCACCCGGCTTGAAACGTGGATCGTCAGAGCTCTCGACGGTGCCTACCAGATCGATGCCCGGAACATGCGGATAGTTGCGCACGATCCCGCCCTTGCCGGTAATCGCGAGCCCGTCTTTGTAGTTCACGGTCGAATAGCTGACAGCGATCGTCACATCGCCCTCAGGCAACGCACTGTCTTCGAGCGTTTGTATGGATTGCGAGATCGTTCCGTCTTCGGCCTTGTCGACGACCAATGCCTTGAATGCCATGCGTTTCCCCCTGCGCCGGACGGGCAGTCACCAACGCTGCCCCGGCTCGCTAAATCGAAAGTGGCTTAGCACCCTTCGATGGCAAAACGGAACGATTTATTGACCGGCATGAGCCCGCCAAAAGGAAAGCTAGAGCAGCGGGTCGATCACAGCGGTGAATCGTTCGAGTTCGACTGCACCTTCAATTTTCAGACCGTTGATGAAGAAGGTTGGAGTCGAGGTCACACCGAATTCACGGCCAGCACGAACCGCACGCTGGGCGATGTTGTGCAGAAGGATCTTGTCGTCAACGCAAGTGTCGATTGACTCGCGTGACACATTCAGCGGCTCAAGCACTTCAACAAGACCGGACTTGACCTCTTCTTCGTTTCGACCACGAGCCCACTCTTCCTGTTGTTGGAACAGGGCGTCTGTCAGTTCCATCGCACGGTCCTGATCATCAGCGCATCGAGCCAGCATCGAACCCCAGGCCGCCGCCAGATCCAGAGGAAACTCGCGAAAGATCAGGCGTGCCTTGCCCGTGTCAATGTAGCGTTCCTTGAGTACTGGCAGTGTTTCCTTGTGGAACCGTGCGCAATGCACGCAACTCATCGACGCATATTCCACGATCGTGACGGGCGCATCGACATTGCCGATGATGAAATCATCAAGCCCGTCGGATTCCATTAACTTGTCGATCTGCACGGTCTGCGGCACGCCGCGACCGGGTCCTTGCCCATCGGCCCACTGAGCATTTGCGATCCGCATGCCGATCGGGGTCAGCGCAACGGCAGCCACTGCTGCACCGGCCTTCAAAATCAGGCGGCGATTGGAGGATTGCTCCAGTTGTTTGGTGCCTTTGGAGGTCGTCATGGGCTCCGAACCTGCGTTGCGGGGGTTGCTCAAGCTCACATGTGCGCTTTGAACCGACCTGGTCAACATCTCGAAGGTGAACTTCCAGCAACTATAGCGTTCACGTCTGCGTGGGGTAAGCCGGCACCCTGTACAGTATCAATGCACGAGACCCGGAACCCACGACCGGTTCCAACAGGCGCCCTCTGATCAGAGCTTGCCCTCGGCTTCCAGCACCTTGCGTGCGGCACGGAAACACTCGAGCGACTGCGGCACACCGCAATAGATCCCGATCACGTGGATGATGGCGCGGATCTCTTTGGCTGTGACGCCGTTGTTCAACGCGCCGCGACAGTGAATCTCCCACTCATGCATTTTTCCGAGCGCACCGAGCATGGCGAGGTTCATCATGCTGCGCGTCTTGGCATCGATCGTCTCGTCCCCCCAGCCAAATCCCCAGCACCAGGCGGTCATGGCCTCCTGAAACGGTCGTGTGAAATCGTCCGCTGCTGCGAGGTTCTTCTCGACATAGTCTCCACCCAGCGTGGCTTTGCGTTGTTCAAGGCCCTTGATGAACAGGTCCTCGTCGAAAGTTTCCATCTGCCTCTCCACTCCGATCTTCAGTCCAGATTCTCGCGACCCTAGCAGAGCCAGCACGTCACGACATCAGGCGCGCTCGTTGCCACGGCTGTCTGGCAGCATCGATAGGTTTCAGGAAACCTTCCCCAAACCTTCAGGTTCGAAGGATCGGCGATCTCTATGTGCATCGTGGAGCCAATCGTCTGGGTGCAACCTCCCGGCAGCAACGGCGCCCTTCATCCTCAAGACCCCCAGCTTGGAGAACAGAAATGTATGCACTTGCACGAAGTGAACACGACTATCCGCCTCAGACCGCCGCCCAAGACTCTCGACCTGTCGGGTCAGTCGACGGTGCCGGCGCGGCGATCAAGCCGACCACCGGTCGAGATGTCTTTGTCGGGCTTGCCCGGTCCAACCACGATGAACTGCTAGGATTGAACCTGGGTTGGTTTGAAGTGGATCGTCGTTCGATCGCAACCGGAATGCTGTCGGGATACACGCCGCGCTGGATCGGCAACACGCTGACACGCCCCGGACTGCCGCATCTAATGGCCGCCCTTTGGCAGGGGTTCACAGCCCTTCGCCGGCGGTCCAATGCACGTCGTCGCGCCCAGTACACAGCGGCTGCCTTGCAGGAACTGAGCAATGACACGCTCAAGGATATCGGTATCCACCGCTCAGAGATCGCGGTCGTGGCCGCCCGCATGCAGGACGCCCTACTGGAAGACCGGCATGGGTGAGCGTTCAGCGCAAGACTAGTCGTGGCCGGAGAGGAAAAGCTCCGGCCGCGACTCCAGGCAGCCCGTCAGACGACAGTTCGGCGCGAGCGTATCTCCTGATCGAGTTAGCCGAGCAAAATGATACCGGCAAGGATCAAGCCCGCGATGAAGACCGTCTCGGCAACGATCAGCACCACTGCCGGCCCGCCAACATCCATGATCCGTCTCAGCGAGGCTTTCATTCCGACCGCGGCAATCGCAATCAGCAGCGCCCACCGCGACACATCCGCAAGAACATCGGCTGCCCCAGTCGGCACGGCACCGATCGAGTTCAATGTCGCGAAGGCGAGGAACGCCAGCACGAATGCCGGGATCAGCGGCGGGCGCTTTGAATCCTCAGCCGTTTGGGCGCCAGATGCGCGGATCGCCAGCGCAAAGAGCAGCACCACCGGCGCCAACATCGTGACCCGGAACAACTTCACGAGCGTTGCCGCCTCGCCCGCTTCATCGCTGACTGAGAACCCTGCCCCGACCACCTGAGCGACATCGTGAATCGTACCGCCGAGGAAGACACCGATGGCGCGATCATCAAGGTCAAACAGTTGCACCAATATCGGATAGGCGATCATCGCGATCGTCGACAGCACCGTCACACTGAGCACGGTGAAGATCAGATTGCGCTCGGAATGTTCGTTCTTTGGCAGCACAGCCGCAATCGCCATCGCCGCTGACGCCCCGCAGATGGCCACCGAACCACCGGTGATCAGCGCAAGCCGCCAGCCGCGACCAAGCAGCCGAGCGCCAATCAGGCCAAACATGATGGTGAGCACGACGCCCGCTGCGACGAGACCCATCAATTCGAACCCCAGCTCGAGCAGAAGATCCAGACTGATGCGAACACCGAGCAGAGCCACCCCGACACGCAGCACCGTCTTAGCGGTGAATTCGATGCCGGGAACACAACGCCCTTCCTCAGCAAGGAAGTGGAAGGCGATCCCGAGCAGCAGCGCCATGAGCATGGCCGGCGCCCCATAGTGATCTGACAGAAACTGCGCCGCGATACCGAGGACCACAGACACAAGAATGCCGGGCGCTAGAGTGCGGCCTTGCGTCATCGCGCGGTCAACAAGTCCGGTTTCGGTGTGGGGCAATGATGTCACGGTTCGCTCGATGGGGAACGCTGTTTCATCGGCATGTAGAACCAAGCACACCCCGCGGGCAACGAGGGACTCCAACATTGCTGTGCAAGACAGCCGGTCAGCGATCACTCTGATAACGGGGCCTATACGGCACAAAGACGCTTGGAAGTGGTGTCGTTTGGCCTGCGCGACAGGTTTCAGAAAACCTTCCGAAAACGATCAGGAATCCAGTGGCAGCTCTTCTTAGGTGCACTGCGAGGCCGCAGCGCAATGCACAACCGGCCCCCAAGCCCCAAAAGGAGACCAGTGAAGTGATCAATTCCCAGACCAAGACCGCTGACAATGGCGTTGATGTCGAGGTGCTGCTCGGTGCCAAGCAGGCCATTCAGGAGACACCGGAAGCAGGCCAGTTCAAATGGCGTGCCCGCTGCAAATGGGTCGATGGCGTGCAGAGCCGTTCGACCGTCGAAGGCTTCTACGGCCTCGGCGAAGAACACAGCCGCAAGGCACCGCACACCATCGATGCCGACCATCCCGAGCAGTTCAATGCTGCCGACGGCGGAGCGACCCCGGTTGAGATCGTTCTGTCGGGTCTCGCCAGTTGCCTCACCGCCGGTGTGGCATCTGTGGCGCAGAACCGCGGTATTCAGCTCAAATCGGTTGAGGCCAAAGTCGAGGGCGATATGGACATGGCCGGCATTCTCGGTGCCGACGCCGACGTCCGTAACGGCTTCAGTGCGATCCGCGTGTCCTTCGACATCGATGCGGACGCCAAGCCGGCTGAGATCGCGGCCCTGGTCGCGCAGTCGCAGAAGCGTTCGGCCGTCTTCGACATCATCACCAACCCCACCAATGTGCATGTCACGGTGACACGATGATCCGCATCCAAAAACTCCGGGCACTGCTTCAGAGCAGGTCCCAGCGGCCAAAACGCCAGCGCGCCTTCAGACACACCGATTGGGGTGTCGGGCGTCCGGGTCTGACACGCTGGGACGTCGAGAGGCTGATGTCCAGACCACCCGAATAACCGCCACTACAAGTGCGCGATACCGCCCAGTCCTTTCTCGGAAATCCGGCGGTATCGCATTCCCAGACAATGACCCGCAGCCGCCGGCGACGTCTTCTGCGTCGACCAGGAGTCTCGGGCACCCGCTAGCTAGGAGAAGCCCCCGTGAAGACGTTGACCACCGTGATCATCGGCGCCGGACAGACCGGACTCGCTATGAGCCGCGAACTGATGATGCATGACATCGACCATGTGGTTCTCGAGCGCGGGCAAATTGCCAACAGCTGGCGCAAAGAACGCTGGGATGGCCTGCGTTTGTTGACGCCGAACTGGCTCAACGGCCTTCCTGGCCAACCCTATCGCGGTGACGACATCGACGGCTTCATGCCGGTCTCCGAACTCATTCGTGAATTCGACAAGATGGTGGCGTCAGCCGATCTGCCGATCCTGACGGATTCCCCGGTCCGTTCAGTGCGGATGGAGAACGGACAGTATCGGGTTGAGACATCCCAGGATGTCATCTTGTGCAAGAGCCTTGTTGTCGCGACGGGTGCCTGCGCGCGCGTCAACCGGCCAGATTTTGCATCAGAGCTGCCGCCCAACATCGTCGAAGTGTCACCCCTCACATACCGGCGGCCCACCGACCTGCCCGATGGCGGGGTGCTGGTCGTCGGCGCATCGGCCTCCGGCGTTCAGCTGGCGCGTGACATCCAGAAGTCCGGCTGGCAGGTGACACTCGCGACCGGATCGCACACGCGCGTGCCGCGGCGTTATCGCGGTGTCGATATCATGACCTGGATGCATCTGCTGGGGCATCTCGGCAAGGCCTATGACGAGGTCGACAACATCGACCGGGTCCGGCGCCTGCCATCGTTTCAACTGTGCGGCGAGCCGAGCACGCAAGACCTTGATCTGAACGCGCTTCAGGACGCCGGCATCGAGATCGTCGGACGTCTGGCAGGAATCTCGAACGGGCGAGCGATGTTTTCGGGCAGCCTGAACAATCTCTGCGCGTCTGCCGATCTGAAGATGGATCGCCTGCTCGGGGCGATCGACTCTTGGGTCGATCAATCAGGCCTGACGCAGTTGGTCGAACCACCACACCGGTTTTCGTCCACGCGCGTATCATCGACGCCTCGCCTGTCACTCGATCTGGAAGCCAATGACATCCGCAGCATCGTCTGGGCGACAGGCTATGAGCCGGATCACCGCTTCCTGCAGCTACCGATCTTCGATGCCAAGGGCCGCATTCGGCACCAGGGCGGCGTCGTTGCGCCGGGTCTCTATGTCATGGGGCTGATGTTCCTGAGGCGGCTATCCTCGAGCTTCATCAACGGCGCCGGTGATGATGCGCGCGATCTCGCTGCGCATCTGCGTGGCTGCCTCGATGGCCAGATCGAAATCGCAGCCTGACAGAATGGAGCATAACATGTCAGACCTACAGGACATGAAACAGGCTTTGGATCGGTCAACACAGACCGTGACTTTGAAGCCCGAGCGCGGACAAAGGGTCTATCGCAACGCGGCAGCAATCAGCGAGGGCACGCTCTGCCACGTTGAGGAAGCCGGCCGCACCCTGACGATTGATGTGGGCAAGGCTGTTGGCGGACAAGATGCCGGCCCCAACCCCAGCATGGTGCTGCGTTCGGCGTTGAGCAGTTGTGTGGCAATCGGCATCAAGCAATGGGCGGCTCGGCGCGACGTGCCAATCGATCGTGTCGAGGTGGTGTTGGAAACCGATGTCGATGCACGGGGTCAGCTCGGCGTCAAAGATGACGTCGTTCCCGGTTTCGAGGGCATCAGAATGGCCATCGCGATCACCTCCGCGGCGTCTGAAACGACGATAGGAGAACTTGTCGAAGCGTCATTGAGATACAGCCCGCTGATCGACGTGTTCGCCAACGCTCAGGCCATCGATCATCGCATCGATCTGGTGTCGTCGCGTCCCGCAACACCACCCGTCGAGTATTCGTGATGGACGCCCGGTTGCAAAAGCGTGTTCAGCGCTATGGCTGGGATAAGGCAGCCGACGCCTATGAAACGGGTTGGAAGGACAGCCTCAGCGATGCCCAGGCGCAACTCCTGCAGATGGCGGCTGCGCAAGCCGGCGACCGTGTTCTCGACATTGCCTGCGGCACCGGACTGGTGAGCTTCCCGCTCGCCGAAGCTGTCGGGCCCCAAGGCCATATCACCGCGACCGATATCTCCGGCAAGATGATCGAGAGCGTCCAACGCACGGCCAGTTTGCGCGGCCTGTCACAAGTCGAGGCTTTCCGAGCCGAGGCCGAGACGCTCGTTGCCTTGGCCGATAACAGCTTCGACCTTGCCACCTGCGCCCTTGGGTTGATGTACGTCCCCGACACGCTCGCGGCGCTTGCAGAGATGTTCCGTGTTCTCAAGCCCGGTGGACGCGCCGTTATGGCGGTCTGGGGCGAACGCGCAAAATGTGGCTGGGCGGACATCTTCCCGATCGTTGATGCGCGGGTTCAGTCGGAAGTGTGCCCGCTGTTTTTCCGGCTGGGCACCGGTCCGACGCTGGCGCGAGAGATGGCGTCGGTTGGGTTCACGAATGTTGAGACCCGCAGGCTGACATCCCTGCTGCCCTACCCCGATGATCAAGCTGCGGTTGAAGCCGCATTTGTCGGCGGACCGGTTGCGCTAGCCTATGATCGTTTCGACGCACCGACACGCGCATCCGCACAAAGCGAATACCTGGCCTCGATCGCCGACTTTCGGACACCAAACGGCTATCGCATTCCCGGCGAGTTCGTCGTGTGCCGTGGTTTCAAGGCTTAAGGCATCCGATACCGATTACCTAGGGCCGGCGCCGACAGAAGACCGGATCTATATCGGCAGGGCATTCTTCAGGGATCAGGAATCTGCGGCGGTCCAAATCGACGCAACGATTTGGCTCAAGATCAGCTCCGGCAGTATCATGATCCTGTCCGAGAACATCGGAGCACTGCCATGAGCCGGATCGTTCAATTGACAGACACGCACATCGTGGCGCCCGGCCGGAAAGCCTATGGCATGGTGGATACTGCGCGCGCCCTTCAACGGACCATCAAGCATATCAATGCCCTTCCGGCCGTCACCGATGGCATCGATGCAGTTATCCTGACCGGCGACCTGACCGATCATGGCACCGCTGAGGAGTACGAGCACCTTCTGGCGCTACTTCAGGCACTGGTTCCACCGATCCATGTGGTTCCGGGCAACCACGACACCCGCGAAGCCATGCGTGACGCGCTCTCGGCAACGACCAGTCTGCCTGAATCAGGCCCTCTCAACTGGCATGTGCCGTTTTCGGATTTTGACGTGATCGGGCTCGACAGCTTGGTTGACGGCCATGCGCATGGAGAACTGACCAAGGATACGCTCGACTGGCTCGGCGATCGTCTCGATGAACTGGCCGGGCGGCCAATGCTGTTGGCCCTGCACCACCCACCCTTCGATACCGGGATCTTGGATATGGACCGCCAGAAACTGAAGCACCCGGAGACGCTGCTTGAGGTGGCGAGAAGATCCGCTGGTCCGGTCCAGATCATTTGCGGTCACGTCCATCGGCACATCATCACAATGATCGATGGTTTCGTGGCGATGATCGCGCCGGCGCCCGCCCACGCGGTCACCTTCGATCAAAGGCCCGCCGAACCAGCCACGCTGACATTCGAGCCGGGCGCTGTGCTGATCCATGAATGGCGCCAGCAAGATGGAGCGGGTCATTTCCTCAGCCACCTCAGCCCCTTTGGCCCCTTTGACGGACCGCACCCGTTCGATGATGGGGACTGATCGGACTGGATGTGCGGGAGTTCTCAGCGGCTGGAGGCCGTTTCGGTACATCTGTCGAACATCACCGACCGATCGCTCATCCCGTCTCTACGGAACTGGACATGACAGGCCACACCACGCCATAGAATCGTCGGATGTCATTGGATGCCGATGCTGTTGTCATAGGGGCTGGGGTTGTTGGTCTCGCCTGCGCGCGTGCGCTGGCGCAGCGCGGCCTATGGGTCATCGTGGTCGAAGCTGCTGCCGCCATCGGCCAGGGCACGAGTTCCCGCAATTCCGAAGTGATTCACGCCGGGATTTACTATCCCAAGGATAGCCTCAAGGCGCAGCTTTGCGTGATGGGGCGACGGCAACTCTACCGATATGCCGGTGAAAAGGGCTTCGAGGCGCGCGCGCTTGGCAAGTTGATCGTTGCATCAAATTCGGACGAGCACGCCGATTTGGAAGCCTTGATGGCCAAGGCGATCGCGAATGATGTCGAGAGCCTAGAGATGCTCACCGGGCGACAAGCGAGCGCGCTTGAGCCCAACCTTACCTGTAGTGCCGCACTTCACTCGCCGGTTTCAGGCGTGATGGATAGCCATGCGCTCATGCTTGCACTGCAGGGCGATCTTGAAGAATCCGGCGGCATGGTCGCGTTCAACACACCGGTGATCAGCGCCGAGATAGGTGGGTCGTCTCTTCGGATTGCAGCCGGCGGGGACGAGCCCATCAGCGTGACCACACGGGTCTTGATCAACAGCGCTGGGCTCAATGCGCCTGCTATCGCGCGACGGATCGAGGGACTGGACGAACGGCACATCCCGAAGAGCTATCTGTGCAAGGGAAACTACTTCGCGCTTTCGAGCAGCAGGGCGCCTTTCACCAAGCTGATCTATCCGTTACCCAACGAGGCCGGACTCGGCATTCACTCGACCACGGATCTGGGTGGCCAGAACCGCTTTGGACCGGATGTGGAGTGGATTGACGCGGAGGTTTACGAACCTACAACGCACCGCCTCGGCGAATTTGAGGATTCGATCAGGCGGTATTACCCGGCCCTCGCGACAGGCGATCTCGTGCCCGACTATGCAGGCATCCGACCCAAGATCGTTGGTCCGGGCGAGCCCGCGGCCGACTTCGTGATTCAGGATGAAACCGTTCACGCGGTCCCTGGGCTGGTCAACCTCTTCGGCATCGAGTCGCCTGGCCTGACGGCATCTCTCGCCATTGGCGACGCCGTGGCCGAGGCCGTGGCATGAGTGGCTCTGCTCAAAGCCGGAGACGACTCCCTCTTTTTGCCATGTGACGAACCGCACAGCGCATCAGATGCGTTGCCCCTAGGTTGGATTGAGTAGAAACGAATAGGGGGAAATCATGCCCAGAGAACCGAAAGCAACTGAACTGAACGAGGCCGATCTCGACCAGGTCGCCGGTGGCCTCTCGCACGACCCTGTGTTTGAGGAAGTCCGGGCAGGACAGGTTAGCGATGACAACAAGGTCAGCCGCCTGGAGGGCCAGTTCTCATCACGGAACAAGAAGGGCGATAAGTCCAAACGCCTGTTTGAGGAGTATGGCCCGGTGAAATGATCCCGCGACGCGTGGGTTCCCTCGAATACGCCACGAGTGGTTGGTGGCGGAGGCGGAATTTGAACCCTGGACACGCGGACTATGATTTAGGCGAGCATATCACGCACATGGCACCACCATGCCCCAAGAGGTGTTGATCCCACTAAACTGACTGATGCCGGCGCTCCATCCCTCACCCAATACCAAGCGCCCCAGGATGCGACTAACGCGCCGAATTCAAGCCCGGAGACTTGGCGTTCGTCCAAACGAGTGTTTTCAGTTCCAGACTATTCGCCATCCAACTGCGAAGGCAGACAATCGCGTTGGCCATAGTCGCGCAAATGGTTCAAGCACTCAAAAATTGGGTCAGAACTGCTGCAGCCTTTTGAAAAGAGACGAGGTGTCCCATCTGCCACCTCCCATCTTCTGGACATCCTTGTAGAACTGATCGACCAGAGCAGTGACCGGCAGGCTTGCGCCATTCTCGTCAGCGGTGTCGAGACAAATGCCAAGGTCTTTGCGCATCCAGTCGACCGCGAAACCATGTTCGAAACGGTCATCGAGCATGGTCTCGTAACGGTTGCTCATCTGCCAGCTGCCTGCAGCACCCTGGCTGATCACCTCTACGACATCGCGGCCGTCCAGACCCGCTTTGCTGACGAAATGTAACGCTTCAGACAAACCCTGTACGAGACCGGCAATGGCGATCTGGTTGGCCATCTTCGTCAGTTGACCCGCGCCACTCCCGCCAATGCGGCGGCAGAGCTTGGCATAGCTCTGCATGACGGGTTCCGCCCGCTCATAGGCTGCTTCATCTCCACCGCACATGATCGACAACTGGCCGTTCTCAGCACCGGCCTGTCCTCCCGACACGGGCGCATCGACAAATCCCACGCCCTGGGCCTTGGCCAGCGCATAGAGCTCGGATGTGACCTTCGCGGAGACGGTCGTATGGTCAACGAAAAGCGTTCCCTCCGCCATTGTCGACAACGCACCTTCATCGCCGAGACAAACGGCGCGTAGGTCGTCATCATTGCCCACACAGGCCATGACCATTTCCGCTCCATCTGCCGCCTCGGCAGGAGTTCTGGCGGCATTGCCGCCATGTTCAGCAGCCCATTTCTCGGCCTTTGCAAAGGTGCGGTTATAGACGGTCACGTCGTGACCTTTGGCCTTGAGGTGACCTGCCATCGGGTAGCCCATCACGCCAAGACCGAGAAATGCAACTTTTGTCATGGTTGTTTTCCTTGAAAATCAGAGACGATCCCGGGGCGTTTGCCCCGCGAAGAACGCATCGAGATTGTCCAGTGCCCGGAAGCCCATTGCATCCCGCGTCCGTGTTGTGGCGCTGCCGATATGAGGCAGCATGAAGATGTTGTCGTGCGGCGCGAAGGCGGGATTCCCGCCCGGCTCGGTCTTGAAGCAATCGAGACCGGCGGCGCTTATCTGCCTCTGTTCAAGGGCGGCGAGCAGCGCCTCTTCATTCACCAGCGCGCCACGCGCTGCGTTCACAATCACGGCGCCCTTGGGCAGGAGCGAAAACGCTTCCTCATTCATGAGATCGGTGGTTTCCGGTGTGGCCGGACAATGCAATGACAGGAAGTCTGAAACGCGCAAGAGGGACTCGATGCTGTCGTGATAGGTGGCGCCAAAAACCTGTTCGGCCGGCAATTTGGTCCGGTTGTGATAATGGAGCTCCATGTCGAAGCCCTTGGCCTTTGCGGCGAAGGCCCGTCCGACACGCCCCATGCCGACGATGCCCAGCCGGGACCCGGTAACTTGCTTGCCGACCATGAAGGACGGCGACCAGAAATCCCATTCGCCAGTCCTGACGATCCTGTCCCCGGCAACAGCATTTCGTGCCGCACCGAGCATCAACAGCATGGTGAGCTCGGCTGTTGCATCGGACAGGACGTCGGGGGTGTTGGTTACTGTGATGCCGCGGGCCTCGAGGGCAGGAAGGTCACAGTGATCGACGCCCACCGAATGGTTCGCAACAATTTTCAGCCGCGGTGCAAACTGCGCAACAACCTCGGCACTGAAATGCTCGGAATGGCATGGAATGATTGCATCGAATTCTGCACTGGCCGCAATCAATGCCTCGGCGGTGCCTGGCGTATCATCATGGTTGACCACGGTGTCGTAGTCCCGAGCCGCGCGTTCGAGCGTGGCGTCAGACAGGCGACGGGTGATCCAGAGCCGGGGTTTGGACATCGTCAGTCCCTCTTGCGAATGCACTCGTCCCAGTAATCGTAGAGTGCCATCGCACAGACGATGATCACGATGACCATGAAGGGAAAGCCGCCCCAGAACCCGGCAAATCCAGTCGAGATGCTATGTGACAGCTCTCCGACAAATATCACCAGAAGCGCCGTTCCAATGAAGCCGACAACGAGTTTCGTGATGTAGGACATAGGATATCTTTTCGCTTAGGCGGCTTCCGCCGCAATATGGTTCTGGCACCAACGCGCCGTACGCAAGAGCCGGTCATCCTTGTGGGCAGGCCCGATGAGCTGAACACCGATCGGCAGCCCCGTTTCCCCAACCAGTATCGGTAGCGTCACACAGGGTAGGCCTGCGAGGGTCCAAAGCGTGCAGAAGATCGGATCGCCCGTGCTTGTTCCGTATGCCACAGCTTCGCCAGCAGCAGCGGGCGCAAGAATGACGTCATAGTCGTTGAAGAAGTCGGCGAAGAAGCTCTCAGCGGAACCCTTCACTGCCAAAGCGTCCTCATACTCAGCCGCTTCAATCCGGCGTGCTCGCTCAATGATGGGTTTGAGCGTATCGCTGATCTGGTCCCAATGCTCATCAAACACCGCGGCCTGATGCCGGGTGATCTCATACTCATGAATGCGGGCCTGAACGGCCACCAACTCGCCCAGCTGATTGGCAGGGTCCATACGTGTCACACGTTGACCCAGAAACTCCATAACGCCTTCCAGGCCTTCTCGGGCAGCATCCGACAAACGGTCGTTGAAAGGCAGGTTGAACCAAACCAACTCCGGTTCCACGGGCACCTCTTCACGCGCCCCCTGAAGCATTGCGGGACGCGCATTCACATCACTGCCTGGATCGCGCTGATCGTATCCGCTGATCACATCCGCCAGCAGCGCAACGTCTTCCAACGTGCGTGCGAATGTGCCGATCTGATCAAGCGATTCAGAGGTTTGCAGGACACCGGTACGGGGAATCATGCCGCGTGTCGGCTTGAAACCGAAAGTGCCGCAAAAGGAGGCCGGGCGGATCACGGACCCGTTTGTCTGCGTGCCAATCGCAAGAGGCACATGCCCAGCCGCCACCGCTGCCGCTGACCCGCTGGACGACCCGCCAGGCGAGCGGTCCGGGTTCTGTGGGTTCCGGGTTTCATTCGCATGTACGAAGGCCAGCTCGGTCGTCACGGTCTTGCCCATGATTACCGCGCCGGCTTCGCGAAGCATCTCGACGATGCGCGCATCTTCCTTGGTTTGCCGGCCCTCAAAGATCGATGTGCCGCGTTGCGTCGGCATATCGCGCGTATCGATGATATCCTTCAGTCCAACCGGCAAACCATGGAGCGGGCCTGTGGCAAGCCCAGCCTGGCGGCGGCGGTCCAGTGCCGCCGCTTGCTCAAGCGCTTGCTCCGCATTGAGATACGCCCAGGCGCCGATCTCCCCATCCGTCTCAGCGATCCGATCGAGGCAGGATTGCACCAGTTGGACCGATTTCAACTGCCCTGATTCGATGAAGGCCGCGGCGTCTGTCGCGCTCAAGGTATGAGGTTTGATCCTCACGGGATGTATGGCCCGAAGAGATAATCAGGGAACCACAGCGCGAGGCCGGGGAACTGATACATCAGGACCATGGTGAAGATCACAATCCCCAGATAGGGCATGATACCCCTGAATATCTGCATCAGCTCGATTTGTTTCTTCAGAACTCCCTTCAAATAATAAGCCGACATGGCCATGGGCGGTGTCAGGAATGAGGTTTGCAGGTTCAGTGCCACGAGCATTGCGAAGAAGTAGGGGTTGATCCCGAATACCTCGAGCAGCGGCAGGAAGATTGGCACGAAGATGATGAGGATTTCCGACCACTCCAACGGCCAGCCCAGCAGGAAGATGATGAGCTGAGCCAGGATGAGGAACTGCCACGGCTCCAGGTCCATACTACCGACCCAGTCAGCAATGATGTCGTGGCCACCCAGGTAGGAAAAAACCGAGGCGAAGGTCCATGACCCAACAAAAAGCCAGCAAACCATCGCCGTGGCCTTGGCGGTCAGAAAGACGCTCTCCTTGAGCTTCTTCCACGTCATGGACCGATACAGCACGGCCAGAACCATGCCGCCCAAAGCCCCCATGGCAGCGGCCTCCGCAGGTGTTGCAAGCCCACCAAGGATGGACCCAAGCACAAGCATTATGAGAACTGTGAGGGGGACGAAACTGACCAGCAGGTTCCAGTAGATCTCGCGAGGCGGCGGCACATCATCCATATCCGGTTTTGGTGCAAGCGACGGATTTATCGACACGCGCACTATCACGTAAACGATGTAGAGACCTGCGAGCACCAAGCCGGGAAAAACCGCAGCGGCATAGAGCCGGAGCGGCGACAGATCGGCGATGGCGGAATAAACGATCAACATGATCGAGGGCGGGATCAGAATGCCCAACGTCCCACCGGCGCAAATGACGCCTGACGCAAAGCTCTTGTTGTATTGCGCGTTCGCCATCGCGGGAAAAGCCAGAAGTCCCATTAGCGTGACGACTGCGCCCACAATCCCCGACGCGGTGGAAAAAACCGCACAGGTGATCAGCGCCGCAATTGCCAGACTTCCAGGCAGGTTGCGTGCGGCCTGGTAGAGCGAGAAGAACAGCTTGTCGACAATGTTGGCTCGCTCGACCACGTAACCCATGAACAGGAACAGCGGGATGGCCACCAGCGTGGGGTTCTCCATCACCGAGTAGGTGTTCTGGTTCAACAGGTAGAAGATATTGTTGTTGAAGATATCGCCGAAGCTGTCGACCGGTCCGCGATAATAGGCGTAGTAGCCAAAGGCCACGCCCATTGCCAGCAGTGTGAATGCAATCGGGAAGCCCAGCAGGACAAGCAGGATAAACAGGCCCAGCATGAACAGGGCCACTTCAGGGTTTGTCATCTCTAGATCTTTCTCAGCGCGTCAGCGGGGCTGTTTTTCGTCGCTGTGGATCGCAGCGATCTCGTCCAGGTCTGCTTCCGACAGCAGGTCTTCGGTTTCTTTCACATCAGCCAGCCGTTCGGGCCACACGCCTGTGCGCATCGTCGTAACGCAGCGAATGAGCTCGGCCGCCCCCTGAATCAGAAGCAGAACACCGGCAACAGGAATGAGCGACTTGAAGAAATAGATCTGGATACTGGCGGGACTGTTGAAGCTGACTTCCTTGTAGCGCCAGCTATCCGCGGCGATCTCGTATCCAAACCAGACAAGGGCGAGAACACCGGGGAAGAAGAAAAGGAAATACAGCACGAAATCGAGGCCAGCCTGCACCTTGGTTGGTAACAGGCGATAGATTACGTCGGCGCGCACATGCGTATCCTGAGCAAGGGCGTAGGCCCCACACATCAGGAACAATGCCCCATACATCTGGATCATCATGTCAAAGGCCCAGACGGTCGGAGCATTCAGCACATACCGCACAAAGACCTCATAAGAGACCGACAGCGTCAGGATCAGGATGCACCAACCAAAGGCGCGCCCGACCCAAAGGCTCAGGCCCTCAATCGCGTGTACCAGTTTCATAGTGTTGTCTTCCCTATGGCCGGGAGAACCTGGAACAAGGCGGTCCCCAACGGCGGAAAGGCTCGGGCGCAGTGGTTGCGCCCGAGCTTCAATGCATCTGGCTACGATCAGGCGAAGTAGTGATTGTAGGCGAGCTTGTAGTCCGGCTGGTTCAGGTTCAGGTAGTTCATCACATTCTTGGCGTACGCCTTCTGTGACTCCATCACCTTGGCGAAGAAAGGATCTTCTCCAGCGATACGTTCCGTTACGGTATCCCAAGCCTTGAGCTGGGCTTCCATCACCGAGTCAGGCGTCCGGTACACGTTGACGCCGTCAGCTTCCTGGAGCTTGAGCAGGTCGTCGGAATACCGCTTGGTGTTACCCCAGTAGAAGCCGGAGTTTTCAGCCATCGACGCGTTCTTGATGATCGCCTTGTGTTCATCGCTGAGCGCGTTGAAACGATCCTTGTTGATCGTGACCTCGAAGAACTCCTGGCTCTGGTGGAACGATGCCAGATGGTAGTGCTTGGAGACATCCTGCATGCCAAAGTCGCGATCCGAGGTCGGATTATTGAACTCGGCCGCATCAATCAGGCCGGACTTCATGGCGGGCTGAATTTCGCCGCCCGGCAACTGCACAACCGACATACCCATTTCGAGCAGAACATCGGCGGCCAAGCCAACCGTGCGATACTTCAGACCCTCCATCTGGGAGGCATCGGTGATTTGTTCCTTGAACCAGCCCATAGGCTGTGCGGGCATCGGCGAGTTGAAGAACGAAACGACGTTGAGCCGCAGGCTGTCCATCAGTTCATTGAACAGTTCAAGGCCGCCACCGGCATAGACCCACCCGAGCACTTCCTGGCTTGACCAGCCGAAGCAGGGACCGGTGCCAAAGAGCGAGGCAGCTTTAGACTTGCCGTACCAATAGGCTGGCACGTAGTGCGCAGCATCAAGAACGCCGCGATGAACCGCGTCCTGCATCTGGCTGGTCTTGACGACGGCGTCGACTGAAAGCACTTCGACTGTCAGCGAACCACCGGACATCTCGTTGACACGCGCGGCAAAGGACTGCGCGTTCTCAAGAAAGATCCCGCCGCCCCAGGCAGCCTGCATCTTCAGCGTTTCGCCGCTGTTCTGGGCAATTGCAGGCGTGGCCAAAGTCGCCGCACCGGCGACAGCCGATCCACGCAAAAAGTTCCTACGGTTGAGCTTGTCGGACATGTTTCCTCCACGGTTTTTAATGACCTCGCTCAAAGCAATTCACCTCAAGCTCAGGCCGTTTCTTTTGGAAAATCAGCAAGTTCATCTGGAAACAGGCCGACGCCGATTGCCATGACAGCTTCCTTTCCGCCGGCGATCTTAGTCTGCGGGGAATGAATGACAAGCAGCTTGCCCGGCACAAGTCTTGTGCCGGGCCCGAGCCAACATTCAGGGCACGGCCAATGTCGGCCTATAGCCGGACATTGAGTTCGCCCCGGTTGATCGACGAACTGGAAGACGGCCAGAAACAAACCGCCGTCAATACTTGCGAATATGACTCCTGGACAGGGAACGG
>JBCDCP010000002.1:0-58616 GCA_039181495.1 Pseudomonadota bacterium | reverse complement strand
TTGCCAACAAGTACGAACTGCCCGTGGTTCCAGTGGTGGCAGATCGCAGCGCCGACCCTGATAAAATCGAGATCGGCACCGAGGCCTATCTTGAGAAGGACCCGTCAAGTTCCGTGCTGATCAACTCGGACTTCCTGGACGGGTTATCGGTGGAGCAGGCCAAAGACGCCATTGCCACGCGGTTGGAAGCCGATGGGACCGGCACCCGGACGATCAACTTCCGGCTGCGCGACTGGGGTATTTCTCGCCAGCGCTATTGGGGTTGCCCGATCCCGATGATCCACTGCCCCGAATGCGGCACGATTCCGGTTCCCGACGACCAGCTCCCTGTGGCGTTGCCCGACGACGTCAGTTTCGACAAGCCCGGGAATCCGCTGGCGCATCATCCGACTTGGAAACATGTCATCTGCCCCCAATGCGGCGGCAAGGCGCAGCGCGAAACCGACACCATGGACACCTTCGTCGATTCGTCGTGGTATTTCGCCCGCTTCGCCTCCCCGAATGCCGAAGGACCGGTTGACCGCGAGATTGTCGATTCATGGCTGCCGGTGGACCAGTATATTGGCGGAGTCGAGCACGCGATCCTGCATCTGCTCTATGCCCGGTTCTTCACGCGCGCGATGAAAACCTGCGGCTACACGGCTCTCGACGAGCCATTTGCAGGGTTGTTCACCCAAGGCATGGTGACGCACGAGACCTATCAGGATCCAGACGGCAAGTGGCTGTTCCCCGACGAGGTCCTGCGGGAGGAAGACGGGAACATCGTGGTGGCGGCGACTGGCGCACCAGTCAGGGTTTCGCCAGCGGAAAAGATGTCAAAGTCAAAGCGCAACGTTGTAACGCCAGAAACGATCGTCGATACGGTCGGAGTGGATGCAGCGCGCTGGTTCCTTCTTTCCGACACACCGCCCGAACGAGACAGTGAGTGGACGCAATCCGGGATCGAAGGTGCTTGGCGCCTGGTTCAGCGCATCTGGCGTCTCGTCGGCGAGGCCAACGACCTCATCGCCTCGTCGCCAGGTGGGGGTAATGCTTCGGAGTCAGGCGATGGCTATGCCACGTTGCGCAAAGCGGCCCATAAGGCGCTGGATCATGTGACTGGCGATATCGAGACATTGCGGTTCAACCGCGCGATCGCCCATATTTACGAACTTGTGAATACGCTGGGGACCGTTCTGGCTGATAAGTCAGGCAGAGCTTCCGCAGACGATGCAGCGGCGCTGGAAGAATCCGTCACTATTCTGATCAAGATTGCTGGACCGATGGTGCCGCACCTTGCCGAGGAGTGCTGGCAGGCGCTTGGTCATGACACAATGCTGGTCCATGAAGCCTGGCCGGACGCCGACCCGGAGCTGCTTGAGGAAGACACCATCTTGCTGCCGGTTCAGGTCAATGGCAAAAAGCGGGATGAACTGACTGTGGCACGCGATGCAAACACCTCGGAAATCGAGCGTGCTGTGCTAGAACTGGACGGTGTGCAGAAGATCCTGGGCGGCAAACCGCCGCGCAAGATCATTGTGGTGCCGCAGAGGATTGTGAATGTCGTTGCGTAAATTGCACGGGATGCAGGCTACAAAGCCACGCCGTAGCCACCGGCTGGACGGTGATATCCGCGGTTCGCGGATGCGAATCGGCTTCATTGTGGCAGCCATGGGCGCGGTTTCACTGATCGTGTCGGCCTGCAGCTCGGTCCAGCCGCTTTACGCGACCGATGGAACGACATCGGTAGCGGGCCAGGCCTATTCCGGCGCTGTTGGAACCGAACTCTCGCAAATCGATATCCCGCCGCAGAATGACCGTGTTGGTCAGCGTCTTCGCAACGAATTGCTGTTTCGACTTTCCGGGGGAGCAAATCCATCAGGCCCGGCCTATGCGGCCTATAACCTCGAACTGCGCACGAGACAGCGTGATCTTGCTCAGCTGATCAGCGAAGTAGAGGGACGCCCGACATCGAACTCAGTCAGTCTGCAAGTCAGCTATACGCTCAAAAGACCCGGTAGCGATGACGTTGTGACCAGAGGAACGGTCGAACGCGTGGCGACGTATGACACGACCGACCAAAGGTTTGCAGCAGAACGCGCCAAAATTGACGCCGAGAATCGCGCCGTCGTTGAAGCTGCCGATTCAATTCGCACCGAGCTGGCCACCTATTTCGCAACTGGCGGCCGCTAGAGCGTCATGGTCGCGCTGAAGGGCGCAGCGATCGACCGATTCATCGGCGATCCTCCTGAAGATGCAACACTGAGTATTGTATACGGCCCAGATTCCGGGCTCGTTTCTGAACGCGGTCAGCTTATCGCCGCACAAATTGCCCGCCGGACCGGTGGTGACGTTGTCCGCCGCGACTTTGCCGACAAGAACAAATCCTCATTGTTTGAGGCCTCGCAGGGTGCCTCGCTATTTGGCGGCACACCGGTTCTGTTGCTCCGGGGCGCCGGAAACGGCGATGCACGGACGATCCAGTCCTTACGCCAGGAATCACCAGAAACGCCCTTGGTCGTACTGGCCGGGGATCTGAGACCCGGAACATCGCTCCGGAAACTCGGCGAGGGTGCCGGGGCTTATGCTGTGCCTTGTTACCACGATGATGCCCGCACAGTGATGGCGCTTGCCCGTGAAATCGCGGCTGAACAGGGATTATCGCTCTCCGCCGATGCGGTGCGGGCGCTGGGCGATCTCCTTGGCGGCGACCGCATGTCGACCCGCCATGAAATCGAGAAACTCTGCCTGTACGCCGCAGGACAGACTGAAATATCAACCGAAGACGTCTACGCCGTTTGCGGCGATGGTGCATCCTACGTTCTCGGCGATATCGCCGATGCGGTTGGAATGAGCACACCGGCGGATGCTGATACGGATCTAACTCGGGCACGGCGCGAGAGCCTGCCACCACAGGTCATTCTCAAGGGTCTCCGGGATCATTTCTTGCAGCTGAGGCAGGCGCGCACCGCCGTCGACAGCGGATCGACGGCCGAAGCCGCCATGCAAGCACTGAGGCCACGCGTCTTCTTCAAACGCGAACAGCGCTTCCGGACCCAGTTGATACGATGGCCTGTGGTCGCGATTGACCGGGCCGTGGATATGATCGATCAGGCAGATCTACGAGCCCGGCGGGACGCGGACCTCGCCGACGCCATCCTGTCCCGCCTGACCTTCAGTTTGGCGCGGCTGTCCGATCGAAAGCGTGCGTAAGAGAAGTTGCGACCTTCGCAGTCGTTTCAGTTGACGCGCTCAAGCCGCCGGCACAGATCGTCAAGTTGTTCCATATTGCCGTAGCGAATCCGCATCTCGCCACGCTCGCCGCGATGATTGATCCCGACACGCAAGCCCAACACGTCTGACAGGCGCCGTTCGAGCGCGAGCGTGTCAGCATCTTTCTCATCGGCCGAAGAGGACTTTTTCTGCCGGCTCGATCCATCGGACGATTGTGCCTGACGTTCCGCATCCCGAACGGACAAACCGCCTTCAACGATCTGTTTCGCCGCCGATTCGGGATCCGGCAGTCCAATCAGGGTTCGCGCATGACCCGCGCTGATCTGCCCGGTACGAAGGTAGGCAAGCACTGTTTCGGGTAGTTTCAGCAAGCGAAGCGTGTTGGCCACATGGCTGCGGCTCTTGCCGATGATCCGAGCGACTTCGTTCTGACTGTAGTCGTAATCGTCGATCAGTTTTTGATAGCCACGGGCCTCTTCCAACGCGTTGAGATCAGCCCGTTGAACGTTCTCGATAATCGCGATCTCAAGTGCTTCGCGATCGTTCACATCGCGAATGACGCACGGCAGATCATGAACACCAGCGCGCTGGGCCGCACGCCATCGGCGCTCGCCGGCAATTAGCTGATAACGGGCCGGATCGCCTGGATCGACACGCACAATAAGTGGCTGGACGACACCATTCTCCCGAATTGAACGGCTGAGATCTTCGAGCTCCGCATCATCGAACTGTTGCCGTGGATTGCGAGGATTGGCCGCGATCAGCTCAATGGCGACCATCCGCTGCCCCTTCGCCTGGGTTACGGCAGCGTCTTCCGGTTCGCCCGGATCACCAATCAGAGCTGCCAGTCCGCGGCCCAGCCGGCTTGCGCCTTTGTCCTCCGCCATACTCACCTATTCCTTGCCGATCGTGCCATTGTGCCTGGCTGTAATTGGATGTTTCAGCATCGAATCTGATGCACCAGCGAATCGATTACGCAGCGTGCTTCTGCAGAGCGCGCTCCCGTTTCAACATCTCCGATGCAAGCTCGATATAAGCCTGGCTGCCCGCGCAATTGATGTCATAAAGAAGCACTGGTTTGCCGAAAGATGGCGCTTCCGACACCCGCACATTTCGCGGAATGATCGTCTCATAAACCTTCTCGCCGAGATGCTCGCGTACATCATCGACCACCTGATGCGACAGGCTGTTTCGCTTGTCATACATGGTCATCACGATGCCATGGATGATGAGCTCCGGATTGAGTGTACGCCGCACGTGATCGACAGTCTGTAGCAGCTGCGTCAAACCCTCCAGCGCAAAGAACTCGCATTGCAATGGCACCAGAACCGCATCCGCTGCGGCCAGAGCATTGACAGTCAGAAGATTGAGTGACGGTGGACAGTCGATCAGAACATAGTCCTGGCTGAACCCGCCTTCGGCATCCGGCTTTCGCAGCACTTCTCTCAGGCGATGGGCACGGTCCTTTGAATTCGCGATCGCCTGCTCGATGCCGAGCAGATCGAGCGTTGAGGCGGCAACCGACAATCCGGGAACGGCAGTCGGCAACAGCGCCTCGTCAAGTGTCGTATCCCCGGCTATCAGATCATAAGCGGAAACGGTCCGGTCATCAGTGTCGATACCCAGGCCGGTCGAGGCATTGCCCTGCGGATCGAGATCGACAATCGTGACCTTCTGTCGCGCCGCAGCGAGTGCGGTGCCCAGATTGATCGCGGTTGTGGTCTTTCCCACGCCGCCCTTCTGGTTCGCCATGGCGATGATACGCGGCTGAATCGCCTTACTGTCCATCATTGGACTACTTACCTCTTTGATTCAAAGGGATAATTTCGCCCGAAACATCCCTCTTGCCAAACCACTAGGGCGACCTTCTGGCCCCACCACTCCATCATCAAGAAGATCCCTCGTTCCGAACCAGATCGACCGTCGATTGGCGCGAAGCGACGTTTCCGACAACAAGCACGGGTCCGTCCGCCGGCTCCACGTCATCCGTGCCCGTTTTGTCAGGGGCGACAGCCCGGGGATCACATACTTGCAAGTCGAATTTCCAATAACGCTTCGCTGCCTCGACTTCCACTTCAAACCGACGGCCCTTTGGGAAAATCCCAGTTGCCCCCGCTATCAACAGCGGAGCGGCCAAGGCCAGCAATTTATCAAGCGGCGCAAGGGCCCGCGCTGTGACGACGGTTACATTCTCATCAGCCAGCTGGGGCGCAATGGTTTCAATCCGGTCTTGATGAACCGTCGCGTTAAGGTCGAGAGACCGCACGACATGGCGTAGAAAAGCTGCCTTTTTCCCATTACTTTCAATGAGATGGATCGGCCACTGTGATTCTCGTCCCGTCTCTTTGGCGATTGCGGCCAACACGATTCCGGGAAAGCCGGCACCTGATCCCAAATCGACGAGCGAGCCGCTCTTGCAAGAAGAAGAGATCAAAGGCCACAGCCTGGCACTATCCTTCACATGCCGCGGCCACAGCTCGTTCAAGGTCGATGCAGCCACCAGATTGTGCGTTTTCTGCCATTGGCGCAGCAATTCGAGATGGCGCTCAAGGCGACGATTTGTTTCACGTGAAACGCTGAAAGGGAAGTGATCGACGTCCGATGGCATCACGCGGCGGCGATCACTTCAGACGACGTCCGCTTTTTCAGAGCAGCCGCTACCAACATCAAGGCAGCGGGTGTGACCCCTTCAATGCGGCTCGCCTGACCAATACTCATGGGATGGAGCCGTTCGAGCTTCTCGCGCATCTCATTGGACAAACCGGGGACCGAGGCAAAATCGAAATCGTCAGGGATCCGCAAGTCTTCGTCATTTCTGAACCGGGCGACGTCCTGGGCCTGCCGTTTCAGATAAACAGCGTACTGCGCATCAATCTCAACCTGCTCGGCAACGTCACGGCGAAGCTCGCTGAGCTCAGGCCAGATCCGCATCATATCGACAAATCCAAGATCCGGATGGCCCATCAGATCGAACGCCGAACGGCGGACGCCATCCTTGTTAATGTCGAGTCCGAATCGATCAGCCTCATCAGGTGTCAGATTAAGGGTTTTCAAGAGTTGCAGTGCTGAATCAATTGCTCTGCTCTTGGTCGCAAACGCCTGCGCCCGCTTTGATCCGACAATGCCAATTTCCATACCCCGCGCTGTCAAACGACGATCCGCGTTGTCTGCCCGCAAAGACAGTCGAAACTCAGCTCGCGACGTGAACATGCGATAGGGCTCGACAACACCCCGCGTCGTCAGATCGTCGATCATGACGCCGAGATAGCCATCCGTTCGGTCGAAGATGATGGACTCCGATCCTGCCACAGACCGCGCCGCGTTAACGCCTGCAATCAGACCCTGCGCGGCCGCTTCTTCATAACCCGTCGTTCCATTGATCTGTCCAGCAAGGAAAAGACCTGGATAGCGCTTCAATTCCAACGTCGGGCGCAACGACCGCGGATCCACATAGTCATATTCGATGGCATATCCGGGTTTCAGAATGCGGACGGCCTCAAGCCCGGCAATGGTGTGGATGAACGCCTCCTGAACCGCTGGATCGAGAGAGCTCGATATCCCATTGGGATAAACGGTATCATCGTCAAGGCCTTCCGGTTCAAGGAAGATCTGGTGGCGCTCGCGATCGGCAAAACGGACAACCTTATCCTCGATTGACGGACAATAACGTGGCCCAACCCCATCAATCTGACCAGAAAACAAAGGAGATTCAGCAACATTTTGCGCGATGAGCGCATGCGTCTCCGGATTTGTGTGCGTAATGCCGCAGCTGATTTGAGGAACTGCGATCCGTTCCGTCATCATCGAAAACGGAACTGGCGGATCATCTGACGGTTGATCCAGGACAGCATCCCAGTTGATCGTGCGCCCACACAAACGTGCCGGCGTTCCCGTCTTCAGTCTGCCAAGCGGCAATCCCAGATCGTCAAGTGCCTCGCCAAGTTTGACGGCTGGAGATTCATCATCACGTCCCGATGGACGCTGGCTCTTTCCAAGATGCACCACACCACGCAGGAATGTCCCCGTCGTCAGGACAACCGCGCCAGCACGAATATCGCGCCCATCCGCAAGGCGAATGCCACCAATCCGGTGCCCAGGGCCAAGTTTCCCATCCACGCCAAGAAATCCAACCACCTCCCCTTCAATGACCTGAAGATTGGCGGTGTCTCGGATTTCGCGCTGCATAGCCTCTCGATAGAGTTTCCGGTCGGCTTGGGCGCGCGGCCCACGCACTGCGGGCCCTTTCCGCCGGTTCAACATCCGGTACTGAATGCCAGCCTGGTCAATGATTCGCCCCATAAGACCATCGAGAGCATCAACTTCGCGCACCAGATGGCCTTTCCCGATCCCGCCAATCGCGGGATTGCAGGACATGACGCCTATGGTCTCAAAGGAATGGGTGACAAGTGCGGTCCGCGCGCCGAAGCGTGCCGAAGCGGCAGCGGCTTCAACACCCGCATGCCCACCTCCAACGACAATCACGTCAAAAGCCACCAAACTCATTTCCACTACCCGGCCAATCCGTCCAAACGCTTGCGCTCACAAGCAGGGCGCAGAAAACACGCCAATTCAATGGGAGTACCGATATCTGCACCTTGATATGCGTGGGGCAGCTTCGCGGTCAAGCCAGCTCTCCGCTAGTCGTAGCCCCACGACGAATGGGACTACGTTTCACGTGAAACACCCCCGAATTCATGCGAACCCGCGATCATTTCCCGATGCAAAACTCAGAGAATATCGATCCCAGGACCTCTTCGACATCCACACGCCCGGTCAGCTGCCCAACACCGTTTGCTGCCTGCCGCAAATGCTCCCCGACCAACTCCGGCTCGTCTTTCCTGACACTGGCAATTGCCTTCAACGTAGAAAGAACATCGGTGAGAATAGCGCTGTGGCGAAGCCTGCTCGCGATCGGTTGCTCCGTGAGTCCCGCTAGCTCCGACACCGCGCAGCGGATTCGATCCATAAGCGAATCGAGTCCAATCTCACGGGTTACCGATATGGAAAGTGCATCAGAATCAGCAAGTTCACATTGCTCCTCGTCATCCAGATCCACTTTGTTCCGAATTCGAATCCATTGAGGTTGCGAATCGAATCTCGCGCCCGGCCCAGAACCCTGCAGGCACGTATCTGAACTCTCAAGCCAAAGAACAATATCCGCGGCATCCCGTGCGGCTCGAGCCCTTTCGATCCCACTTGCCTCGATCGGCGAGGCCGGCTCAGCGCGCAAACCGGCAGTGTCCAACAGTGTCACCGGAACACCCTCGATCTCGATCCGGCTCTCAAGACGGTCCCTGGTCGTGCCCGGTGTGGGATCGACAATGGCCACGTCGCGCTGCGTCAACCAGTTCATCAAACTCGATTTGCCCACATTGGGCGGGCCTGCCAGACACAACGTCAGCCCTTCACGAAGCCCACGCGCCCGGTCCGTCTCGATGAGATGGTCAGAAATCTCACTCTGGAGCTTGTCGACGATCGGCAAAGCCTGTGCCATCACCCCTACTGCCACATCCCCTTCATCACTGAAGTCAATCGCAGCCTCAACCAGGGCCATCGCCTGTAAAAGCTGCGAGCGCCAATTATCGAACAAACGCTGCAATTCTCCGTCGGCCTGGCGCAATGCCGCGCGCCGTTGCGCCGTCGTCTCCGCCTCTATCAGATCAGCGAGTCCTTCGACTGCAGTTAGGTCCAGCTTACCGTTCTCAAAGGCACGACGCGCAAAGGCACCTGCTTCTGCAGGCCTGCACCCAGGGCACTGGCCTACCGCTCTGAGGATGTCGGCAATCACGGCCGAGCTGCCATGTACTTGCAACTCGGCACAATCCTCGCCCGTGAAACTGTCCGGACCGGGGAACCAAAGAACCAGACCGCGGTCGATCAGAAGACCATCCTGATCCCGAATCGACCGCAGTGTCGCCCGCCTTGGCTCGGGCGCTGGACCGGCCAGGCTTTCAATCACGGTCCGGCTTGCCGGCCCGGAAATGCGGATGACGGCAACACCGGAGCGGCCGGTACCCGTCGACAATGCGAAGATGGTGTCGAGATTTGACATTTCCGGGCCCGAATCGTTCCCGGCAATGGCGCGGGTGTCAGGTATTCATCGACTCGAAGAACTCTTCGTTCGACTTCGTCTGGCGCAATTTATCGACCAGGAACTCAACGGCGTCCACCGTCCCCATCGGCGTGAGGATCCGGCGCAGGACATACATCTTCTTGAGATCATCAGGCGACACGAGAAGCTCTTCCTTCCGAGTCCCTGAACGCTGGATGTCGATGGCCGGAAACACTCGTTTGTCCGAGACTTTCCGGTCAAGCACGATCTCCGAGTTACCTGTGCCCTTGAACTCCTCGAAGATGACCTCGTCCATCCGGCTGCCCGTATCGACCAGAGCCGTCGCAATGATCGTCAGAGATCCGCCTTCTTCAATGTTCCTCGCAGCACCAAAGAACCGCTTCGGCCGTTGCAACGCGTTCGCATCCACACCACCGGTCAGCACCTTGCCAGAAGATGGAACCACCGTGTTGTAAGCCCGCCCGAGCCGAGTGATCGAATCCAGAAGGATAACCACATCGCGACCGTGCTCAACCAGCCGCTTCGCTTTCTCGATTACCATTTCCGCCACCTGGACATGGCGGCCCGGTGGTTCATCGAACGTCGAGGAGATCACTTCGCCGCGCACCGAGCGCTGCATATCCGTAACCTCTTCCGGCCGCTCATCGATAAGCAACACGATGAGATAGCATTCCGGGTGATTCGTGGTGATCGAATGGGCGATGTTCTGTAGCAGGACCGTCTTGCCGGTCCGCGGCGGAGCCACGATCAAGCCACGCTGGCCCTTGCCCAGAGGCGCCACCAAATCGATCACCCGCGCCGAGTAATCCTTGCTCGTCGGATCGCCAAGCTCCATCCGAAACGCGCTGTCCGGATAAAGCGGCGTCAGATTGTCGAAGTTAATCTTGTGCCGAGCCTTCTCCGGCTCTTCAAAATTGATCGCATTGACCTTCAGCAATGCGAAATAGCGCTCGCCTTCTTTCGGGCTACGAATCTCGCCTTCTACCGTGTCCCCCGTCCGCAGTGAGAACCGGCGGATCTGACTGGGCGACACGTAGATGTCGTCCGGACCTGGCAAATAGTTCGCTTCAGGTGATCGCAGAAAACCAAAACCATCCTGCAGAACCTCAACAACGCCCTCGCCAATGATGTTGACATCGTTCTCGGCAAGCTTCTTCAGAATGGCAAACAGCAGTTCCTGTTTGCGCATCGCACTCGCATTCTCGACATCCTGCTCTTCGGCAAATGCCAAAAGCTCGGGAGGCGTTTTCTGCTTCAGCTCCTGAAGTTTCATTTCAGCCATGGGGCTAGCTCCGAATGGGCCTTCTGTCGGGTGGGATTGAGGGCGACAGAACGGGATAGTAGGACTGGAGGTCTTTCCGGCAGGGACTACAGCTTCGCGATTAGCTTCCGGCTTCGAAAAAGCCAGCTGCGCCGCAGAGGTACATGCCGGAAATATCGGGACAGCGCTGCGTTTGGCGCGCATCCTCGTTTGGCGGGAAGCTCCGCTATACTTCGCCTCCCCAGGCGATGCAAGAGAAGTGAACGGGAGCTTTGCGGCATCAAAATGGCTGAACGATGACCAATACGACGACAATGATCATCATCAGCGTCGGCACTTCGTTCATGAACCTGAAGAAGCGCCCCGAATGTGCATTCCGATCTTCGGCAAACGCTCGAAGCCAGCGCGCACAAAAACCATGAAAGCCAGTCATCGCCAGCACAATCACCAACTTCATATGCAGCCAGTATGAACCGGTCGTCAAAAGACCGGCGTAAAGAATCATCGCCAGGCCAAAGACCCAACTCGATAACATCGCCGGCGTCATGATTGCCTTGTAGAGCCGTCGCTCCATCACCTTGAACGTCTCAGAGCTTTCAGAGCCAGCTTCGACGCCTGCGTGATAAACAAACAACCGAGGCAGATAGAGCATCGCCGCCATCCACGCGATGATAGACAAAACATGTCCGGCCTTCAGCCACTCATACATGTCGCATCCGATTCAATCAGCCAAATACCGATGCGCTTCTGCCTGTTCCGAGGCATCAATATCAGCGGAAATCTCGCACCCGCCCCAGCATCTGTTCGACATGCGCTATTGGCGTTTCGGGTACGATTCCATGGCCGAGATTGAAAATAAACTGGCCGTCACTGAGCTCTGCCAGGATAGCGTCAACACAACGATCGAGTGAATCACCGCCGGCAACCAACACTTGCGGATCCAGATTTCCCTGTACCACCGCTTTTGCCTGAACTGTTTCCCGGGCGAATCGAAGCGGCATCGTCCAATCCACTCCCACCGCATTGACCCCTGTCTCGGCTATGTATCCCGGGTACCGCGGCCCGGCACCTCGCGGAAATCCGATGATCCGCGCATCCGGTATCTGTTCCCGAACCTTCCGCACGATCGCCTGTGTCGGGCTGACCACGGCCCGCTCAAAGAGATCGTCCGGCAGATTGCCACCCCAAGTGTCAAAAATCTGAACGCAGTCTGCGCCGGCTCGCAATTGCGCAACCAGATAGTCGACCGACGCGTCGACCAGTTTATGCAGCAGCCGGCCCAACGCCACGGGGTGACGGTAAGCGAAGCGTCTGGCAGGTGCCTGGTCCGGCGTTCCGCGTCCGGCAATCATGTAAGTGGCCACTGTCCAAGGCGCTCCACAGAAGCCAATCAGCGTCGTTTCTTCGGGTAGTTCGGCCCGTAATCGCGACACCGTTTCAATCACCGGAGCGAGATGCTCCATAACGTCTGTTCTCAACTCAGACACTTTGGACGGATCATCCAAGACATCGAGGACCGGGCCCGTACCCTCGACGAACCGAACACCATGTCCCATTGCGTCGGGGATCACCAGAATGTCTGAGAAGAGAATGGATGCATCGAAACCAAACCGTCGGATCGGCTGAAGCGTCACCTCAACCGCCAAGTCCGGCGTGTAGCAAAGATCGAGAAAGCCTTTCGCCTTCTTCCGGGTCTCGCGGTACTCCGGAAGATAGCGACCTGCCTGCCGCATCATCCATACCGGCAACGGCCCGCCGGCCTTCCCATCCAGAACCTCAATCATACGGCGACTTGTCACGCGCAATAACCCATCAAAGCATCACTCCATGCGGACACCTTGCACGCCAATTCACAAACACCAATAGAAGAAAATACGGAATCTAGATTCTTGATTCTTGAGTCTCTTGTGGTCGAATCATGGGGAAACTGATTGTCCTTCGATTCTCCCCAAATTCACATGCATCCACACCCTGTAATGGACTCTGCACAATTGCCCCGAGCCACCAATTAACCATCTGTTAACCAATACCGACGCAAGCGCACGGTTCGGCCTATCAAGCCAGAGATTTCCATTCTCCCCAACATTCACAAAGCACCGAAACAAGAGCGGACTGAGCTCTTAACTGAGGATGAATTGGCGCTCTTCAGGAACAATCTTGTCGCAGGCCCAATCATCCCCACAGATGGACAATACTCCACAACGGCATTAGGGCTCCCGCTGTCGCAAGCACCTTCACAGTTGCGCTATATCCGGGCGCCGCAAAACGCGCTGAACGCCATGAGTACAGAACCCACGCGTCCGAACTACTTCCACCTCCACATGGTCTCCGACTCAACCGGTGAGACCCTGATGACGGTTGCCAGAGCCGCAGCTGCGCAATACGCCCAGACTAGGGCCATCGAACATGTCTATCCCCTGGTCCGTTCCCACAAGCAGCTCGACCGAGTCTTTTCCGAAGTTGAGTCAGCCCCGGGGATCGTGCTCTTCACTCTGGTGAACGGCGAGTTATCCGAGCGCCTGGATAGCCGATGCAAAGCACTGTCCATTCCTTGCGTTTCAATTCTCGATCCCGTCCTCCAGGTCTTCCAGTCATATCTCGGCACGGAAAAGACACCCCGCATTGCCGGGCAGCACGTTCTCGACAAGGAGTACTTTGCCCGCATTGATGCGCTGAACTTCGCGCTCACCCATGACGATGGCCAGATCGGGCCCGATCTGGAGAGCGCCGACGTCATCCTGCTCGGCGTAAGCCGGACCTCAAAAACCCCGACCTGTATCTATCTGGCCAATCGTGGCGTTCGCGCTGCAAATATCCCGCTGGTGCCAGACGTCCCTTTGCCTGCCGAACTCGAAACTGTTCGCAAGCCGCTGGTGGTCGGCCTTGTCGCCAGCCCGGAACGTATCGTTCAGATCAGGCAGAACAGGCTTCTTGCGCTGAACGCCGACACCAATGACGCAACCTATGTTGATCGCGAGGCAGTAGCCGCTGAAATTGCCAACGCGCGCAGGCTTTGCGCGCGAAAGGGCTGGCCTACCATCGACGTGACGCGACGCTCGATCGAAGAAACCGCAGCCGCGGTAATCGCATTGCTGCATGAACGTCAAATATCCGAATCGGCCAATGCATAAACCCGATGAACCGCCGCTTCTCGTCGCGTCCCGAAGTCGTATCCGGGCTCAGCTACTTGAGAACGCTGGCCTCATGATTGAGACCGCACCGGCAGATCTGGACGAAGCATCGATGCTGAAAGCCATGGCACTGGATGATGATTCCGTCACGCCGGAAGATGCCGCCCAAATCCTCGCGTCAGCAAAGGCCCTTCACATGTCCCAATCCAATGCCGGCCGGCTGGTGTTGGGAGCCGATCAGACGTTATCTTTTGCAAGCGAGATTCATCAAAAACCGAAAGATATGGATGCAGCCCGGCGACGGCTCTTGTCCTATTCCGGGAAGACCCATCACCTCCATTCTGCGGCCGCGCTCGTTCGTGACGGCCAGGTGATCTGGGAAACGGTTGATACTGCCGATCTGACAATGCGCGATCTCAGTCCCGGGTTCGTCGGACGCTATCTCTCCGCCTGCGGCGACGCCGCTCTGCAAAGCGTTGGCTGCTACCAGCTCGAAGGCCTCGGCGCGCATCTCTTCAAGGAAATCCGGGGCGACTACTTCACCATTCTGGGTTTACCGCTTCTTCCGCTGCTAGATGCGCTGAGACAAGAAGGAATGATCGACAGCGCATGACCCGCGACCGTGCCGCAGATCTCAAACGCGCATTCGTGATCGGTCACCCCATCAGTCACTCGCGCTCTCCCGCCCTGCACAGCCATTGGCTCGCACGCCATCGAATCTCTGGCCGTTATGAAGCGATAAACATAGCGCCGGACGACCTCGCGCAATTTATCGCCGATCTGCGCAAGAACGGATATGTCGGTGGCAACGTCACATTGCCGCACAAAGAGACCGTCGCCGGGTTGGTCGATGAACAGGACGACTCGGCCATCCAGATCGGTGCAGTAAACACGCTCTGGTTTGACGATGACCGGCTCATCGGCGGCAATACGGACGGCTTTGGATTCGTCGCTAATCTCGACGACCAAGCTCCAAACTGGGATGAGGCCGGCACCCAGGCAACTGCTCTGATCCTCGGTGCTGGGGGTGCTGCTCGCGCTGTCGCAGTCGCGCTTGCGCAGCGCCGAATCGGCCGCATTGCAATTGCCAACCGAACCGTTGAACGTGCTGAGGCCATCTGCAATCACTGCGCCGACCTCTTCCCAGCCACAACCTTTCAGTCATCCCCCTGGCAGGATCGCACCGAGCTTCTGGCCCAAACCGGTATTCTTGTGAACACGACGTCTCTGGGAATGGCGGGGCAAGCAACACTCGATCTTTCGCTGGATCGGCTACACCCGCAAACGGTGGTCAACGATCTTGTCTACAATCCCCTGGAAACCAACCTCCTCGCCGGCGCCCGGGCTCGGGGAAATCGCATTGTCGATGGGCTTGGCATGCTGCTGCATCAGGCCGCACCGGGATTCGAACGTTGGTTTGGCGTCAAGCCCGTGGTCGACGCCGCATTGAGAAACGCGGTGCTCAACGCATGATCGTCATTGGGCTGACCGGATCGATCGGTATGGGTAAGTCGACAACGGCCCAGATGTTCGCCGATTATGGTATTCCCGTTCATGATGCGGATGCCGCCGTTCATGAGCTCTATCAGGGTGCCGCCGTCCAACCCGTCGAGGCGGCCTTCCCGGGTGTCACGGTTGATGGCCGAATTGATCGACAGAAACTGAGTGCTTGCGTCATAAACAACCCGGACGCGATGCGGCTTCTGGAGCGTATCGTCCATCCGCTGGTGCGGTCCTTAGAGACCGAGTTTCTGCAACAAGCCGAGCAGCAGGGGCATGTTTTCGCGGTGCTCGAGATTCCGCTGCTGTTCGAGACCGAAGCCGATCGTCGCTGCGATGCCACTGTTGTGGTGACGGCACCCGAAGACGTTCAAAGGGAACGTGTGCTTAGCCGTCCCGGGATGACTGCCGATAAACTTAATGCACTGCTGGCCAAGCAGATGCCCGACGCCGAGAAACGATCCAGGGCCGATTTTCTGGTGGAAACCCATCTCGGTCTCGATCACGCAAGGATGCAGGTCGGCGATATTCTTGCGACACTGAAAGCACGGCAACCCACCCGCACCGAATCGTAGACCGGCATTCACTATGCGCGAAATCGTTCTCGATACCGAAACAACAGGTCTCGATTTTCGTCAGGGCCACCGGATCATCGAGATCGGATGTCTCGAACTGCACGATCATGTGCCCACGGGCGAAACGTATCACGTTTACATCAATCCCGAGCGTGATGTGCCGCAAGGCGCGGTCGACATTCATGGGTTGACCCAGGAGCGGCTTTCAACCGAACCCATTTTCAGCGCCGTTGCCGACGCTTTTCTCGATTTCATCGGCAGTGATCCGCTCGTCATCCACAATGCGGGTTTCGATGTGCCGTTCCTCAACTCAGAACTCGAGCGAATCAATCGGGCTCCGATTACGTTTGATCGGGTCGTCGACACATTGCTGATTGCACGCCAGAGGCATCCCGGCGGTTCGAACCGGCTCGATGATCTGTGCTCCCGCTACCGAATCGATAACTCGCAACGCACCTTGCACGGTGCGCTGCTCGACTCAGAGCTTTTGGCAGAGGTCTATCTGGAACTGATTGGCGGGCGGCAAACCAGCCTGACGCTCGATAGCACCCAGCAAGCTGGTCCAGCCGAGCTTGTCAACGAGCGAGCGCCTCGTCCTTCCCGCGTCTCGAGGCTGTCAGAAGACGAGCGCGCCCGACACAGCGCATTTGTCGAAAGCCTCGGCCCGGATGCACTCTGGCGCCGTTACACCAGCTCAAACTGATCGACGTAATCGAAAGTCAGGCTTGCCCAGCAGCCGCTGCTCCACCTTGCCCCATCTGAGCAACCCGATGCCTATACAATCCAACGAAGTCCATGGGCTGGAGTAGAACGGGCGAAATGCCACCGTGCCCTGTTGTCTCAGCAACAATCTGCCGGGCGAACGGGAACAGCAATCGCGGACCTTCAATAAACACCACAGGATGGATCTGCTCAGCGGGTGTGTTGGTCACCTGCATGAACCCAGTATAGACCAGCTCAAGCTGAAATATCGTCGAATCGCCTTCGCCAGCCCGAGCCTCGATTGACAGATCGACCTCATACTGGCCCTCGCCGATCTGCTTACCGCCGACATTCACCGACACATTCATCTGCGGTGCCTGACCCTGCAGTTTCTGGATTGCTGCAGCCGGGTTGGGTGCCTCGAAAGACAAATCTTTGACGAACTGTCCCAGCACACTGATCTGAGGGCCGGCCGCGGTGGCCGCCGGATCAGCCCCCTGGGGCGCAGCAGCCTGAGGTGCTGCCGCTGGGGCCGGTTGGGCGGACGCGTTACCATCTGCCTTCTTTGCCGTTTTCGCTGCGGTGGCCTTCGCAGCTCCTGACTTCGCCTTGGTGTCTTTTGCCATGAACCCGCTCTGTGTCGTCTTGCCAGACTTGCTCCGTCGCTGGTTTCGCAACGGCGATCTACATTCCATCAGTCCTGGCACGGTTTCTTCGTGCCAAACCTTCAGGTTTTCATCTGTTCTGGATGAACCCGCTCGCTAACACGAGGTCAGGGCGCAAACAAGGCTTGGCAAGACAATCCGGGAAAATCTAGCGCTTATCCGGCGACCATGGCGTTTGCCGGGGTGACTCGGTCTCAATCAACTCGCCCTCAATGACAACCCCGTCGTCTTCAGCGGCGCTATGCATGTTTCCAGTCGTCGAACCGGTCCGTACTTGGACTCGCGCTCTGTTCTTGAGAGCCTCTGCCAGAAACCCACGGACCGCGGGTACGGTGAGCGAAAATCCAAGCACATCAGTGGCGAAACCGGGCGTGATCAGCAGCACGGCCGCTATCACCATAAGAAATCCCTCGAAGACCTCACGAATGGGGATTTCGCCGGCTTCAAGATTGCGGTTCATGCGCTCCCAGGTTGCCATTCCCTGGCGCGACAGCACGGCAGCGCCGATGACACCGGTCGCGATCACTGCCGCCAGCGTGCCCAACACGCCGATTTGACCCCCGACAACCACGAAAAGCGCGATCTCGATCATCGGTAGAATGATCAGGACAAATCCAAGACCGGGAATGAGGTAGCGTAGCGGTGACACGTTTCTGACCCGATTGATGACGGTTGATTCCAACCTGTGATGCCGTCCGGCTGTCCCCGTCAATTCACCCTATTGGGCGGCAGACTGTGCGGGGGACTGGAATGGCGCAGGAATTCCCTTACATAAGACGCGCACAAAGTGGTTACGAGCCTTGCCTCGCGTGCCGCCTTGATCACGGCGCAAAACCATGGTGTAGCACTGTATCTTGCGGTCTTGGCCAACTTGGCCGGACCGCTCCTTCGAGCCACCTCGGACACGCCGACGATGAACGAAGTCTTCGATATTTACACGATCGTGTTTCTCGTGCTCGCGGTGGTGATCTTTCTGCGGCTCCGCAGCGTGCTTGGCCGGCGCAACGGCCATGAGCGGCCGCCGACCGATATCTATCGCCCCTCGCCTCGTACGGCCAACAGTGAAGACAATGTGGTGCCGTTGCCGGGGCGCAATGGATCGACAGAAACGGTCGCTGCTGACGTTGTTGACGAGGAAGAACCAGCAACGCCGCTCGAGAAGGAGTTGCGTGACATTGGCCGAGCAGACCCGTCGTTCCAGCCAGACACGTTCCTGGACGGCGCCAAGATGGCCTATGAAATGATTGTTTCGGCATTCGCTGCCGGCGACCGCAAAACGCTGAAGCCGCTTCTGGCCCGCGATGTCTTCGATGGATTTGTTTCTGTCATCGCTGATCGCGAGAGCCGCAAGGAAACGGTCGAATCCAATTTCATCGGCATCAACAAAGCCGAAATCACTGATGCCGCGTTCGAAGGGCGTATGGCCACTGTGACCGTGCGTTTTGTTTCAGAACTTGTCAGCGCAACGCGAAACGAGGCCGGAGCGATTGTCGACGGAGATCCGACCGAAGTCATGACCGTGACCGACATCTGGGCCTTCGCACGCGACGTGAACAATCGGGATCCGAACTGGAAACTGGTCTCGACCGAGACCAACGACTGACATTCGCGCAAGGTTGAAGCATGCCAAGGGAGTGCCGCGATGCGCCCGTTAAGGACCATCGCAGCTCTGACCCAAGCTGTTGCCGCGATGTTGCCAATGGCCTTTACCGCGGGAATAGCCATGACTGACGTCGCCGGAGCACAAACCCTGCGGCCGGTGTCCTTTGCCGATATCCCGGGATGGCTGGAGGACAACCAGCACCAGGCCCTGTTGGCCTTCTCTCGTAGCTGCGAAGGACCGCCGCCGGCGATTAGGCAGGATTGGGACGCCCATCGTCTGGCCGAGGAAAGCCGTGGCGTCGAGACTGGGGGGTTTGAACCGCGCCCCGAACTCCGCGCGGTTTGCCTGGCTTGGCGAGCGCAAAAATCAAGCACGGACGACGATGCTCGAGCATTGTTCGAACGCCACTTTGTGCCGCATGAGGTTGTCCCGGCCGATGGCCAGCGCAAGGTCACAGGCTACTTCGAGCCACTGCTGCCTGGTTCGAGAGAAAGAACCGAGCGATTTCGTTACCCGCTCTATGAGAAGCCCGATGGGCTCGTTGCCCTCAACAATTCAAACCGTCCACGAGGGTTCTCAGCAGATATACAGGCCGCACTTCAAACCACTGAAGGTCTGATTGTCCCCCCGGACCGACGGGCAATCGAACAGGGCGACCATGATCTAGATCTCACGCCACTGGTTTGGCTTGACGATCCGGTAGAGCTCTACTTCGTCCACATTCAGGGGTCAGCGCGTATCGCCCTGCAAGATGAGACCACCATGCGCTTGGGATATGCCGGAAAGAACGGGCATCCATACGCTTCGATTGGTCGCGAAATTGTCAGACGTGAGCTCATGGCACTTGAGACCATAACGGCCGAAAGCCTCAAAGACTGGCTTCGCGACAATCCTGAACTCGCCGCCGAGATCTTTCCGGTCAATCCGTCCTACATCTTCTTCCGCGAAATCCGCGGGCTGGCCGAGGAGGGTGGTCCCATCGGCGCAGAAGGCATACCGCTAACCGAGGGGCGGACATTAGCGGTCGACCCACGTTTCCACCGTTACGGCACGCCGGTCTTTGTTTCTGCGGACCTGCCAATGCTCCCGGCTGGCGACGTAAGGCCGTTTCGCAGACTGATGATTGCACAGGATACTGGTTCAGCCATCCGCGGTCCTGTTCGCGGCGACATCTTTGCCGGAACTGGCGCCGAGGCGGGTCTCTGGGCCGGGATGATCAACCATCCGGCACGGTTCTTTGTCTTGCTGCCGCGTGATCCGGGATGATGCCGAAGCATGTCCGGCAAGAAGACAAAGACCGGCCGATCTCAGACTCCCGGATCTGTTCCTGATCAGGATTTATGGGACCGCTACACACGCACGGTCCGCCCCGCGAATAAGCGCAAAGACAGCCAGGCCGGAGAACCCGCACCAACGCGCGAGATGTTCGGGGCGCTCCTGGACAGTGACAAGGCGCCCCGACGGCCAGGCAATCGATCGTCACCCGGCAGCGTCAATCCGGTTCAGGTGCCGGTAGCCCCCAAGACCCAGCCCATCCAACAGCGAGCCCCAAAGAGCACTACCTCTCCTTCTTCTGTTGATCCGCACATCTTGCGCCGGGTCAGGCGAGGGGGCGGTTTCGATGCACGGATCGATCTGCACGGTATGCGCCGCGACGAGGCCTATCACGCCCTGTTAGGTTTTCTGGCCGATTGCCATCACCGGCGGCTCAAGCTTGTGCTGGTGATTACGGGTAAAGGCTCGCGATCGAAACAGGCCCAGGACTGGTGGGACATGCCCGAACGTGGCGTTCTCAAGCGGCTGGTGCCGCAATGGCTCTCGCGCCCTGCATTCTCGAGACTTGTCGCCGGATATGGGTCCGCCGGTCGCGCCGATGGCGGCGAGGGCGCGCTCTATATCCAGATCAGGAGTCCACGCCGGACGTCCGGACCGTCATCATGACCCCTTTCGGCGATCGAATTCGGGCGATGCGTGCAGAACGGGGGATCACACTAAGCCGTATGGCGTCTGATCTTGGTGTGTCGCCGGCTTACCTCTCAGCACTGGAACACGGTCGGCGGGGCGTCCCTACCTTTGCCACCATTCAGGCCATCATCGGTTATTTCAACGTCATCTGGGATGAGGCCGAAGATCTGCAGCGCCTCGCCGATCTGTCTCATCCGCGCGTCGTTGTCGACACGTCGGGCCTCGATCCGAAAGCCACGGCTGCGGCCAACCGTCTCGCCCGCCTGGTTCATCGTCTGGACAGCCAACAGCTCGAGAGATTGAATCGCCTGCTTGATGAGGCAGATCGGCCTGATCGTCGCCGCTGATATCGTCGAAGGGCGCAGCGACTCCGGCCAAATAGTCTAGAGTATGTAGCGGCTGAGATCGGCGTTCTTGGCGAGATCTCCAACGTGCTTGTGGACATAAGCCGCATCGATCGTGATCTTCTCACCTGATTGGTCTGGCGCGTCGAAGCTGATGTCCTCAAAAACACGTTCCATCACGGTTTGCAGCCGACGGGCACCGATGTTCTCGACAGCCGAATTCACTTCCACAGCGATATGAGCAATGGCATCGATCGCATCATCGGTGATGGTGACATCGAGATCTTCCGTCGCCATGAGGGCAATGTACTGCTTGATCAGACTTGCCTCGGTGTCTGACAGGATCAGTCGGAAGTCCTCTTCTGTCAGCGCGCGCAGCTCAACCCGGATCGGCAACCTACCCTGCAGTTCCGGCAGCAGATCGGAGGGCTTTGCGACGTGGAAAGCGCCGGACGCAACGAACAGGATATGGTCTGTTTTTACCGTGCCATGCTTGGTGGAGACCGTCGTACCTTCAATCAGCGGCAACAGATCGCGCTGAACGCCTTCACGTGAGACATCCGCGCCACGCCGCTCTGATGCCGCGCAAATTTTATCGATCTCATCGAGAAACACGATCCCGCTGTTCTCAGTCAGCGTAATGGCTTCCTGGACGGTCTGATCCTCGTCGATGAGGTTGTCGGCCTCCTCCTGCAGAAGCAGTTCATGGCTGTCTCGGACGGTGATCTTGCGGCGCTTTGTTGGTCCACCGAACGCCTTGCCTAGCATGTCACCGATGTTGACCATGCCCATCTGCGAGCCCGGCATGCCTGGTATATCGAGCATTGGAAACGGGCTGCTGCCCTGTCGCAGTTCGACTTCGATTTCAGTGTCATCGAGTTCGCCAGACCGCAGTTTCTTGCGGAACGCTTCACGCGTCGAAGGGCTTCCGGGCGTGCCCTTCAGCAGTGCATCGATAACCCGTTCTTCGGCGGCGATATGGGCCTTGGCTTCGACAAGTCGCCGTTTGGTGTCTTTGATCAGACCAATGGCGACCTCAAGGAGATCACGAATGATCTGTTCAACGTCGCGGCCGACATAGCCGACTTCGGTGAATTTGGTTGCCTCGACCTTTAGGAAGGGCGCATCGGCGAGTTTGGCCAGCCGCCTCGAAATTTCCGTCTTACCCACACCGGTCGGGCCGATCATCAGGATGTTCTTGGGCAGAACCTCTTCCCGCAGCGGGCCTTCGAGCTGCTGCCGGCGCCAACGGTTGCGCAACGCGATCGCAACCGCCCGTTTGGCGTCCTTCTGGCCGACGATGTAGCGGTCGAGTTCGGAAACGATCTCGCGTGGAGAGAGGTCGGTCATTGGCATTGCTCGTTATTGTCGGGATGAAAGCGCATCAGCAGGCAGTCGCCGGTCCGGCTTTCGAATTCAGGCATCACACGGAACCCGGCCTTTTCATAGGCCCTTACGGCACGACCATTTTTGGGATCGGGGTCGATGACGATTTGCCGATGGCCGTCGCCCCAAAGCTGCATGGCCAGTTGCCGTAAGGCACGGCTGCCAAGCCCTTTCGATAATGCGTTCTCGGACCCGATGGAAAGATCGAGACCGACTGCTTCATTGGGAAGTTCCATGATCCAGGGCGCTTCGGTGATCCACGGCTCATACCGGGCATCGGCGATGAACCAGAACTGGATATAGCCAATCGGCGCGCCGTCCAGATGGAACAGATAGGGTCGTGTCGTGTCCCTGCCTTCGACCATACCCCGAATTTGTTCAATCTCGACCTCGGGATCGCCCCACCACTCGCGCCAATGCGGCATATCCATCCAGCGACGAAGTTGGGGCAAGTCGGACGCGGTTACCGGTACGAAGCTGATTTCACCTGACGACATTGCCGCTTGGTCGGCCTCACTCAGCATCGAGCGTCTCAATTGTCAGTTCTGAATTGGTGTAGACACAGATATCGGCAGCAATCGCCATGGCTTTCCGTGCAACAGCTTCCGCGTCCAGTTCGCTGTCCATCAGCGCCCGTGCGGCCGCGAGAGCGTAATTTCCGCCAGAGCCGATAGCCACGACGCCGTACTCCGGTTCCAGCACATCACCCGAGCCGGTTAGCACCAGACTCACCTTGGTATCGGCAACAATCATCATCGCCTGGAGGTTCCGGAGTGCCCGATCGGTTCGCCATTCCTTGGCCAGTTCCACGGCGGCTCGGGTTAGCTGCGTCGGATATTGCTCAAGTTTCTTCTCAAGCCGGTCGAACAGTGCGAACGCGTCGGCAGTTGCTCCCGCAAATCCTGTGATAACCGAACCGTTCGCCAGTGTTCGCACTTTCTGGGCGGTGTTTTTCATTACCGTCTCGCCGACACTGACCTGCCCATCTCCGGCAATGACCACTTTGCCACCCTTGCGAACACCAATGATGGTCGTGGCGTGCCAACCCGGTTTGGCGGCAGAAGTCGGATCTTGGGTAAAGGTCATGAGGGCGCTCGGTCGATTATTGAAACGATGATCAAGCCGTCTTGGTAGACGACCCTGCAGGCATCAGGGCCGGATGTAGGGGATGCGCGCTGAAAGTTCAAAGACCATCCAACCCGATTGCGTTGGCTTGTACCGGTGGCGGTACCTTTACGCTGTTGGCATTGGCCAGTGGAATTGGGTGGTCTGCTTTGCTATCACGCCCGCTCAAAGGAGCGCGCCGAGGGCTTTATCGCGCGCCGTCATACGAGGCCAGCTATGAACAAGCCCGTCAAGAGTGCCGCAGCAGGACTGCGTGCCGCATCGAAAACGCGTGAAACACGCGAGACATCGGTTTCCGTCGAGATCAATCTCGACGGTGCCGGACAGTCAAAGATTGCGACCGGTGTCGGTTTCTTTGACCACATGCTCGATCAGATCGCACGCCATGCCATGATCGACCTGACGATCAAGGCCAAAGGCGACCTGCATATCGATGACCATCACACGGTCGAGGATGTTGGCATCACGGTTGGTCAGGCGATTGATGAGGCGCTCGGTTCAAGGCGCGGTATCCGGCGCTACGGACAGTGCGACCTGCCGATGGATGAGACGCTGAGCCGTGTTGCGCTTGATCTGTCGGGCCGCCCTTTTCTTGTCTGGCGGACCAACTTCACGGCGGAGCGGATCGGCAGCTTCGACACCGAACTGGTGCGCGAGTTCTTTCAGGCGATTTCGGTTCAAGCCCGCATGACTCTGCACGTGGAAACACCATATGGCGACAATAGCCATCACATTGCCGAATCGGTTTTCAAAGGATTCGCCCGCGCATTGCGCATGGCTGTCGAAATTGATCTGCGCGCGCCGGACCAGACACCATCGACCAAGGGCTCGCTCACGGTCTAGGGTCCACGCTGCACGGCTCTGCAGGAATTGAGTCTATGAAGGTCTACACCGCGCATTCGAGAACCGCGCCAACGGGTGATCCCGCTCGCGACACCGACGGACTTGTCTTTGTGAAGGACGGCTTTTCAATCTGGGCCGCCTTGTTCCCGTTGCCCTGGTTTCTCATCAATCTGATGTGGATCCCGCTGCTGGTTTATCTCGCGTTGAGTATTGGTTTCAGTGTTTTGGCCCAGAGCTTGGGTTTTTCCGACTCGACCGTGTTTCTCATAGCGCTCGTGTTGGGACTTTTGATCGGTTTTGAGGCCAACACTATCCGCCGGTGGAGTTTGAGTTCCAAGGGTTATCGGCTCGTGGGAATTGGGTCCGGGTCCACACGGGAAGAGTGCGAGCGCCGGGTTTATGAAAAGCTGGTGGCAGCCGCCGCTCGGCCGATCTCGACGGGACCGGGTCCGGGTCTGGAAGGCGCTGACACCGCTTCGCCGAGGCTGTCTGTCAGCCAGGCGCCCATTGTCGGCTTATTTCCTGAGCCGGGACGATGAGCGAGTCTGACCGTCTCGTTGCCATCATTGACTATGAGTCCGGCAATCTCCACTCGGCGGAGAAGGCTGTAGCGCGGGCCATTCGCGAATCGGGCGACAACCAACGTGTCGTGGTTACGGCTGATCCCGATATCGTTGCCATGGCCGAACGGATCATCCTGCCTGGCGTCGGGGCGTTTGCCGACTGCCGCTCGGGTCTGGCTGCCGTAGTCGGCATGGAATCCGCGCTGACGCAGGCGGTTCGCTACAAGGGCCGGCCGTTTCTGGGCATTTGCGTCGGGATGCAGCTTCTAGCCGATCGTGGCCTCGAGCATGGCGAGACTGCCGGTTTTGGCTGGATCGGCGGCGATGTCGATCTGATCCCCAGTGGTGATATGGGTTTGAAAGTGCCGCACATGGGCTGGAATACGCTTGACGCGGTGAACCGGCATCCGCTTTTCGATGGCGTTCCCCTCGGCGAAGAAGGCTGGCACGCCTACTTCGTCCATTCCTATCATTTCATGGCCAGCAGCCGGGATGACCTTGTCGCCGAGACCGGCTATGGAAGGCCGCTCACAGCAGCCATTGCCCGTGACAACCTGTTTGGTACACAGTTTCATCCTGAGAAGAGCCAGAAGCTCGGTCTCAAGCTGTTGTCCAACTTCCTGTCATGGAAGCCATAAGACATCCGTCATCATGATTCTGTTTCCGGCAATTGACCTCAAGGACGGCCAGTGCGTTCGTCTGATCAAGGGCGAGATGGACCAGGCTACGGTCTACAATGACAACCCGTCCGATCAGGCGCGCGCCTTTGCCGATATTGGTTTTCCCTGGCTACATGTGGTTGATCTGAATGGCGCTTTTGCTGGCGAGGCGGTCAATTCCGAGGCTGTTGCGGCAATTCTGAGAACCGTGTCTGGTCGAATGCAGGTGCAACTGGGCGGTGGCATCCGGACCGAAGCGGACATCGACCGCTGGCTATCGGCGGGGATCGCCCGGGTCATCCTTGGCACTGTTGCCGTTCGCGATCCCGAGCTGGTGCGGCGCGCCGCCAAGACCAATCCTGGGCAGATCGTCGTCGGCATTGATGCACGCAATGGCATGGTTGCCGTCGAAGGTTGGGCAGAAACGAGCACGTTAGCGGCTGCTGATCTAGCGCGCCGTTTCGAAGATGCCGGCGTTGCCGCGATTGTCTTCACCGATATTGATCGCGACGGTGTCCTCGCTGGCATCAACTGGAATGCCACCATTGAGCTCGCCGAAGCGGTGTCCATTCCCGTTATCGCCTCGGGCGGATTGGCATCGATCGCGGATATCGAACAGCTTATGAAGCCCGATGCGGCCAAGCTCGAAGGCGCGATATCAGGCCGTGCGCTCTATGATGGCCGTATAGATCCTGCCGCCGCGCTGGCGATGTTGTCCAGAGTGGCCGCATGATGTGTTTCGCGACCGAATCGACTTGTCACGGAGTCAAATCCCGAATGCGCTGCCGGGCTATCTGCGGCGTTTCGCAGCTGACACATTGTCATGGAGTCAAGCTGATTGGGGCGCTTGATCGGTCGTTCTCATGCTGAAGACTCGTCTCATTCCCTGCCTCGATGTGAAGGACGGGCGCGTTGTCAAAGGCGTTCAGTTCGTCGACCTCGTTGATGCCGGCGATCCGGTCGAAGCAGCGATCGCCTATGATGCGGCTGGTGCCGACGAGCTGTGCTTCCTCGACATCACCGCAAGCCACGAAGAACGGTCGATTCTCTTCGACGTCGTGACGAGAACCGCTGAAGCCTGCTTCATGCCGCTCACCGTTGGTGGTGGCGTCCGTACGGTGGAGGATATCCGCCAGCTTCTCGCAGCCGGGGCCGATAAGGTCTCGATCAACACCGCAGCGGTCAAAAATCGCGGGTTCGTTGCCGAGGGCGCCGAGAAGTTCGGAAATCAGTGCATTGTCGTGGCAATCGACGCAAAACAAGTCTCCACCGACACCGATTCGCCGCGCTGGGAGGTTTTTACCCATGGCGGACGCAATCCGACCGGCATTGACGCTATCGGTTATGCTCGTGAAGTCGTCAGTTTGGGGGCCGGTGAGATCCTGCTCACATCGATGGATCGCGATGGAACCAAGATCGGCTTTGATGTGGCGCTGACCCGCGCCATTTCTGATGCCGTCTCGGTCCCGGTGATTGCATCAGGCGGTGTTGGTACGCTTGATCATCTCGTTGAAGGCGTCATCCAGGGCGGCGCAAGCGCGGTTCTGGCCGCGTCAATCTTCCATTTTGGTACGCATTCCGTTGGTGAGGCAAAGCAACACATGGCGGCTGCCGGTTTGGCCATGAGGATGGATGGGATCGGATCATGAGCAGTTCCGGCGCAATCGACCTTCGCGCGCTGCAGGACATCGTTCGTGCACGTCTTGGCGAAAGTCCTGATGTCTCTTACACCGCCAAGCTCCAGTCCAAGGGGATGGCCCATATCGCCAAGAAACTCGGCGAAGAGGCAACCGAGACCGTTATCGCGGCAGTGTCGCAGGATGATGCAGCTCTGACAGCGGAAGCCAGCGATCTTCTCTATCATCTGACCGTGCTGCTCAGTGTTCGCGGCATCGATATTGCCGATATCGAAGCCGAACTGGCGCGCCGCACCGCCCAGTCAGGGCTCGACGAGAAGAAAAGCCGACGGAGCTAGGCCGCAAGTCTATAACCACACTGCGGGGCATCCCGCAGGCGACATCGTTGAGCACCTTGGGCTATATCCCGTGGCGCAAGATGACGGTGCCTCTATCCGACACGACCTCACGACGGGAGGTGAATCGCGGACATGGATCAACTGGCAGAGACGGATATCTCACCCTACCATCGCTTCAACCGCGCGGAATGGGCTGATTTCCGCGATGATCAGCCGATGGTTCTTGGCGAGCAGGAACTCGAGAGGCTGCAGGGTCTCAACGAGCGACTGTCGATCGACGAGGTCAAGGACATCTACCTGCCGCTGTCGCGGCTTCTGTCGTTCTATGTGGAAGCATCGCAAAAACTGCGCGATGCAGCCCAGCGGTTCCTTGGTGCTCCGGACATCCATGTCCCTTATGTGATCGGGCTTGCGGGTTCGGTCGCGGCTGGAAAATCGACCACTGCGCGCGTTCTCAAGACGTTGTTGGCCCGCTGGCCCAACACCCCGAAGGTCGATCTGGTGACGACCGATGGGTTCCTGTTTCCCAATGAGATTCTCAAACAGGAAGGGCTGCTTGATCGCAAGGGATTTCCTGAAAGCTACGATGTCAGTGCGCTGATGGCGTTTCTGGCCAAGCTGAAAGCTGGCGAACGGCATGTCGCCGCGCCGCTCTATTCGCACATCATCTACGACATCGTACCGGAGCAGAATATCGTCATCGATCAGCCTGATATTGTCATCGTCGAAGGCCTGAACGTGCTGCAGGCGGCTGAATTGCCAAAGAACGGCGAAGCCATGCCGTTCGTCTCGGACTTCTTCGATTTTTCGATCTATCTCGACGCGCCGGTTGATGTCACGGAACGCTGGTACATCCGGCGCTTTCTCAAGCTCAGGACCACCGCGTTCCGCGATCCCACGTCCTATTTTCACAAATATGCCGATCTCACCGATGAGGAAGCGGAAAAAACTGCGCACGAGATTTGGCGCACGATCAATCTTCCCAATCTGACCAACAATATCAGGCCGACGCGGTTTCGCGCCGACCTCATTCTCAACAAGGGTGAGAAGCACAGGATCGAAAGCGTACAGCTGAGGAAACTCTGAGCCGACGCCGAAGGCTGGACGTCAGATTGCCAGACCATTCTGCTCAGCGAGCATTTTGAGACTTACCGCGGGACGTCCTCCCACGTGCCCGATAACCTCGCTGGCAGCGAGTGCACCGAGCTGTGCACATTGCTCCGGCGTCGCACCGCGAGTTCGGCCATGCAGGAAGCCAGCGGCATACTGATCGCCCGCCCCTGTCAGATCGACGATGCGATCGACTGCCACAGCCGGTACATCGATTCGGGTACCATCATAGAGCACGGTCGAACCTTCGGCGCTTCGCGTCACCGCGGCCATTCTCGCGTCCTTGGCCAGTGCGGCCATGGCCGTATCAACGTCGGCGGTCTCGTACAGAGCCCGCACTTCATGCTCATTAGCAAAGATGAGGTCTACGGTTTCCGAGCGCATGAGTTCAAGAAACTCACCACGAAAACGCTCGACGCAGAATGAGTCCGAGAGGGTCAATGCCACCTCGCGGCCGGCGTCGTGGGCCGCCTTCGCGGCGGCGACAAAGGCCTCTTTCGCGTCTTCGGGGTCCCAGAGATACCCCTCCAGATAGGTGATCTTGGCCGAGGCTATCGTGGTGTCGTGGATGTCGGACGGCGTGAGCGTCTGAGCTGCACCCAAGAATGTGTTCATGGTGCGCTCACCATCCGGCGTCACGAGAATGAGACATCGTGCTGTCTGAGCGCCGCTGTTGAGCACAGGCGTGTCGAAGGCCACGCCCTGGGCGCTAATGTCGTGTGCAAAGACCTTGCCCAGCTGATCATCGGCGACCTTGCCGACAAAGCCGGTTCGGGAGCCGAAACTGGCAAGTCCGGCAATCGTATTGGCTGCAGAACCGCCTGATGATTCGGTCGCCGCACCCATAAGGTCGTAAAGCGCAACAGCGCGCTGCTCATCGATCAGATGCATGGAACCCTTGGCAAGCTCCTGCTCTGCGAGGAAGGCTTCATCGGAACGGGCGATAACGTCGACAATCGCATTTCCGATGCCGATCACGTCAAGAGAGAGATCGTCGGACGGGTTTTCAGCAGTCATAAAGGGGTATCCTGTAGTACCGGGTAACTCGAACGCGGAACCCTAGGCAGTCTTGGCCGCGATCGTGGCCTTGTCCTTGAACCGGCAGAGATCAAACAGCACGCACACCCCGCAGTCCGGCGTCCGCGCCTTGCAGACATAGCGCCCGTGCAGAATGAGCCAGTGATGGGCGTCCTGCTTGTAGGCGTCCGGCACCACCCGCTCAAGGTTGTCTTCGACAACGCGTACATCCTTGCCCGGCGCGAGCCCTGTCCTGTTCGAAACTCTGAAGATGTGCGTGTCCACTGCGATCGTCGGCACGCCAAAGGCGGTGTTGAGCACAACATTGGCTGTCTTCCGTCCGACGCCGGGCAGTTGTTCCAGCGCCTCGCGGTCTTGCGGTACCTCGCCGCCATACTCGTTAAGCAAGATCTTGGACAGTGCCAGCACGTTCTTGGCCTTGTTGCGGTAAAGCCCAATTGTCTTGATTCGCTCGCGAATGGCATCTTCGCCAAGCGCCACCATTCGCTCCGCTGTCGGTGCATCGGCAAACAGGATCCGTGTCGCCTTGTTCACACCAACATCAGTCGCCTGTGCCGAAAGCGTGACGGCAACGAGCAAGGTGTAGGGATCTGAGAACTCGAGCTCGGTAGTCGGCTCCGGATTGCCGGCTTTCAGCAGCGAAAACAGTGCTTCGATGTCGGCTTTCTTGAGTTTGGTGGCAGGCGGGCGCCGTGTCTTGGCGGGTTTGCGCGGCTGCGCTGCACCGGTTTCGCACGAGGGAGCAAAATCGACGGAGTCTATTACCGCCAACGGAGCATAGCGCTGTTTCATCAAGCTTGTATAATCATCGGTCATGACGACAAACAACCAAGCATCAGGCGCCGTCCACATTGATTCGCCGGCTGCGGATCAACCCGTAGACGCTCAGCAAGCCTTGTTCAGCGCAGTGATCACGCCTCACCGGTCGCTGTCGCCGTCAGGTTTCCTGATTGTCATGGCACTGTTCGGGGGTGTTAGCTTCATTGCTGGGATGGTGTTCCTATCGATGGGCGCCTGGCCGGTGTTCGGGTTCTTCGGTCTCGATGTGGCGTTGGTCTACATCGCATTTAGGGCGAATTACCGATCGGCAAGGGCCCACGAGACCGTCATGCTGACCCATGATGCGTTGGTGATACGTCGGGTCGATCAGCGCGGCCGGGTCGATGAGACCACACTCAATCCCTACTGGGCGCGGCTGTCTGCTAAGACAGACGAGGAATTCGGCATGCTTGCCCTCCGAATATTGGGTCAGGGTGGCGAAACCCCATTGGGCGATTGCTTGTCACCGCCCGAACGGGTCGAATTGCACAAGGCTCTGTCCGATGCTCTGCATCGGGCAAAACAGGCACCGGCGGGTACGGCCTGAATTTACTTGCAAGAATCGGGTCGCGGCGGCTCACTGCTGAACCTACTTTGAGGTTCGACGCAAACGCCATTGAGGCCCGCCATGCTGAACCCCGCCGCTGAGCCCGTTTCGAACACTCTGTTTCAGGACCCGATCATGAACCCCGCCGCGATGCCGATTCCCGCTTTCGATAGCGTCGATCCTGGCGCTGACTACGACGCGCTTCAGCGTGCGGTTCGTTTTCTTGGCGAAAACTGGCGTGATCAGCCTTCACTGGATGCGATTGCCGATGCCATGAAGCTGCCGGCGACGCAGGCGCAGAAGCTGTTTCACCGCTGGGCCGGGTTGACGCCCAAACAATTCGTGCAGGCAATGACCCTCGATCATGCCCGCACATTGCTCGAGAGCGGGGCCTGTGTACTTGACGCGGCACTTGATTCGGGGCTTTCGGGTCCCGGGCGGTTGCATGACCTGTTTGTGGTGCATGAGGCCATGACCCCAGGCGAATACGGCGCGCGCGGTGCAGGCGTAGACATCTCCTATGGCTTCCACGACAGCCCGTTCGGTCTCGCCCTGGTGATGGCCACCCAACGCGGTCTTTGTGGCATCGCATTTGCCGAAGGCCGCGACGAAGCGGCCCGTGCCACTGCACTGGCGGACATGACCCGCCGTTGGCCGAAAGCGAACTATACCGAAAACCTCAGCGAGACCGCACCACTTGCTGCCCGCATATTCGATCCTGAACACTGGTCGTCCGATCAGCCGTTGCGCGTAGTGCTGATCGGGACAGATTTTGAGGTCCAGGTCTGGGAGACCCTGCTGAACATCCCGCTGGGCAAAGGGACCACCTATGGCGATATCGCCCAGCACATCGGCAAGCCAAGTGCCGCACGCGCTGTCGGCCGCGCTGTCGGCGCAAACCCAATTTCATTTGTGGTGCCGTGTCATCGCGTAATCGGCAAGTCCGGCGCGCTGACCGGTTATCATTGGGGTCTCACGCGCAAGCGGGCCATTCTCGGCTGGGAATGGGCCAAGACGGCGGCTTGATGCCGTTAGCTGACAGAGATCCGACAGGGTTGCTGCGTCACGCCGCCATGTCTTGCATGTCGATCACCTTGCCGGTTTCATCCAGCCGGTAGAGGATCGGCACACCGGTGCGGATTTCGCGTTTGACGATATCGTCCGGCCCGAGCTGTTCGAGTTGCATGACGAGTGCGCGGAGGCTGTTGCCATGCGCAGCGATGATCGTCTTTTCGCCCTTTAGGACCCGCGGCAGGATATTGGCTTCGTAATAGGGTAATACCCTTTCGGCCGTCATCTTGAGGCTTTCGCCACCTGGCGGCGGCACATCGAAGGACCTGCGCCAGATGTGTACTTGTTCGTCACCCCATTTTTCGCGCGCCTTGTCCTTGTTGAGGCCCGTCAGGTCACCATAGTCGCGCTCATTCAGCGCTTGATCGCGGATTGTCTCCAGATTCTCCTGACCAAGCTGCTCGAGGATCAGCGTAAGGGTCCGATTGGCGCGGCTCAGCAGCGAGGTGAAGGCAACGTCGAACTTCATCCCAAGCGTGTTGAGCGCCTTCCCCGCCGCTATAGCCTCCTCGACGCCCTTCTCGGTCAGATCAGGGTCTTTCCAGCCCGTAAAGATCTTCTTGAGGTTCCACTCGCTCTGCCCGTGGCGAACGAGTACCAGAAGCCGTTCCATATCCGCTCCGTGTCCCTGTTTTCGGATGATCAGTCGTTGAGGCCAAGAACGTCACGCATGGTGTATTCACCTGGCTTCTTGCCATGGCCCCACAATGCCGCTTTGACCGCACCGCGCGCGAAGATCGCACGGTCCTCCGCAACATGGCTCAACACGATACGCTCTCCAAGCGCGGCAAAGACTGCTGAGTGCTCTCCGATGACGCTGCCGCCGCGCAGAGCCGCAAAGCCGATATTGCCGCGTTTGCGGGCTCCGGTTTGGCCGTCACGGCCCCGGTCTGAATGATCGTCAAGGTTGATGCCACGGCCCTTCGCTGCGGCTTCACCCAACATCAGCGCGGTACCCGAAGGCGCATCCACCTTTTGGCGATGATGCATCTCGACGATCTCAATGTCGAAATCGGCGTCTAGTGCTGCAGCGACCTTCTCGGTCAGGGCGGTGAGAAGGTTTACCCCGAGGCTCATATTGCCCGCCCGGATAATGACGGCATGGCGTGCTGCGGCTGACAGCTTGTCGAAATGTGACTGGTCAAAGCCAGTGGTGCCAATGACATGGACGATACGCGCCTGCGCGGCGAGATTGCCGAATTCGACGGTGGCGTCCGGCGCGGTGAAATCGAGTACCGCCTCGCATTGTGCGAACACCGGCAACGGATCATCGGTGACTGGCACATGCAGTGGCTCGAGACCAGCCAGAGTGCCGGCGTCCTGGCCGAGTTCGACGGCGCCCTCGCGTTCGATCGCGCCGGCAATCTCGCAATTGTCATGCTCGCAAACCGCACGGATCAGCGCACGGCCCATCCGGCCGGCGGCACCTACAATGGCAAAACGCATCAGATGTCCAGCGTCGTCGGGATAATCATGGCAGCGCTATAGCAGTGGCGAGGCCGCAAAGACAGAGATGCTTTAGCGTGATCGTGTGTCCGAGATGTTCAGGCGCCAGGCTGCGGCCCTTCATAACCCTCGATGATCAGAATGTTGCCGTTTGCGGCGTCTTTGCGAATGGCAATCGCAGGCGCGTACTCCGCCGAGTGATAGCAGTCGAGCGCTGCCTGATAGCTTGGAAATGCAATCACCACGTGCCGGTTTCCGGGCAGGCTACCTTCGGCCTGCGTGCTTTGCCCGTTACGAACCGCGAACTCTGCACCATATTTTGCAAAGGCCCCGGCATTGGCCGCCAGGTAGTCCTTGTAGCGCTCCTCGTCATGCACATCGACATGCGCGATCCAGTATCCTTTTGGCATCAGTTTTCCTCCCCCTTTTCCAGCGTGTCTGCGATTTCCGCCACTATAGCATCTGCGGCTGCGGCGGGATCGTTGCTCTGTGTGATTGGTCGTCCAACAACAATGTAGTCGGCCCCGTCAGCGATCGCATTGCCCGGCGTCGCGACACGTTTCTGGTCTCCAATGTCCGCCATCGCCGGCCGAATACCGGGTGTTACCAGAATCAGATCCTGCCCGATCGCTTCGCGCACCGCCGTGATCTCCTGCGGCGCGCAGACGATACCCGGCATACCGGCTGACACCGCATTTTTGGCACGCTCGATAACCAGATCGCGTGGCGTCTGACGGTATCCGGCTTTGAGCAGATCGTCCTGATCCATCGATGTCAGGACGGTGACGCCCAGGAGTCTCAGGTCTGACTCGCCAATCCCGGCCACGGCGGCGCGCATGGCCTGCGGATAGGCGTGCACTGTCAGGAAAGAGAAGCCAGCTGCAGCTGCGTTGGCAACGGCCTTGGTGACCGTGTTGCCGATATCGAGCAGCTTCATGTCGAGAAAGATGGCATGGCCATCATTGGCAAGTGTACGGGCAAAATCAATGCCGCCCGCCATGGCAAGCTCAAGCCCGATCTTGAACACACCCACATGACCGTTCAACGTGTCAGCCAGTGCTCTGGCGTGGTCAATGTCTGCAACGTCCAACGCGACGATCAATCGGTCGCGCGGCGAGAGGGATCCGGTAGTCACGCCCGTCCAATCATTGTTGACTACTATGGAAGAAGTCCTTCATCCGGGAAAAGAAGCCCGTCGAATCAGGCGTATTCTCGTCCGAAGCAGCCTTCTGGAACTCCTCCAGCAGTTCACGCTGGCGCTTTGTCAGCTTGACCGGCGTTTCGACAACCGTCTGGATGTAAAGATCGCCAAGGCTGCGCTGGCGCAAGACCGGCATGCCCTTGCTTCGCAGGCGGAACTGCTTGCCCGTCTGCGTGCCCTCGGGAACTTTGACCCTCGTCCGCTCGCCATCGAGTGTCGGGACTTCGAAATCGCCGCCAAGGGCAGCGGTGGTGATTGAAATCGGTACACGGCAAAACAGATCGGCCCCGTCGCGCTGGAAGATCGGATGCGGCTTGATCGACAGGAAGATGTACAAATCGCCTGTCGGCCCGCCGCGGACGCCCGCTTCACCCTCGCCGGACAGACGGATGCGGGTACCGTCCTCGACCCCCGCGGGAATATTGATCGACAGCGTGCGCTCGCGCATCACCCGACCTGTACCGGCGCAGATTTCGCACGGGTCCTCTATAACCTCGCCGCGGCCCTGACAGGTGGTGCAGGTTCGTTCGATTGCAAAGAAACCCTGGCTTGCACGAATGCGGCCCGAGCCGTTGCAGGTGGCGCAGGTGCGGGTGCCGGTTCCCGGTTTCGCGCCACTTCCTTCACAGGTATCGCAAGTCACGCTGGTCGGAACGGAGATCTCCGCTGCCTTGCCCTCATAGGCTTCTTCCAGCGTGATCTCCATATTGTAGCGCAGATCGGCACCGCGCCCGGCCTTTTGCCGCCCACCGCGACGGCCACCCATGACCTCTCCGAACAGATCGTCGAAGATGTCGGCCATCGATGCACCGAAATCGCCGTTGAACCCGCCAAACCCTCCGGCACCGCCGGGCCCGCCATTCTCAAACGCAGCATGTCCAAACCGGTCATATGCGGCGCGCTTCTGCGGGTCCTTTAGAGCCTCATAGGCCTGATTGACCTCTTTGAAATGTGCCTCTGCGTCCGGATCGTCGGGATTCCGATCCGGATGATACTTCATCGCCATTTTACGGAAGGCCGATTTCAGGGCCGCGTCGTCCGCACCCCTGTCAACGCCGAGAACATCGTAAAAATCGCGCTGTTCCATCGGTGTGCAGCGTCCTTGCTAACGCATTTGGGCCGGAGGACCGCTGCACCGTATTGGGTTTGCGATCATCCGACCCATTTCCATCACCGGGTTCAGGCCGATTTCTTTTCGTCTTCGTCGTCGACTTCCTCGAAATCGGCGTCGACGATGTCCTCCTCGGAGGGGTCGTCGCCATCTGCTTCGGCGTCAGCGGCCGCCGCCGCTGCGGCTTCGTCCTGCGAGGCGGCATAGACAGCTTCACCGAGCTTCATGGCAACCTGCATCAGAGCGGTTGCCTTTGCGGTGATCTCTTCTGCTTCGCCGCCTTCAATGGCCGTCTTGGTTTCAGCAAGGGCTGCCTCAATGGCTGCCTTGTCTTCCTCAGCCAGCTTTTCGCCATGCTCTTCGAGCTGCTTCTCGGTCGTATTGACCAGGGACTCGGCGTGGTTCTTAGCCTCGACCGACTCGCGCCGCTTCTTGTCTTCCTCGGCGTGCTCCTCGGCATCCTTGACCATCTTCTCGATGTCATCGTCCGAAAGACCACCGGAAGCCTGAATGCGGATCTGCTGTTCCTTGCCGGTGCCCTTGTCCTTGGCGGACACATTGACGATGCCGTTTGCATCGATATCGAAGGTCACCTCGACCTGTGGCAGGCCGCGCGGTGCTGGCGGAATGCCGACCAGATCGAACTGTCCGAGCATCTTGTTGTCGGCCGCCATCTCACGTTCGCCCTGTGCCACCCGGATTGTCACAGCCGACTGATTGTCCTCCGCGGTCGAGAACACCTGGCTTTTCTTGGTCGGGATCGTGGTGTTGCGGTCGATCAGCCGGGTGAACACACCGCCAAGCGTTTCGATGCCGAGCGACAGCGGGGTCACATCGAGCAGGAGCACGTCTTTGACGTCGCCCTGAAGCACACCGGCCTGAATGGCCGCCCCCATGGCGACAACCTCATCCGGGTTGACGCCCTTGTGCGCCTCTTTGCCGAAAAAGTTGTTCACGACTTCCTGGATCTTGGGCATGCGCGTCATGCCGCCGACCAGAACCACTTCGTCGATCTCGCCAGCCTTGAGCTTGGCGTCCTTGAGCGCTGCCTTGCAGGGCTCGATGGTCTTCTGAACAAGATCATCAACCAGCGCTTCGAACTTTGCCCGCGTCAGCTTCAGCGTCATGTGCTTGGGACCGGACGCGTCCGCAGTTATGAACGGCAGGTTGATCTCTGTCTGTGATGAGGAAGACAGTTCGATCTTGGCCTTCTCGGCAGCTTCCTTAAGCCGCTGAAGGGCGAGCTTGTCGTCGCGCAGATCGATGCCGTTTTCCTTCTTGAACTCATCGGCGAGATAACCGACGAGCCGCATGTCGAAGTCTTCACCACCAAGGAATGTGTCGCCATTGGTGGACTTCACCTCGAACACGCCATCGCCGATTTCGAGTATCGAAATGTCGAAGGTGCCGCCACCAAGGTCATAGACTGCGATGGTGCCGGTGTTCTTCTTGTCGAGCCCGTAGGCAAGCGCCGCCGCTGTGGGTTCGTTGATGATCCGCAGAACGTCCAGACCGGCAATCTTGCCCGCATCCTTGGTTGCCTGACGCTGAGCGTCATTGAAGTAGGCGGGCACGGTGATAACGGCCTGTGTCACCTCGGACCCGAGGAAGCCTTCGGCGGTTTCCTTCATCTTCTGAAGAATGAAGGCGGAGATTTGCGAGGGTGAATAGGTCTCGCTATGCGCCTTCACCCAGGCATCGCCATTATCGGCCTTGACGATTTCATAGGGGACCAGTCCCTTGTCCTTCTTGGTCATCGGATCAGCATAGGTGCGCCCGATCAGCCGTTTGATGGCAAAGAAGGTATTCGACGGATTGGTCACCGCCTGGCGCTTCGCCGGCTGGCCAACCAGCCGCTCGCCATCGTCTGTGAACGCAACCATCGATGGCGTGGTGCGTGCGCCTTCCGCGTTTTCGATAACCTTGGGGTCTTTGCCGTCCATGACAGCGACGCAGGAGTTGGTCGTCCCAAGATCGATCCCGATTACTTTACCCATAATGGCAACCTCGTGTTTCTGGCAGGCCGGCCGGACCCGATTGCGCAGCGTCCGGCTGTTTTGTCCTTGTTCGGCCCCCGCATTGGGGTCGTCGGATCATGAAGAACGGGTCAACCGGCGAGGCGGGACCCGGTGCATTAGCCACGGAAAGACCGGATCTTGATCGTCCAGACCGGTACCGTAGCGCTCGCGCGGTATATAGGAGCAGCGTTTGCCTGCCGCAACCGTTCGGTTGGTCTGGTCCCGCGCTCGAACGCATTGCTCTCGTACGTTGCCTAGTCAAAGCGGAAACCGGCAGCATTGAAGCTCCGGCGCGAAGGAAAGGGCGATGGCGGTCAGGCTGGCAAGAGCGAGGCTGGCAAAGGTCAATTGCATTCCCCGAACCCGGAGCTTGAAGTTCTCCTTGTCGCCGCGCCCGCCTGGGATGTAGAAGGCCCGCCCGGCAAGAAAGATGAGCCCCAAAACGTGCAGCAACAGCGCCGGTGCACCAAGAGACTCGGATACCCCTAGGAGGACAATGAGCACGAGGCCATATTCGAGCGTGTTTGACTGCAGACCCCTCCGCAGTGCGACGATCGCATCGCCCCCATCACCACGCGGCACGCGTTGTTTTCGCCTTGCATCAATCACCCTGATGGAAAGATAGATGGTCAGCAGGCCGAGAAGACCCGCATAAAGCGCTGTAACCTGCATTCGCCTTGTCCGTACTCATGATCCGCTTGGGCAGGTTACGCAGTGTGCGCCGATCCGGACCGAAATGATGACCAGTGCTGCACTTAACCTGAAACCAGGTCTTGTCTATCACCCGGGTTATCTCGACACGGATGCCCAAAATGCGCTTGTCGAGGATGTACGCGCGGTTTTGAGACATGCTCCGCTCTTTCAACCGGTAATGCCGCGCACCGGCAAACCGCTGTCGGTTCGGATGAGCAATTGCGGCGCATTGGGCTGGGTGGCGGACAGGCAGGGCTACCGTTACCAGCCTCAGCATCCGGATACGGACGAGCCATGGCCTGCCATTCCGGAGCTGCTATCGCAGCTATGGGATGATGTGTCGGGTTACGGCCATCCGCCGGAAGCTTGTCTGATCAACCACTATGCACCGGGAACACGCATGGGTTTGCATCAGGATTCTGACGAGCAAGCGGTCAACGCCCCGGTCGTTTCGATATCTCTGGGCGATACGGCGCTGTTTCGCTTCGGCGATACGGTTCGTGGTGGCAAGACGCAGTCGATCAAGCTGCAGTCAGGCGATGTCATCGTCATGGGAGGCGAATCGCGGATGATCTATCACGGCGTTGATCGCGTCTTGCCTGATACGTCGCGACTGTTGCGGCAGGCCGGTCGAATAAATCTGACCTTGCGTCGGGTGACATGCACGGCATAGCGTTCTGTCGGTTTCCAATGGACCGAATTTCGGGGCCACTTAGTTGCGATGGACGCTGCATCGACCACCGAACAGACGTTGCGTGAGCGCTATCTCGATCTGATCGAGGACCATATCGCTTTGGCCGAACATGATCCGCAGATCAATCCGGTCAAGTTGCTCGCCTATGACATCTCGCGCGAACTCGAAGACGGCGAGATCGCATTTTCCGACCTCAAGGCGCTTGCAAACACGCTCAGCGATGAAGCCTTGGAACAGCGCGCTGCGCGCATGTCCACGTATAGCGGGTTTGAGGCGACCGATGAGGCGATCGAAGCCTTCGAGGCTGAAGTACGCCGTTCGGCATTCGGCGACGACGGTGCTCTGTTGGACTTTGAGTCCTTCCGTGCCGAGTGGGAGCGCCCACGCTACGGTTTGGTCTTTACCGCGCACCCGACCTTTTCCCTCAACGCCGAATTGCGTGCGATCCTGGCTGCACTGGCCGATGCGCCCGACTCATCTGAACTTGATGCGCTGAAATCGAAGCTTCGGGATGCCGAACATAGCCCAGACCCAAAGGTCACGCTCGACTACGAGCACGATCTCGCACTTGCGGCTATGGAGAACGTCCAGGCGGCCACCGCAAATCTGACAAACAGGCTGATCACCGTAGCCCGGGATCTGTACCCGCTCCAATGGGCCGCCCTGCGGCCGTGCTTTGCGACCGTCGCCAGTTGGGTCGGCTATGATCTGGACGGCCGGACAGACATCAATTGGTGGCACTCGCTGGTGTTCAAGCTGGGCGAGAAAGCGCAGCAACTTGGCGCCTATGTTGCTCAGGCCCGCTCAGTAAAGGAGCAGTGCGGCGAACAGGCCGGTGCCATCCTCGATGGGTTGATAACGCGCATGGAGGCTGCCGCCGATCTGGCGCGGCGCCAGCAATCGGCTTTTGACGCCGATCTGGCCGATGATGAAGCGTTTTTGGCTGCGGCTGATCTGCTGACACGAGACGACCGGTCACGGTTGGTCAATCCAAGCATACTGGCCGCGGATGTCGAGACAGCGATTATCTCCGAGACTGATGACACAGCGCGTGCCGCGCTGATCGGGCTGTCCGCGGCAATCCGAAGCTATGGGCTTGGGACAGCGCATATCCATGTGCGCATCAACGCCGCCCAGGTCCACAATGCCCTCCGCTCGCACCTTGGCTGGACCGGACACGAATCGATGACCGGCCGGCTGACAGTTGCGCGACTGACCCAGTCGCTCGAGGAGGTGAAACCCGCACGCATCAACTTCGCCAGCCTGCTGCGCGAACAGACGACCGCCAAGCGCCAGATGATGCTGCTTGAGCGCATCCTGTCCCATGTCGATGCAGAAACACCGATCCGCTACCTGATCGCCGAGTGCGAATATCCGATCACAGCAGTGGCAGCGCTCTATTTTGCGCGGCTCTTCGGAATTGATGACCGCATCGACATCTCGCCACTGTTCGAGACATCAGACGCGCTCGAACGCGGTGGCCGGCTCATCGAGCAACTGTTGGAGAACAGCGCTTACCGGGCTTATGTCGAATCGCGCGGCCGCATAGCGATTCAGACCGGGTTCTCCGATGCCGGACGGTTTATTGGGCAGCTTCCGGCCTCGCTCGCCATAGAGAGACTACAGATCCAGCTCGCCCGGCATCTCGACGAGTCCGGAATAAAGGACGTTGAGGCGCTGGTCTTCAACACCCATGGCGAGTCAGCTGGCCGCGGCTGCCATCCGGGCGGAACGCAGGCGCGCCAGTATCACATCATGACACCATGGTCGCGCTACTGGTTTGAGAAACTTAGCGTACCGCTCAAGCACGAATCGAGTTTCCAGGGCAGCGATGCATTTGTGAACTTTGCAAATCCAGGCCTGGCCCTGCGCATGGTGGCAAGCCTGCTAGTAACCGAGCGCGAGCACAAGGCTGACAAGGATGATCCGTTCTACAAGGACATAGCCTTCACTTGGGACTTCTACCGCGCTCTGCGCGTTTGGCAGAGCGACCTCTACGACAATCCCGACTATCGTGAAGTGATCGGAGCGTTTGCGGGCAATTTCCTGTTTCGCACGGGCTCTCGCGTTTCGCGCCGGGCGGCAGCGCCTGGAAGTCCGGCACGGTCCGATATCAGTCTGCTGCGCGCCATCCCGCACAACGCCATCCTGCAGCAGCTTGGTGTCACGGCGAACGTTCTGTCGGGTTTCGGAACAGCAGCGCGACCCGAATTTGATCGTTTCGTCAGCCTCTGCCGGGAATCATCGCGGATGAAGCGCCTCCTCGGAATGGTGTCATTCGCTCGTCGGCAGTCGAGCCTCACCTCCATGAGTGCTTATGCCACGGTGCTCACCGCCGGATTCTGGGTTGCCCGGGCCGATGCGCTGGGGCGTGGGTCTGGCAAGGATGACTTGCGCGAACTCTGTCTTACCGTCGGATATGCGCTCAGAGGCAACGAAACCGCGTTTGCCTTCTCCCGGCTACATGACCAGCTGCGAACAGACCTTCTGCATCTGGAGAAACTGCTAAATGAACTCGATGGCGCCATCGATCCTTTGAGCGATGCATCGCGACGGCCGCTCTATCTGCTGCACGCCATACGGATTGCGCTGATGATGCGGTTGTTGCTGTTTGCCGCCGATCTGCCGATGTTCGCCCCGCGAAGCGATTTCTCGCGCGAGATGCTCGTCGAACTTCTGATCGAAATGCGTGTCGGCGAGGCCATCGACCTGCTGGCCGAAACCTTCCCCAAGGCGGCAGTGAAGTCGGAACTGTCCGAGTTGTCAGAACCGTCAGACTATGGCGAGGGCAATCCTAACGGATATCCGCACATCCACGCGAATTTCATCGAGCCGATGCGCGAGATCGATCACCTGCTCAAAGTCATTGGCGTAGGTCTGTCACACCGCTTTCATGCCTACGGCTGACCGATCGCCCGGTCAGGCGGTTCCTGCCGCAGGTGTCATCCATCCAACCATGGCGCCATCAGCTTGCAGGATCATCGCGATCCGGCCAGTTCCCGGAACCTCGAATGGAGCCTGCAGGACTTTGCCGCCAGCGGCTTCCGCTTTTTTGATGCGATCATCGATGTCATCAACAGCGACATAGGTCATCCAGCCAGAGGGTGTATCAGCATAGTCCGCCTCGCCGCGGAGGTCGAAGATCCCAGCGATCGGCCTTTCCCCATTGCCCATGGCAAGTAGGTAAGCACCACCGCCGGGCATTGGCATCTCCGAGAACGTCCAGCCGAGTGTTTCTTCGTAGAACGTCCGCGCCGCTTCCGGATCGTGGGTCATCAGTTCCGACCAGTGCACATGGCCATGCGGGGTTTTGTCCATGAGGTCCTCCCAAGCTTTGTTCCGATCCGGCCACCCTAGACAGGGTTCATGACAAAGCAGCGGCAGCCGATCAGCCGGACCGCTCAGACCGTTTTGTCGACTTGAGCACCGTCACCGCCCTCTGTAGGCGCGTCGTCATTTGCCGCGGCCTTGTCGATCTCTGCCTGCTGCGCGGCAGGTTTCACTTTAGGTCCGCCCTTGGAAACCCCGACAAGTGCCGGCCGTAGCACCCGTTCGCCGATCATGAATCCGGTCTGGGCAACCTGAACCACAGTGCCGGAGGGCACGCTCTCGTCAGGAACCTCGAACATTGCCTGATGCTGGTGCGGATCGAATCGCTCGCCTTCCGGATCGATCTTCTTCACGCCGTGTTTGTCGAGAAGCCGCAGCAACTCGTGCTCCGTCATCCGGACGCCTTCCTTGAGCGAGGCAAGTGTTGAGGCAGGTGTTGTGTCGGCCTCGCCACCGGCATCGGACTCTGTGGTGGTACTCTCTGCGGTCGAAAGCGCGCGCGAGAGATTGTCCGCAACCACCAGCATGTCGCCAGCAAACCCGGCGATCGCATACTGGCCTGAATCGCGTTTCTCGCGTTCGGTCCTTTTACGCAGGTTCTCCATTTCCGCGGCCATGCGAAGCACGCGGTCCTTGAGGTCCGCGTTTTCTTCAGCAAGTGCAGCGGCAGCCGCCGCGGCTTGTTCAGGGCCAGGCGCATTGTTCCGCGCCTCGCTCATTTCGTCCTGCGTGTCGTGGTCGTTCTCAAGGTCCGGATCGTCCGGTCCACTGGCATGCGTCATGTGTTCGGCTTGCTGTGTTCTGGTAATGAGGGGAATTGCCTGCACGGATACCTGGCAACATCAGCCGCTCATATCAGGCGTTACATCGCGAAAATCAACTGCCTGTGCCGCGTGATGACACCAATCGCCCGATAACCTGCGCGGTGTAGTCGACCATGGGGACAATACGCGCATAGTTTAGCCGCGTTGGCCCGATTACACCCAGCACGCCGACAATGCCGCGGTTGTGGTCGTGATAAGGCGACATCACCACAGATGACCCCGACAGCGAGAACAGCTTGTTGTCCGAGCCTATGAAGATCCGCACGCCATCACCATCATCGGCCATGCCCAACAGGTCCAGAATGTCGTTCTTGCGTTCGAGATCGCCAAGGAGCATCTGGATTCGCTCGAGATCGTCCTGTGCATTGACGTCCGACAGAAGGTTGGCCTGACCACGCACGATCAGGGTTTTTTCCTGCCCATCGCCGAATTCTGCGAGAGAAGCGATCCCGGACTCAACCGCCTGTTGAGTCAGATCGGCCAGCTCGGCGCGCATGACGTCGCGCATCCGTGTGATCTCGCGCCGTGTTTCGCCAAGTGTCCTGCCGCGAAGGTGGGCATTCAAATAGTTGGCCGCTTCGGAAAGACTTGCCGTTGTGCTGCCGGCGGGCACGTCGATAAGGCGGTTCTCGACAGAACCACTAGACCCGACAAGTACCAGCAACGCCTTGCCAGGATCCAATGGCACGAATTCCAGATGCCGAATCCTCAGGTCCTGCTTGGTTGTCGCGACGATGCCGGCGCCCTGCGACAATCCAGACAGAACCTCTCCGGCCTCGGTCAACAACGCTTCAACGTCACCGGTTGCGGAATCGTCGCCCGCAGACGTCAATCCGTCGACCTTGGCGCGTTCTTCATCTGAAAGGGTGCCAAACTCCATCAGTGCGTCGACGAAGAACCGAAGGCCCAGCTCGGTCGGTAGACGGCCAGCTGAAGTGTGTGGCGAGAAGATCAGACCGATCGATTCGAGGTCGGACATCACATTGCGGATCGATGCCGCCGACAGATTGATCTCCGGCGACCGGCTGATCGAGCGTGAACCCACCGGCTCACCCGTCGCAAGATACGTGTCTATGATCTGCCGGAAAATCTCGCGCGAACGCTCGCCCTGACGCTCAAGTTCGTCGGCCAGGGTCCCGAATTCAGTACTGGCGCCTTGGCTCTTGGTGCGAAACGGCTCATTCATATCGATAATCTTGTCACCGGTCGCGTCCGCGTCAACTTATGAATTGGACAGGCGCATCAACTGTCAGCGATCACATACCAGGGCGTCGGTCGCGCCGAGGCCGAGATCGGACTTGGGTTCTGCGCCTGAAACAGCTACACACCCGCCCGTCAGATGCCTTGTCCTTATCGGAGCTTTGAACGTTGCGACCGTCAAACCGCGCCGCAGACGAGATGCGCGCCGTCACCCTCGAATGCGCAGCTTCGCGCCATGCCGAGGGGTCCTGCCTCGTTAGTTTCGGCAATACCAAGGTGCTCTGCACGGCAAGCCTTGAAGAGCGGGTGCCGCCCTGGTTGCGCGGTGGCGGCCGCGGCTGGGTAACAGCCGAATACGGGATGCTACCGCGCTCGACCCACGAGCGCATGCGCCGCGAGGCAAGTAGCGGCAAACAGGGCGGGAGAACACTCGAGATTCAGCGTCTCATTGGCCGCTCGCTCAGGGCGGTTGTGGATCTTGAACTGCTTGGTGAGCGTCAGATCACGGTCGATTGTGATGTGCTGCAGGCCGATGGCGGAACACGTACCGCCGCGATCACCGGCGGCTGGGTCGCTTTGCGGGAGTGCATTTCGTGGATGCAGGCGCGCGAGATGCTGGTGGCAAGTCCAATCCGGGAACCGGTCGCAGCCATCTCCTGCGGCATCTACAAAGGGGCGCCGGTTCTCGATCTGGACTACGACGAAGACTCATCGGCCGAAACCGATGCCAACTTCGTCATGACCGCGTCGGGCGGAATCGTTGAAGTCCAGGGCACAGCAGAAAAAGCGCCCTTCAGCGAGGAAGAACTCATCACTCTGATGCAGTTGGCGCGCAAAGGCGTCTCCGAGCTGGTGGCTTTGCAGCAGGACGCTGGGGCGTGACTGTCAGTTCCTCGCTGGAGACCATGCTGTCCGGCCGATTGGTTATTGCCAGCCACAACGCTGGTAAGGTGCGCGAGATCGCAGAGCTCCTGTCGCCATTCGGGCTCGATGTCGTCTCGGCTGGTGAACTTGATCTGGAAGATCCCGAAGAAACCGGTGATACGTTCGAGGCCAATGCGCGCCTGAAAGCCCATGCAGCGGCAAGAGCATCCGGCCTGCCATCATTATCAGACGATTCAGGCCTCGCTGTGCAGGCCCTGAATGGGGATCCCGGCATTTACTCGGCCCGTTGGGCAGGTCCGGATCGGGACTTCTCCCGCGCAATGCGGGTCGTGGAAGAGGCGCTCCAGAAGGTTGGTGCGACCGAAGCGAAGCGGCGTGAAGCCGCATTCGTGTGTGTTCTTTGTCTTGCCTGGCCGGATGGTCGCGACGAGATCTTCCGCGGCGAGGCACCCGGACAGATGGTCTGGCCGCCACGCGGCGACAAAGGCTTTGGCTATGACCCCGTGTTCTTGCCCGATGGCCACGAGCGGACGTTCGGCGAGATGACGGCCGATGAAAAGCACGGTTGGAAACCCGGTGACCGTGAGGCGCTGTCTCACAGGGCGCGGGCTTTCAAGCTGCTCGTGGAACGGCTCCTGAATGTCGGTTGAAGAAGACCAGCGCGCGCGACCGATCCTGCGTGCGTTTCAGAATGCAAGGGGCGATGTTCCCGGGCCAGTAGCTGCAGACCCAGGGTTCGGCGTCTATGTGCACTGGCCGTTCTGTGCCGCCAAGTGTCCCTATTGCGACTTCAACAGCCACGTTCGGCACGGCGGCGTCGATGCCATGGGATTTGCTGACGCGTTGTGTCGCGAGCTTGCGGCATTCCGAGACCGTACTGGGCCGCGCGATGTCACGAGTATCTTCTTCGGCGGGGGCACGCCTTCGCTGATGCCGGTTGAGGCGGTTGCGCGGGTGATCGATACAATCGGCAGTCTGTGGTCCTGCGACCCGCACGTTGAAACGACGCTGGAGGCCAATCCGACATCGGTCGAGGCGGAGAATTTTCGCGGGTTCAGGGCGGCAGGTGTCAACCGCGTCTCACTTGGTGTTCAGGCCTTGCGCGACGATCACCTCAAGGCGCTTGGCCGGTTGCACAGCGTTGCCGAAGCCAAGAGTGCAATTGAACTTGCTCAACGCTGTTTTCCACGAATGTCGTTCGATGTGATCTATGCCCGCATGGGGCAAACGATCGAGGACTGGCGCGCTGAGCTTGCCGATGTTCTTGCCATCTCCGGAGAACACCTCTCGCTCTATCAACTGACAATCGAGCCCGACACGCCGTTCGCCAGAATGCATGATGCCGGCAAGCTGGTCGTGCCCGACGCCGATCTGGCGCGTGATCTGTTCGACCTGACGCAGGATATGACAGCTGCTGCGGGATTGCAGGCCTACGAGATTTCGAACCACGCAAGGCCGGGGGCGGAGAGCCGCCACAATCTCGTCTACTGGCGCTGCGGCGACTATGCCGGAGTCGGTCCGGGCGCCCATGGCCGAATTACCGAGTCCGGATCACGGTACGCCACCGCAACGGAACGTGATCCCGAAGCGTGGCGGAGCGACGTGGAGGATCGGGGTCACGGCCTGACGATCAACGACGTTCTGGACGACATAGAAATCGCCGATGAGTTTCTCGTCATGGGTCTTAGGCTGCGCGAGGGCATCGACCCTCGAACGTTCGAGACCCTGACGGGGCGGTCCCTTGATCCCGGCCGGATAACTGATCTGCAGAACCACGGAATGATACGCCTGACCGATAGCGGTCGCATTGCGGTAACAGCGGAAGGCTTGCCGGTTCTGAACGCCGTGGTGGCCGACTTGGCGGCCGAACCACTGCCGGGTCGCGCTACCAGTCTGTCCTGATTTTATCAGGTTAGCTGCTTCTAAAGCTGCGTGCCCCTGGTGCGACGACGCGGCTCGATGGCGGATCAACCTGGAGAATGGCCAGACCGCGATCATTCAGCCCATCGGGCCGAAGTCGGAACAACCCATCCGTGCCAGCAAACCCGTCGCGGTTGGTCAGAAGCTGCGGCGGATAAGGTTGTTGCGGATCACGGTTGGCCAGCGCCATGGCGAGCCGCATGGCATCGAAGGACAGGCTCGCGATGCGCGGCGGCGGCGCCTGATAGCGTCCCTGGTAGCGTTGCACGAAACTGGCCCAACCCTGCGGCGGTGGCGCGGCATACCAGCCTCCGCGCAGGGCCTGTTGTCCCAGCACGCGCGGATCATCCCATTGTCCTGATCCAAGCAGCTGAACCCGAGATGTGTCGATCCCATAGGTTTGAATACCCTGGGCGATGATCGGAATTGCCGTTGCCCCATCGGGAATCAGCAAAGCATCTATCCGTCCACCAGCCGCAGCGGCGCCGATCTGCTGCATGGCTACGGTGATCGAGTTGCTGTCGGCCTTGTAGCGCTGAATTGAGATGACCGAAGCGCCATTGCGGGCGGCGGCCTGCCGCAATGCCGCCTCCACGACCGAGCCATAGGCGCTTTCTGGCACCACGGCGCCAAACGCACGTTTGCCCTGCTGGGCGGCGTAGCGGACAATCAGTTCGATATCGCTCTGTGCAAGAAAGCTGAGCAGATAGACATTGCGCCCGGCAGCATTGGGATCCGACGAAAACGCGATGACTGGCACATTGGTCTGGCCGGCTGCCTGTCCGGCTGCAGCAACCTCGGCCGAGAAGAGCGGTCCGACAATAAGACGCGCACCTGCGGCCACGGCTTGTCCCGCCGCGTCACGTGCGCCTTGTGCCGTGCCGCCGGTATCATAAGGCAGGACCGTAATTCCATCCGGATCGGTCTCGGTCACCGCGAGTTCGGCGGCATTGCGCAGCGCTTGTCCTGTCGCACCGGCATTGCCAGCAGCAGTCAAGGGCAGCAGAAGTCCGACGCGGACCGGGCCGTTGCCAAAAGATCCTGGTACTGCTGGTAGTTGCGATTGCTGCAAGGGAGCAGTGCTACGCCGTTGCGGTGTATTGCCGGCGCATCCCGCAAGCGTTGCCCCGGCTCCAAGGGCCAACAGCCCTACACCACCGCGAAGGACGCTGCGGCGGTTCACTTGGCCGGTAGACAGTATGCTCTGTGGTTGAAGTCTCTTCATTGCCTTGATGATATGTCGTCCCGACAGCCCGAATCCTCTGAATCGGCGTGTAATTCCAAGCCCTGGCAGCGCTGCCTGCCAACGGTGCCCGCCCCTGAATTCTGCGGCTGTCGACGGTCTAAAGCCTGTCGTGGCAGGTTGAAAGCCTGTTAACGATAATAAAACCTCGGCTGTCTGCACCCTAGGGACATGTTGGAAACATGGTAAATGACACAGATCCGATTTCGGGAGACTGGACTTGCCTATGAAAAAGGCGGACTCAGCAACTTCTGACGGGCAGACCGCATCGCGCCCCGACTCGGCTTCGGGAACCGTGGACAACCAGCACGAGAACGGCCCGTCCTTTTCCGTTGACGGTGTCACGATGGTGGCCCAGCGGCTGCCGGCCGGGCTCAATGTTGTTGCGACACCGATAGGAAACCTTGCCGATATCACGATCCGTGCGTTGCAGACCCTAGCTGGCGCCGATCTCATTGCCTGTGAAGACACACGCCATTCACGCAAGCTACTCGATCACTATCGGATCAGGACGCCGCTGACCGCCTATCACGAGCATAATGCGGCGATGCGCAGACCTGAATTGCTGAAACAGCTGGCAGATGGCCACGCCATAGCTCTGATTTCGGATGCTGGAACGCCGCTGGTGTCTGATCCGGGGTTCAAGCTCGTCGAGGCGGCGATTGCCGATGGTTGCTCGGTGGTGCCGGTGCCGGGCCCCTCAGCGGCTCTCGCCTCTCTCGTCGGTGCTGGCTTGCCGACCGATCGTTTCATGTTTTGTGGCTTTCTTTCAAGCAAGGCCAACGCTCGTGAAAGGCAGCTGAAGTCGGTAGCGGAGGTTCAGGCGACCCTGGTGTTCTACGAAGCACCAAACCGGGTCACGGCGACGCTCGATGCAATGACCAAGCACTTGGGCTCTCAAAGGCCGGCCGTTCTGGCGCGCGAAATCACCAAACGGTTCGAGACCTTTGAACGTGGAACCCTATCAGAGCTCGCCGCATGCCTTGCGGGTCGGACGATCAAGGGCGAGTGCGTGATCCTGGTTGCGCCAGCGCTGGATACGCCATCACTCTCAATTGATGATCCGGCTTTGGCTGAGAGGCTGGCCCGTGCTGTCGCCGAGCTTGGGGTAAAGGCGGCATCGGTGTCGCTGGCAGACGAGACCGGTTTGCAGCGCCGGGCGCTTTACCAGCGTGCACTCGAACTTGCGCCAAAGTCGGAAGAATAATGCGCATGCCGCACGACACCCGACAGCGTGCGGAGCGGAAGGGGCGGCAGGCGGAATGGTTCGCTATTCTAAGCTATTTGCTGCGGTTCTATTGGCCCATAGCAATCCGGGCGCGAACGAGAGCTGGTGAAATTGATCTGGTCTTGCGTCGCCGCCAGATGCTGGTCTTTGCTGAGGTGAAGTACCGCTCTCACCTTGATGAGGCGGCATTTGCGCTGACTGCCCGTCAGCAGCAGCGTATTGCACGAGCGGCTGCTTCCTTTCTTTCATCAAGGCCGCACTTTTCAAGGTTTGTCTGCCGGTTTGACGTGGTTTGCGTTGCGCCGTGGCAGTGGCCGCGCCATGTAGAAAACGCCTTCCTCGCAGCGCCGTGAGAAATCGACGCTGAAGCTACCGAAACAACCAGCCTGACCAGAGCCTGCCATGAGCCTGACCGTCGCCGTCCAGATGGACCCCATCCAGAACGTCAATATCGCCGGCGACTCGACTTTCGCCCTTATGCTGGAAGCACAATCCCGCGGGCACCAGCTGCTGCACTACCACCACGCAACTCTCGCTTTGCGAGATGGGCGCCTGACGGCCCAGGGTGAACCGGTTGAGGTCCGCGATATCCAGGGGGACCATTTCACGCTCGGCGAGACCCAACCCATCTCACTCAATGACGTTGATGTGGTCCTGATGCGTCAGGATCCGCCATTCAATATGGATTACATCACCGCAACCCACATGCTCGAGGCGATCCATCCAGACACCCTCGTAGTCAACGATCCGGCAGCGGTTCGCAATGCGCCGGAGAAAATTTACGTGCTCGACTATGCCGATCTCATGCCGCCAACCTTGATTACCAGGAATGCGGACGATGTTGCGGCGTTCCGCAAACAGATGGGCGACATCGTGCTCAAGCCACTCTACGGCAATGGCGGCAAAGCGGTGTTCCGGATCAGGCCGGAAGATCAGAACTACGGCTCGCTGGTCGATATGTTCGAAACCATGTTTCCCGAGCCCTGGGTGGTACAGCAGTACCGCGCCGAAGTGCGTGACGGTGACAAGCGCATTCTGCTCATTGACGGAGAATTCGCCGGTGCAATCAACCGTGTGCCTGCCCCGGACGACCTTCGCTCCAACATGGTGCGTGGAGCTCAGGCCTCCGAGACCGATCTCACACCGCGTGAGCGGGAAATCTGCGAGCGGCTTGGACCCGATCTGAAGCGGCTTGGGCTTATATTCACCGGCATCGATGTCATTGGCGGCTATCTGACCGAGATCAACGTCACCTCACCAACAGGCATCCGCGCAGTGAAGAATCTGGGCGGGCCGGACGCCGCCGCGCTGATCTGGGACGCGATTGACCGAAGATTGCAGTAATCAACCTGAGATATACAATAGTTCCTGTTTCGTTCTTGTTTGTTGCAATCTGATCCGCTACGCTGCCCCGTGAAATGAACAGGCGAGGCGGGGGTCGGATATGGTCGCCCATGTGCGGACGGTCGCATTCCAGGGCATCGAAGCTTTGGATATCGATGTTCAGGTGCAGGTCGCACCGGGACTACCGAACTTCACCATAGTCGGCCTGCCGGACAAGGCGGTTGCTGAAAGCCGCGAGCGTGTGCGTTCTGCGCTAACCGCCATTGGCCTGGCACTGCCGGCCCGGCGGATCACGGTCAATCTTGCGCCCGCCGATCGCCCCAAGGAGGGCAGCCACTACGACCTGCCAATAGCGTTGGGGATTATGGCGGCCATTGGCGCTATCCCGGCCGATGCGGTCGAAGACTACCTGGTTCTCGGCGAACTGGCGCTTGATGCCGAGGTTTCGGCCGTCTCGGGAGTCCTGCCGGCAGCGATTGCCGCTAATACCTCTGAGCTGGGCCTGATCTGCCCTGCTGCGTGCGGTGCCGAAGCGGCTTGGGCAGCTGCCGATCTCGACATCCTTGCGCCGCGAAGTCTGACCACGCTGGTCAATCATTTTGCCGGCCATCAGCCGCTTGAGCCGCCGAAGCCTGCCATCGCGGACCCTGAGCAGGGTTTGCCGGATCTTGCCGATATCCGCGGCCAGGAAGCGGGCAAGCGGGCACTGGAAATCGCAGCTGCTGGTGGACACAACATGCTGATGGTGGGTCCACCCGGTGCGGGCAAGTCGATGCTTGCACAACGCCTGCCCTCTATTCTACCGGCCTTGTCGCCGACAGAAATGCTCGAGTTGAGCATGGTTCGGTCGGTTGCCGGCGATCTTGATGGTGGCCGACTGTCGCCGCGCCGGCCGTTTAGGGCACCGCACCATTCCGCGTCGATGGCGTCCATGGTGGGTGGTGGTATGAGGGCGCGCCCCGGCGAGGTATCTCTCGCCCATCACGGTGTGCTGTTTCTCGACGAGTTGCCGGAATTCTCACCGCAGGTGTTGGATTCCCTTCGGCAGCCGCTTGAAAGCGGGCAGGCGGTCATTGCGCGCGCCAATCATCGTGTTTCCTACCCCGCACGGTTCCAGCTCATGGCAGCAATGAACCCCTGCCGTTGCGGGATGGCCGGCGAGCCGGGGCATAGTTGCAGGCGTGGCCCACGTTGTGCCGGCGACTATCAGGCCCGGCTGTCGGGTCCACTGCTCGATCGGATCGATATTCATCTTGAGATTCCAGCTGTCAGTGCAACCGATCTGATGTTGCCGTCATCCCCGGAGAACAGCGCAGTTGTTGGCGAACGGGTCCTGCAGGCCCGGTCGGTCCAGGCCGCACGAGCCCAGGCACTCGGCCTCGATGCATCGACGACCAACGCCACCTTGCCTACTGGCATGCTGGAGCATGCCGCCAGTCTTGATACGCCATCGACCGCCTTGATGCACGACGCAGCCGATCGATTGTCGTTGTCCGCCCGCGGGTTCCATCGCGTATTGCGGGTCGCGCGCACACTCGCTGACTTGTCGGGTGCGGAAACCATCAACCGGCCACATCTGGCCGAAGCTCTGTCCTATCGTGGCAATGCGCTGGCCGCTGCTTCCGCAGCCGCCGCCTGACGAATGAATCTGGTCACTAGAGGTAGCGGATCAACATTGGCCGACACAGAGCGGAACTCATCCGCGCACGTTGTATCCGGCGATCGCGGCCATGTTGACGATGTCGGAGTCGGTGGCACCAAGCTGAACGACCTGAACCGACCGATCGAACCCGACCAGAATGGGTCCGATGACCGTGGAGCCGCCCAGCTCCTGCAGCATCTTGGTGGCGATCGAGGCCGAGTGGAAGGCCGGCATGACAAGGACATTGGCCGGCCCGGTCAGACGGCAGAACGGATAGGACGCCATCAAGTCGCGGTTCAGCGCCACATCGGCGGCCATCTCGCCGTCATATTCAAAGTCCACGCGCCGCTCATCGAGAATGCGGACAGCCTCGCGCACCCGTTCGGAGCGCTCACCGCGCGGGTATCCAAACGTCGAGTAGGCGAGCATGGCGACGCGCGGTTCATAGCCAAGTTGCCGCGCCAGTCCGGCTGATTCCTCGGCAATGTCAGCAAGTTCGATCTCGGTCGGCATGTCATGGATCGCCGTATCAGCGATTAACACGGTCCGCCCACGGCACAGGGCAATCGAGGCACCAATCAGCCGATGTCCTGGTTGGGTATCGATAACCCGGCGAATCTCGCCAATGGCAACCGCAAAGTTACGCGTCGAGCCGGTCACCATGGCATCGGCATCACCGCGCGCCAGCATGCAGGCAGCAAAGTAATTGCGGTCATTGTTGACCATGCGCTGACAGTCGCGAAGCAGGAAGCCGTCCCGCTGAAGCCGCGAGTAAAGGAATTCTGCATAATCGTCGTTGCGATCCGAGAGCCGTGCATTCACGATCCTGATGTCGGGCCGCGGCTCCAATCCGAGCTGAGAGATCTGCTCCCGCACGAGGTCATCGCGCCCGACCAGGATGGCTGTGCCGAGCTCCTGATTGACGAAGGCATAGGCGGCCCGAATGACCTGGCTTTCTTCCCCTTCTGCAAAGACAACGCGCTTGGGCGACCGACGCACCCGCGCGAAGATGCGCTGTAGCGTGCCGGCAACCGGGTCCAACCGCGCTGACAACGTCTCCTGATACTCTGCGAGATCGAGCACCGGCTTCAGCGCCACACCACTATCCATGGCCGCGCGCGCCACAGCTGGTGGCACCGAGCTAAGAAGCCGCGGGTCGAAAGGCACGGGAATGATGTATTCAGGGCCATAGCGGGGCCGTTTTCCGGCATAGGCGGCAGCGACCTGGTCCGGCACGTCTTCTCGTGCAAGGTCGGCCAGCGCCTGCGCAGCAGCCACCTTCATCTCATTGTTGATGGTCGTGGCGCGAACATCCAGCGCCCCACGAAAGATATAGGGAAAGCCCAGCACGTTGTTGATCTGATTGGGGTAGTCCGAGCGCCCGGTGGCCATGATCGCGTCACCACGTATTGCGCGAACTTCTTCGGGCGTGATCTCAGGATCGGGATTGGCCATCGCGAAGATGATCGGCTGGTCTGCCATCGACCGGATCATCGCTTCGCTAAAAGCGCCCTTCACCGACAGTCCGAACACCGCATCGGCCCCGTCCAGCGCCTCATCGAGGGTGCGCTTCTCGGTTTTCACCGCATGGGCTGACTTCCATTGATTCATGCCCTCTTCGCGACCCTGATAGACGACACCCTTTGTGTCACACAGCGTGATATTCGAGGGCGACATGCCCATTGCCTTGAGCAGTTCGGCGCAGGCGATCCCTGCCGAGCCCGCACCATTGATCACGAGCGTCGTCGTTGCGATGTCACGGCCTGTCAGATCGATCGCATTGATCAGACCGGCGGCGGCAATGATCGCAGTGCCATGCTGGTCGTCATGAAAGACCGGAATGTCCATCTCTTCACGCAAGCGCTGCTCAATGATGAAACAATCCGGTGCCTTGATGTCCTCGAGGTTGACCCCGCCAAAGGACGGGCTGAGCGGGCGGACGGCGTTGATGAACGCGTCGACATCGGTGGTGTCCAACTCGAGATCGATGGCATCGACATCGGCGAACCGTTTGAACAGCACCGCTTTGCCTTCCATCACCGGCTTGGAAGCCAGCGCACCGAGATTGCCCAATCCGAGAATAGCTGTGCCATTGGAGATGACCGCGACAAGATTGCCGCGATTGGTGTAGTCGAAGGCTCGTGTATGGTCCTCGGCTATGGCCCGGACAGGAACAGCCACGCCCGGTGAGTAGGCCAGCGACAAGTCACGCTGTGTGGCCATCGGTTTCGTCGGTGTGATCTCAAGTTTTCCGGGTTTGCCCTGGGCATGAAACTGCAGCGCCTCTTGATCTGTGAAACGCGGGCGCGCAACACTCTGAGCAGCTGCGCTTGTTGATGCACCGTCAGGTTTGCTGCCGCTGTCGCGCGACGGCGTCGTTCGGGAATCGGTCATATTGTCAGGGCTTTTTGCTGTTGCTCGGCCTTGTGGCCGATTTTGTTGGCTGGTGGCGAGCTTATTGAAGCCTCCCGCACCTCTCAAGCGCCACCGGGGTCTAACCCCTGGCCAAATGGTCTAGGATCGCTGCGAGGCGATCCACAGCTTGGCTAGGACCAAAGCACCGGCGGTATTCGTGCCCGAACGGCTTTGCTAGGTTGAGCCAATGTCCGACCCTGCAGCATCCGCATCGTTCCAACTGGTCGCCGCCGAAATGGCCGAACCGGAAGGCCCTGATGACATCGACGCCGCCGGAGCTCTCGTTTCCGCGGGCGCAACGCCGCGGCGTGCCCCTGCATCCAAACAGCCGCCTCTGGCCGGTGCGCCCGGCACCGTTGACGAGGGTCGGATCGCAGCTCCGCGTGATGCCGCAAGCGCAACACCCGCGATGCGGCAGTTTCTTGAGATCAAGGCGGCCAACCCTGGCGCACTCTTGTTTTATCGCATGGGTGACTTCTACGAGCTGTTCTTTGAGGATGCCGTTGTTGCCAGTGCCGCGCTCAACATCACGCTGACCCGCCGCGGAAAGCACCAGGGCGAGGACATTCCGATGTGCGGCGTGCCAGTGGTCCGCGCCCAGGAGTATCTCTACAAACTGATTGCCTCAGGCTATCGGGTCGCTGTTTGTGAACAGCTGGAAGACCCGGCTGAAGCGAAGAAACGTGCGGGCAGCAAAGCTCTGGTCAAGCGCGATGTTGTGCGCGTCGTCACGCCCGGGACGATCACCGAAGACCAACTGCTGGATGCCCGCGACAGCAACTATCTGCTGGCGCTGGTCAGAGAGCGGTCCAGTGCTCAAGGGAGCGGGCAGTTCGGTCTCGCCTGGGTCGAAATGTCGACCGGTGCATTCTACACGCAGTCGGTGGCAGAGGCCGGTCTGAACGGTGAAATCGCTCGGATTGTTCCCGCCGAGATTCTGCTCCCTCACGCACTGGCCGATTCCGATGACTGGGCTACATTGGGGCCTGAATCCGGCCATCTCACAGCGCTGAATGGCGATCAGTTCGACCCCGAAGGTGGCCGCAGAACGCTGGAGCGGACGTTTTCGGTCTCGTCTCTCGATGGCTTCGGTAGTTTTTCAGCAGCCGAAATTGGTGCCGCTGGCGCTTTGCTCACCTATGTCGACCGAACACAGCGCGGCGTTGCGCCACCCCTCAAACCACCAGTGCCTTTGACGGGAGCCGGTGCGATGGCGATCGATGCCGCCAGCCGAGCCAATCTCGAGCTGACCCAGACCCTGTCTGGCAACCGGCAAGGCAGTCTCCTTGCGGCCATCGATCGGACGAGAACGGCGGCAGGCGCGCGGCTTCTTCGCGACTGGCTCTCGGCCCCATTGACCGACATTGCAGACATCCGGTTGAGACAGGATGGGATTGGCTATCTCGCCGAGACCACGGCCTTGCGTGACGGTCTGTCTGAAGGATTGCGTGCAGTGCCGGATCTTGTACGCGCCATGACACGGCTTGCAATGAGTCGTGGCGGCCCGCGCGACCTCGCAGCCATCAGGGACGGTCTGGTTCAGTCTGCGTTGCTGCGAGGACTGGTGACCGAGCCTGCGTTGTTGACCCAGGAAACACCGCGGCTTGCCGACTTGTGGGACGCCCTTGGGCGACCCGATCAGCAGCTTGTTGCGGATCTTGAGGCAGCACTTGTCGACGAGCCTGGTCCACATCTAAACGAGGGCGGCTTTGTCCGGGATGGCTACCGCGAAGATCTCGATGAAGCGCGCGCATTGCGGGATCACTCGCGCAAGGTTATCGCCGAACTGGAGGCACGCTACCGCAAGGATACAGGCTTCAAGACGCTGAAGATTCGGCACAACGGGTTCCTGGGGTACTTCGTCGAGGTCAATGCCGCTGCGGGCGAGACGCTGTTGGCCACAAGCGATCACGACTTCGTTCACCGGCAAACGCTGCAGAACGCGAAGCGTTTCTCTACAGCCGAGCTGGCGGATCTGCAGGCGCGTATCGATCGGGCCAGCGACGAAGCGATGCGGATCGAACGGGAGGTTTTCGCCCAACTCTCGGAAGCGATTGCGCAAGAGCGGATGGCATTGACCGCATTGGGTGATGCACTGGCCGAACTCGATGTGCTGACCGGACTGGCGAATCTGGCGTTGGAGCGTGATTATGTCCGGCCAACGCTCGCCGACGACGCGGCATTTGTGGTCGATGGTGGTCGCCACCCGGTCGTCGAGCAGAGCCTCGCCGCTTCAGGCGTTGGCACATTCGTGCCGAACGATTGCGATCTTAGTGATGGGCAGCGTGGTGATAATGGCGCCGGAATCTGGTTGATCACTGGCCCGAACATGGCTGGTAAGTCGACGTTTCTCAGACAGAATGCACTGATTGCCATTCTGGCGCAGATGGGCTCCTTTGTGCCCGCCAGGAAGGCCCTTATTGGCCTCGTGGACAGGCTGTTCAGCCGGGTTGGCGCGGCGGACGACATTGCCCGCGGCCGATCCACCTTCATGGTCGAGATGGTGGAGACCGCTGCCATCCTCAATCAGGCGACGGAACGCTCCTTTGTCATTCTCGATGAAATCGGCCGTGGCACAGCCACCTATGACGGTCTTTCCATCGCTTGGGCGACTCTTGAACACCTGCATGAGATGAATCGGTGCCGGTCACTGTTTGCAACGCATTTTCACGAACTGTCCGCGCTCGCCGAGACCCATGCCCGGCTGCGCAACGCCAGTCTTCGCGTCCGCGAGTACAAGGGCGATATCGTCTTCCTGCATGAAGTCGTCCCAGGCGCGGCCGATCGATCCTACGGCGTTCAGGTTGCCAAGCTTGCTGGTCTTCCAACTGCAGTTGTCCACCGTGCGCGTGATATCCTGCAGAGGCTTGAGCAAGCCGATCAGGGCACCGATCCGCGCAAAGTTGCCGACGACTTGCCGTTATTCTCGGCCGCTGCCCAGACGGCCGAGGATGTTCAGGTCTCAGAAGAGGCCAGACAACTGCATGCGGCCTTGGCCGCGATTGATCCGGACGCTATGACGCCGCGTGAAGCCCTTGAACGGCTCTATGCGCTCAAGGCGCTCACTAGGTCTGCGGGATCTGACGCCGGTAAGTAGGGCTGCCCACCAGATCCGGATTGGCTCCAACAACAAGACAGGAACAGTGTGACCAAGCAAATCGCAGATGCATTGTTTCCTTCCTCGGAAGAAATCACCGATCGGCTCTCGGCACTCGCCGGTGAAGCCAATAACGATGGCGTGCGCGCACGTGGCG
>JBCDCP010000001.1:0-70506 GCA_039181495.1 Pseudomonadota bacterium | reverse complement strand
GTCACGCAATCGCTCAGCCCAGTCAGCCCAGGTCTTCGCCGCCATCCTCGCCGGCACAGTGCTTTCGGCAGTGGCCAGCACCTCAGCATTTGCCGAAAGTAAGCTGGTCGATGCCCGAAATCCGGACCGGCTGCTGGAAATCGCCCGTGGTTACGGCACGGCCAATCTCGATGTTGCCGCAGATGACACACCGATGATTATCGGTCGGATCGACGGCACGCGCTACAACATCTTTTTCTATGACTGCGATGGTGAAAACGAGAACTGCAAATCGATTCAGTTCTACGCCGGCTGGACCGACATCGACATGTCCCTCCGGGACATGAATGAATGGAACAAGACGAAACGCTGGTTCCAGGCCTATCAGGACGATGAGGGCGACAGCGTGATCGAGATGGACGTCAATATGTTTGGCGGCGTCTCATTCTCCAACGCCGACGACACTTTCGACTGGTGGCGGATTGGCCTCAAGGAGTTCCTTGAATATGCCAAAGAGGCCGGAGACAACTGATCGGCTCAAACCTCCGCCCAGCTGCCACGGTTTAAATTATACCAGCGGGCTGTTCAGGCCCGCTGGGGTGCACCCGTCCCACGGCTGGCTTCGGCGAGACCGGCATCCTCATTGAGACCGAGCGCATCGAGTGCCTTGGCGACGATACCGTCCGCATCCAACCCCGCATCGGCCACCATGTTGGCCGGGCTGTCCTGATCCTGGAAACGATCAGGCAAAACCATCATGCGCAGTTTGAGACCACGGTCGAGCAATCCGTCTTCCGACAGGAAGTGCACCACATGGCTACCGAACCCGCCTATGGATGCCTCCTCGATCGTGATCAGCACCTCATGTTCCTGCACAAGCTGGCGGATCAACGCCTGGTCCAGCGGCTTGGCAAAACGCGCATCCGCCACGGTCGTTGAAAGTCCGAAAGTGGCCAGACGTTCGGCTGCGTCCAGCGCTGCGGCCAGTCGCGTGCCATAGGACAGCAGCGCAATCTTGTTGCCCTCGCAAAGAATGCGCCCTTTACCGATCTCTAGCGGCTCGGGGGTTTCCGGCATGTCGATACCGACACCCTCGCCGCGCGGATAGCGGAAAGCGATAGGCCCGGACTCATGGGCTACTGCCGTTGCAACCATTCGGGTTAACTCGGCTTCATCGGCGGCGGCCATCACTGTCATGTTCGGTAGGCAGGACAGATAGGTCACGTCGAATGCGCCGGCATGGGTCGCGCCATCCGCACCGACAAGACCGGCACGGTCGATGGCAAAGCGGACCGGCAGGTTCTGGATTGCAATGTCATGGACCACCTGGTCATAGGCACGCTGCAGGAAGGTCGAATAGATGGCGCAAAACGGCTTGTAGCCCTCTGTTGCAAGCCCACCGGCAAAGGTCACCGCGTGTTGCTCGGCAATGCCGACATCGAAACAACGGTCGGGGAAGGTCTTCTCGAACAGATCGAGCCCGGTACCTGATGGCATTGCAGCTGTGATCGCGACCACCTTGTCGTCGGCCTCGGCCTCGCGGATCAGCGATTTGGCAAACACGCTGGTGTAACTCGGTGCGTTGCTCTTTGCCTTGGTCTGCTTGCCGGTGATGACATCGAACTTCGAAACGCCGTGATACTTGTCCGCGGCGTTCTCGGCATAGGAGTAACCCTTGCCCTTTTCCGTTACGACATGCACCAGGATCGGCCCTGTCTCCGTGTCGCGAACGTTCTCAAGCACGGGCAGGAGCTGATCGAGATTGTGGCCATCGATCGGCCCGACATAGAAAAAACCCAGTTCCTCGAACAGTGTGCCGCCCATGGCCATGCCGCGGACGAATTCCTCGGCGCGGCGAGCCCCTTCCTTGATCGGATAGGGCATGTCCTTGACGAGTTTCTTTGACTGCTCGCGCAGGCCCCGGAACGTCTTGGTTGAAACCAGCCGGGCCAGATAGGAGCTCAGCGCACCGGTCGGCGGGGCGATCGACATGTCATTGTCGTTGAGAATGACAATCAGGCGCGCATCCATGCCGCCGGCATTGTTCATTGCCTCATAGGCCATGCCTGCGGTGATCGCACCGTCACCGATGACACTCACCACATTGTTCTGCCGGCCAGCCAGATCACGCGCCACGGCCATGCCTAGACCGGCCGAAATTGACGTTGATGAGTGCGCTGCGCCAAACGGGTCGTATTCGCTTTCGGCTCGTTTGGTGAAACCCGATAGGCCGCCGCCTTGGCGAAGAGTTCGGATCCTGTCGCGACGGGCAGTCAGGATCTTGTGCGGATAGCACTGGTGGCCAACATCCCAAATGATGCGGTCGGCCGGCGTGTCGAAGACGTAGTGGAGCGCAACGGTCAACTCAACGACACCAAGCCCTGCGCCCAGATGGCCTCCGGTCACCGATACTGCGTCAATCATCTCGGCGCGCAATTCATCGGTGAATTGGCGCAAATCTGCCTTATCGATCTGTTTCAGATCATCGGGCGTGTTTACAAGATCAAGCAGCGGCGTGTCCGGGCGTCCCGGTGCCGTGACCGTCTCCTTGCCTGTCTGATCATGCGCCATCCCGTTTCCCTCCACACATGGACCGGCTTCATTCTTGCCGGTCATCTGAGGTCGGTCGCCAAGCACCAAAGTGGTGCAAGCCGACCGACGTTATACCGAACCTTGCGTCCGCAAACCCTCTCCGCGCGGCCGCAATGCCGATCCACTTTCGCGCAACCGCCAAACCAAGTCGCCGAGATGGACCACAAATGACGCCGCCAAACACAGCAAGATGATCGTTGCCGGGCCACCGACAAGCGCGACATAAAGCGCAAGGACAAGAAAGCCGCCGGACAAAAGGCTGCCGGCCATAGGTGCGAGGCCCGGCCCAATGCCGAACCGTCGTTTCAGCAAGAAGAGTGCGAGTGCCTCAAGTGCGACAAAAATGAGAATCACGAGCGGCAACAGCCCCCCGTCAATCATAAATGTGGCAAACGAGGTCATTCCGCCAAGACCTAAGAGGTCGAGCCAAGGCCAAACAGATGGCCAAGGTCCTTGAAGAAGATCTTCATATGCGCCGCCGGCTTGGCCCTCACCAGTTCCTTGTTCATGTAGGCCTGCCACGTCAGATGCTGGACATCGGGGTCCTCGCACATCTTGACGAAACGTTCGCGTCGCTTGTCGTTGCAATACCAGAAGTACTGCATCATCCCGAGCACCCAGAACACCTTGCCATGCGCCTTGCCAAAGGCTTTGCGAGCGCCGGCCAATGCCCTCGCATCACCGGTAACAAGGTACTGATCGACCGCTTCGGCTGCCATGCGGCCGGTATCCATGGCGTAGTAGATGCCCTCACCTGATGACGGCGCGACCACGCCAGCTGCGTCTCCCGCCAGCACGACATTGCGGCCATTGTCCCATTTCTTCATCGGCTTGAGCGGGATCGGTGCACCCTCACGACGGATCGTCTTGCAGCCTTCCATATGGACGGACTCGCGTAGCGACTTGGTAGCGCCACGCAGCGAAAAGCCCTTGTTCGCGCTGCCCACACCGACTGATGTGCACGGCCCGTGCGGAAACACCCAGCCATAGAAGTCCGGCGAGACCCGGCCCTGATACCAGACATCACACCGCAGCGGGTCGAACTCCTCGTTCGGCTCAGGGCTTTCAACGATCTCATGATAGGCAAACACGCACGGCACCCGGTCAGCACCGGGAACCGATTGCTTGGCTACCGCTGAGCGCGCGCCATCCGCTCCAATTACCGCCCGAGTACGGATCGTCTCCAGAGGCCCGCTCTCCGATCCGTCCGGATCGGCATTGGCGATCTGCGCGTTGATCGCATCGGCTTCTCGGACATCATCCTTGCTGACGCCCTTGGGCCGATACGTGATCGAGACCGTCCCGTCATCCTCTTCGACCAGCCGGACGAACGTGCCGGTGATACGGGTCGCGCCTAGCTCGCCCGCACGCACACGCAAGAACTCATCGAAGTGCTCCCGATCGACCATGCCGACAAATCCGCCCTCGATGGGCATCGGCACGCGCTTGCCCGACGGCGCGATCATCCGCGCCGAGCGGATGCGTGCGACGAGTTGGTCTTCCGGTATATCGAAATCGCGAATGGCACGCGGCGGGATTGCGCCGCCGCAAGGCTTGATCCGCCCTGCCTTGTCCATCAGAGCCACATCGTAGCCAGCAACCGCCAGCTGTGTTGCCGCTGTTGTCCCGGCAGGGCCGCCACCAACCACAACGCAGTCATAGGTGTGTTCCATCGTCCTGTTCCCCTCGGTCATTACGAGACCTGATCATGCCCTTCGATGATCAGGATCCGCCGACCCCTGCTAGATACCCATCTCCGGCCACCGAAAGGCGGTTCCTGCTCTCCACAAGATCGATACCGACACGGACCGCCAGCACCGCCGAAATAAGGAAGACAAAACCCTCAAGCGTGAACACGGCCATGTAGGATTGCGCCACCGAGCCGGTCAGCGCCCGCGTCACGTCGACACCGACCGTGCCGAGGAAGCCGCCGAGGCCAAAGGCGATGGCCTGGGCCGCACCCCACACCCCCATGCGGACACCTTCACGATTGCGGCCGCCTTCACTGGCAAGACCCATCATCGAACCGATAGCCGCGACTGCGAAGGCACCATTGGCAAGACCGAGTGCGAACACGTTGAGCTTGAGTGGCCACGCGGGACCGACAAACCCAGCGAAAGCCAGGGCGAACAATGCCAGTGCCGAGGCAGCGCATCCTCCCACAGTCCAGGCCTGCAGCGAGCCGAAGCGAACACCGCGGAAGCCAAGCCCGGCCAATGCCACGACCACCATGCCCACGAGCACGCCGCCATGCTGTACCCCGGCAAGTTTGGTCGATTCACCGGGCGTGAAACCGAACACCGCACCAGCGAATGGCTCGAGGATCAGATCCTGCGCCGAGTAGGCCAGCATCGAAGCAAACACGAAGATTGCGAAACGGCGCGATTTGGGTTCGTCCCAGACCTCTCGCAGAACCGCCCAGAAATCCGGTTTCTCTTCGTTGGTGGCAACTGTCGCCTTTCTCGCGGGGGCCTTTTCAATCCCCGCAACGGCGAGCAGCGTCACGCAGAATGCAATCAGGCTGACAATGCCGGTCACTGTCACCAGCCGGGTCAGACTGAACGGATCAAGAAAAGTTCCCGCCGTTGCTGCTGTGACGATGAACCCGATGATCATCATCACCCAGACGATCGTCGCGGCAGGTGCGCGCCGCACCGGCGCCACGCGCGTTGCCAACAGAGTGAGCAATGACGTGCCCGCAGCACCGACGCCGCCGCCAATCAGGACGAAAGCGAATGTCGCTGCAGCAACGCCGAGCCAGAACTGTGTTGCCATCAGGGCTGTCGCTGCGGCAGCGGCAAAACCGCCAAGCGCGAGCACCGCCATGCCGCCAACGATCCATGGTGTGCGCCGGCCGCCGACGTCTGAACCATGTCCCCAGCGCGGCCGGGACAACTGAACAACGTAATGGAGCGCCACCAAGGCGCCGGGCAGCATGGCAGCAAGCCCGATCTCCACGACCATGACGCGGTTGAGCGTCGACGTTGTCAGAACGACGATGGCCCCGAGTGCCGTCTGCACGAGGCCGAGCCGGATGATACCAAACCAACTCAGGTAGCGCTCAGCCATCGGTGCAGAGCTATCGACCGGTTCGTTGCCGATGCCCTCCACCCTATCGATGTCGGTGACTGTCATGGATGCCCCTCCTTAACGTCACGAGCGAAGTTGTTCCCGTGCCCCTCTAGACACCGGTGATCAAGAGCCCACGCAGGCCAATCGCACTCGCCAACATTCCGAGCACGTAGAGTGTCGTGCCCGTCGCATTGTAGAGCGCAGCCATTCGGTAGGGCTGTTCGAGAAGTTTGTTCGTATCGAGCAGGTAGCGCGCCATCAGCCAGGCTTGCGCGCCGAGCAGCAGCGCAACAATGGCGGCGAAGAGCGGCAGCCCCCAAACGATGAGAAACCCGATCACAATGACCTGTGGCAACGCCATGACGACGCAGGCGAGCCGGGCCGCTGGCGATACGCCAAGCTGCACGGGGAGCGACCGCACACCCATTTGCCGGTCGCCTTCAATGGCCTTGAAGTCATTCAGCGTCATGATGCCGTGGGCACCGAGCGAGTAGAGGACCGCGAGCGTTACGATCCGCCAGTCCGGAAACGCGCCGATCAGCGCCGCTGCGCCGGTGAACCAGGCCAGCCCCTCATAGGAAAAGCCGACAGCCGCGTTGCCCCACCAGCCATTGTTCTTGAGCCGAAGTGGTGGTGCTGAGTAGGCCCAGGCCAAAGCCAATCCAAGACACGCAGCGACAAACACCCAGATACCTAGAACCGCCGCAACAGCCAGCGAAAGCGCCGTCCAGACGATTGCGATGTACAGGCCCCAGCGGCCGGGAATCCGCCCCGATGGAATAGGCCGCCCCGGTTCGTTGATCGCGTCGACATGGCGATCATGCCAGTCATTGATGGCCTGGCTCATGGCGCAGACCAATGGCCCGGCGAGCACCACGCCAAGCACGGCCAAGACCCAGTTTTGCGAGATCGAAACGCCTGAGGACACCATGCCGCACATGAAGGCCCACATCGGTGCGAACCATGTGATCGGCTTGAGCAATTCAAGCACAGCCAATGGCTGTGGCAGATGGGTTTTGACCCTCTTGCCGGCAGGCTCTGCAGACGCAATCGCGGACTCTGTCATACCCGAAGGCTAGACCGCGGAAAATTGAGTGTCAATTTGAATTGACACTTAGTCTGACTAGATTTTTTGACACTCTTGGATCGGTCCTACAGACCCGCTGATTCGGGTGATCCGGCATTCGGCTACGCCTAAGGTCAACGGCCACCAAGACTGCAAATTTGTCGCCGCCAACGCCCGCGGCCGGCAACCATTCGCATACTAGTTAGCGTTGTTGCTCTCAACCATACCAAAGCGACGCAGCTTGGCATAAAGGCTCTGACGGCTCAGGCCGAGCATCTGTGCTGCCGAGGCGCGATTATCGCTGGTCAGCTTGAGCGCGGCTTCGATACACAACCGTTCGACCACATCTGTTGTTTCCCGCACCACGTCCTTGAGTGACATATGGCCGACCAACTCCGAGAGCTGATCAACCGAGCGGGCCGGGAAACCATCAACAAGGATATTGGGCCGCGCAGCTGCGCCAACGCTGCGCACCACCAGTCCAACGAAGCCCTCATTGGTCCCAGTAACCGAGACCGCCGCGATCTCGACATTTTCAAGCGATCCGAGATCGCCGCGAAGAATGGTCGGGAAACGGCGCACAGATCCGTGTTCCCGCAAGTTAGACATGAGCACATTGAAATCGACGCCTGGTCGTTCGAACCATTTTTCAAGCGACTGACCGCGGGCCTGATCAATCGACGCAATCTGGATCAAGTCGAGAAAGGCCGAATTGGCATCGATGATCTGACGGTTGTCATCCAAAAGGACGAAACCGTCCGGCAAGGCGTCGATAACATCAAGAACGGCTCTGCTTTCCCTGTCCGCACCTCCGCGCACCAGCAACTGCGCTGAATCCGAAGACATCCGCACAAGCAGGAAGGCCTGATCCGTTTGCCGGAACAGTGACACAGCGAGGTTCACCTCACGCCCATTGGCGAGACGGGCCTGGAACGGGGTCGCCTGCCCGACGGCAGAGGCAGCGGCAAGTTGGGCGCGGACACTATCGCGGCTGGCCGGATCAAACACCTGCACCAATCTTCGCCCAAGCAACTTAGGTGCTGCGAGGTCCACCAGATTGCAGGCTGAAGGGTTTGCCTCCGATACCGCCTGCGTTGCCGCATCAATGATCAGCACGGGCTCAGATGCCATCTGGAACAGCAGGCGATAACGCGCCTCGGCCTGCCGCAGCCGTGCAAAATCACGCTCCATGGCCATCTGGGCATTGACCAGACGCTGCTGCATCCGTGCGACACTGCGAAGATCGCGGCCAAAGGCCATCACCCGTCCGGTATCGCCAAGCCGGATTGCGACATAGCGCATCGGCAAGTCATCATCGCCAACGATGGTGTGGTTGATTTCGCGTGGCCGCGAAACACCTTCTCGCTGAGCCTCGCTGATGATCGCCTCAATCTTGGGCTGGCTCTCGGGCGTGACAACATCACTCCACGCCTGCCCGATCCAGGACACCCGGTCGTCGCGGGCAAGGTCCGCATCAGCCACCGATTGGTCGTTGATGATGCCTTTGGGATCGACAACCAACACGAGGTCGGCGGCTGCAGACAGGATGTCACCGGTAACATCGTCGTCCAACGGCCCCAGATGGGCCGCCGCATCGCGAAACCGCCTATGTTGGGTCACTACCCTGTCCATTCCGGCAACCTGTTTTCGGCAGCGTCACGATGAGAAAAGCTCTTTACGAGTCTAATCGCGGCGCCACCAATGGTGTTTCCAACAGCCGGGCCGCCTTCGAGACGGCCGTCTCTCCATCTTCTGCAGTATCGTCGGCACCCACATGTGCTGCCCTTTCGGGATGGTCCGAAAAAGCGGAGCCGCCGACAAAGATCGCCACATTACGATTCCTCGATGCCGCACGGATCGAAGCAATCAATGCGGCGCAGTCTTCTAGAGCCGCCGCATCACCCAGTGAGATACCCACCAGCGTATAAGAGTTACGCCTCACCTCGGCGACCAGACCTTCTGCGGTTGCAAAAGGTCCGCTGCACACATCCCAACCGGCCCTGCGGAATAGCTCCTGAACCATCAGCAAACCGAATCCGTGCTGTTCGCCCGGTTGGACAGTCAGCAGCGCGGTCGCACTGTTCGACGCATCAACTGGATCGACAACCGGTGCATCTTCCGCCGCGATGCCTTGGCGCATCTGAACGAGCAGCCGCTCAAGCGCGCAGATGCCTACGGTCACATCGGTGAAGCTGCAGAGGTCGTCTTCCCACATCCGGCCCAACTGTCGCGCCGCTGGCGCAAGCAACTCGAGCAGGATGGCACTGTCGCTGATCCCGAGATTGTATCGCAGGACATCGACATAACGCGATGCCAGTTCGACATCGTGGTCGATAAGAAGGCGGGCAAACTGGTCGCAGTCGGCGATTTCGGCAAACCGGCGTCGACCGACCGGAGCCGTCCCGAGACCACCTTCGCGCAGGACAATCGGCGCATCGGCATCATCATCGACGCGCCCTTTTACAAAGGCCGGCGTCTCGCCACGATGCGACAACAACAGTCGCGGTATGATTTCACCTTCGATCATATCGATCAGTGTCGGCTCATCCATCGAATTGGCCGACTGTCCCTCTCCCGTAAGAGCTATACCGATCGGCAGCCCGAACCTCCGTTGATCCTCACTGCCGCGGCCATCTTCCGGCTCACGCGTACCCCAGAATTCGGACAACACGCGCTGGGTGTGTTTCAAGCGGGCCATTGCAACCTCCCCTATGGGCCGTGCCGGCACTTGTCCGTGCACTGGACCATGACGGATGGCAGCAACGCGTCCGGCCAAATTTTTCCGGAACCGTCTTTTCCGGTGGCATGTCTGATGCATGCTCGCGGCCTGGCCGGCCTTGCGCAGGGATACGGGCTGAATGGAACAACCATTTGCCCGCTGCATGGCCGAAGCGCCGCCTCCGCGCCCGGTTCCGAGTTGCAGTTACCCCGTCAGACATCTCAGGCTACCCAGATGCGTATTTTTCCAAATCTGAAATTGTACATATCTATTTTCTCCCACGCGAAAAATGTCAACGTATATTGACGTCAAGTTTGGTTGACATATCACCCCCCTCGGCTACAGTTCTGACCATTCGGGACAGCCCTCCGGGGTTGTTGGCGGGCACGAAATGGACCTTGCGGAAAGGGCGTGGGGATCAGAGATCCGACCTTCAGGCGTGGTTCGAGGGGTAGTCAGCGCGACGTGTAGTCAAACAGGAAACACGCGCCAAAACAGAGATTTGTAAGTATGGCCAGCGCCGAGGCCGGGTCTGCGATCCGACCACCACTGTACACTCCGGCCGAACGTGCGCGACGCGACGCGACAAGCTGGACTCTGGTGCAGGGATTGCTGGCGCCATTTCAGTTCTTTGTGTTTCTGATCAGCCTGGCCTTGGTGCTGCGATTTCTGTGGACGGGAGAAGGCCTTCTGGTCGCCACTCTGTCGGTCGTAGCCAAGACGCTTGTGCTTTACGTGATCATGGTGACTGGGGCGATCTGGGAGAAGGTTGTTTTTGGTCGTTATCTGTTCGCTCCAGCTTTCTTTTGGGAGGACGTGTTTTCAATGCTCGTCCTCACACTTCACACCGCTTATCTCGCGGCGGTGTTCATGGAGTGGGGTGGCTATGGCTGGCTATCCCATGACGGGCAGATGTGGCTCGCGCTTGCCGCCTACGCCGCTTACGTGATCAACGCGGCACAGTTCCTGCTCAAGTTGAGAGCCGCACGGCTCGATGCTGCTGCAGCCCGGACTGTTGCGAATCCCAATCTCGGTGCCAGGCAGATCGCCGAAGGGGTGGCGTCATGAACGCACCCCAGAAGCACACTCTGCTGGATAGCAGCACCGCACAGGGCTGCACCGACCATGCGGCTGAACGGACCGTTCTGCGCGAGCGCGGCCAACGCGAAGTGTTTTGCGGTCTGACCGGGATCATCTGGCTGCACCGCAAGATCCAGGACGCCTTTTTCCTTATCGTCGGCTCACGCACCTGCGCCCATCTGATGCAGTCAGCCGCAGGCGTGATGATCTTTGCTGAACCGCGCTTTGGCACGGCCATCATGGAAGAACGCGATCTGGCCGGCATGACCGATGCCAATGAAGAGCTTGATCGTGTTGTCCATCGGCTTCTCGAACGCAGGCCCGACATCAAGCTTCTGTTCCTTGTTGGCTCGTGCCCGTCCGAAGTCATCAAGCTTGACCTTGCCAAGTCGGCACAGCGGCTTTCTGCAAGCCTCAACCCAGATGTCCGTGTGCTGAACTACTCAGGCAGCGGCATCGAGACCACCTTCACTGAGGGCGAAGACGCCTGTCTTGCGGCCTTAGCGGCAGATCTCGCGCCGGAGCCCGAAGCCGCGCCGAAATCGCTGATGGTGGTTGGCGCGCTTGCGGATGTGGTCGAGGACCAGTTTCTACGCCTGTTCGGCGCGCTCGGCATCGACAATGTCAGCTTCCTGCCGGCAAGGCGTGACGCCGACATGCCCGCAGTTGGACCCAACACTCGAATCCTGCTGGCGCAGCCCTTCCTTACCGCGACCTTGAAAGCGCTGACCGACCGTGGCGCTCAGCTCATAACCGCGCCATTCCCACTTGGTGCGGAGGGCACGACCGCATGGCTGAGGGCAGCTGCCGACGAGTTTGGCATTGCCCCAGACCATTTCGAGACCGTGACCGCACATCCACGCGCCCGTGCTCGCAAGGCGCTCGAACGCTATCGCGAACGCCTTGACGGTAAGTCAGTCTTCTTCTTCCCCGACTCGCAACTCGAGATTCCGCTGGCCCGTTTCCTGAACACCGAATGCGGCATGCAGCCGATTGAGGTGGGCACACCCTATTTGAACAAGACCATTATCGGCAGCGATCTCGACCAGCTGCCGGCCTCTTCGCTGATCAGCGAAGGCCAGGATGTTGACCTTCAGCTGGACCGCTGCCGTGACAGTGCCCCCGACATCACAGTCTGTGGACTCGGACTGGCCAATCCGCTGGAGGTCGAGGGCCTGACGACGAAATGGTCAATCGAGCTCGTCTTCACGCCCATCCAGGGCTACGAGCAGGCTGGAGACCTTGCCGAGCTGTTTGCCCGCCCGATGGTGCGGCGGACGAGGCTGGAGGTCTAAGCGATGCAGCTGACCGTCTGGACATATGAAGGTCCGCCCCATGTCGGCGCCATGCGGGTCGCAACCGGAATGGACGGGCTGCATTACGTGTTGCATGCGCCGCAGGGCGATACCTATGCCGATCTGCTGTTCACGATGATCGAACGGCGCAAGGCACGACCACCTGTGACCTACACCACATTTCAGGCGCGCGATCTGGGCGGCGATACCGCAGAGCTGATGAAGTCAGCAGTGCGTGACGCCTATGAGCGCTTCGATCCCCAGGCGCTGATCGTCGGAGCATCCTGTACGGCAGAACTGATACAGGACGATCCCGGCGGGCTGGCCAAGGCACTCAACCTGCCTGTTCCTGTCGTGCCGCTTGAGCTGCCGTCTTACTCCAAGAAGGAGAACTGGGGCGCGGCCGAAACCTTCTACCAGTTGGTCCGCTCATTGGCTGGTCCACACGCTCCAGCACCCGGCACGGCCAGCCCGGGGGCCGGTGAGATCGCAGCGGCCGCTGCCGAGCAGGGCCGCCGCCCATGCGCCAATCTGCTTGGCCCGACAGGGCTCGGCTTTCGTCATCGTGACGACATCACCGAACTCACCCGCCTGCTCGATCTGATCGGAGTTGATGTGCACGTCGTTGCGCCTATGCCGGCGCGGCCTTCAGACATCGCTGCGATTGGCGAGGCCGATTTCAACGTCGTCATGTATCCCGAGATCGCACATGTCGCCGCGGGTTGGCTCAAGCGCACCTTCCGCCAGCCGATGACGACCATTGTCCCAATCGGATATGGCGCAACACGCGATTTCGTTTCGGAGGTCGGTGAGATCACTGGCCTTGACGTGAGTCACGTCCTGGACGGGGAAGGCTCCCGCCTGCCTTGGTACTCACGCTCGATCGACTCGACATATCTGACAGGAAAGCGCGTCTTCATTTTTGGCGATGCGACTCATGCCCTCGCCGCTGCACGCGTTGCTTCAGAAGAGTTCGCTTTCGAGGTCGTCGGCCTTGGCACCTATTCCCGCGAGTTTGCCCGCGATGTGCGGGCCGCAGCCGAATCCTATGGTCTCGAGGCGCTGATCACCGACGACTATCTCGATGTCGAGAATGCCATCACCGAAGCACAGCCTGAGCTGGTCCTTGGCACCCAGATGGAACGCCACATCGCCAAAAGGCTGGGCATAGGCTGCGCTGTCATCTCGGCGCCCGTGCACGTTCAGGACTATCCCGCACGCTATTCGCCCCAGATGGGTTTCGAGGGCGCCAACGTCCTCTTCGATACCTGGGTCCACCCGCTGACGATGGGGCTCGAGGAACACTTGCTGACGATGTTCCGCGAAGACTTCGAGTTCCACGATGAAGCCGGCGCTTCGCATCTCGGGCATGGTCGCAAAGCCCCAAGCGACGGTGCCCCCGGCGAGCCCATCGTCATGCCCGACGCAGCCCCGGCAGATACCGCTGAACCGAACGAGACCGATGCGTTGTCCTGGTCGGGCGATGCGGAAAAGGAACTGCGCAAGATTCCATTCTTCGTACGCGGCAAGGCCCGCCGCAACACCGAACGCTTCGCTTCAGAGCGTGGCATCGCAACCATCACCGTCGAGACGCTTTATGATGCAAAAGCACATTTCGGCCGCTGAGATCGAAGGCCAGAAATCGACGCCCGTGCGTGTGGTTATCGTCACGCTCGACAGCCATTTGGCGAGCGTGGCCAAGCGGGCGGAGATGCTTCTGCGCAAAGACATTCCCGGGCTCGAGATCAAGCTGCACGCAGCAGCCGACTGGGCCAACGAGCCGGACATGCTTGAGGCCTGCAAGGCAGACATTGCCAAAGCTGACCTGATCGTTGCGACCCTGATCTTCCTCGAGGATCAGATCAGCGCCATTCTGCCGGCGCTGCAGGCACGCCGTGAAGACTGCGACTGCCTTGTTGGCTGTCTCGCTGAAGGTGAGATCGTCAAGCTGACAAAGCTGGGCAAGTTCTCCATGGAAGGGGAACAGACCGGGCCGATGGCCCTGCTCAAGAAACTGCGTGGTTCGGCCAAGAAGGGTGATGCCAAGGGATCGACCGCTGGAGCCCGCCAGATGGCCATGCTGCGGCGTTTACCGAAGATCCTGCGCTTCATCCCCGGCACCGCCCAGGATGTCCGCGCCTATTTCCTGACCATGCAGTATTGGCTGGCCGGTTCGGAAGACAACGTCGCCAACATGATCCGCTTCCTTCTGGACCGCTATGCCGATGGCCCACGTGAGCCGTTGCGCGGCACGCTGAAGCCGAAGCTCCCGGTTGTTTACCCCGATGTCGGGCTCTACCACCCGCGGCTCGAGAACCGGGTCACCGAGAACATTGAGGACCTCCCGGTCAACAAAGCGGCGCGTGGCACCGTCGGGCTTCTGGTCATGCGGTCCTATGTGCTGGCCGGCAACACCGCCCATTATGACGGCGTAATCGACGCGCTGGAGTCTCGCGGGCTGAATGTTGTGCCGGCCTTTTCTGCCGGCCTTGATGGCAGGCCCGCTGCTGACGCCTTTTACCGCGATGAGAATGGCAAAGCGCGGATCGATGCACTGATCTCGCTCACCGGATTCTCACTGGTCGGCGGTCCGGCCTATAACGACTCCGCGGCAGCCGAAGATCTGCTTGCGGACCTCGACATTCCCTATATCGCCGCCCACGCCATGGAGTTTCAAACTCTGGAGAATTGGGGCCAGTCCAATCGCGGGCTGATGCCTGTCGAGAACACCATAATGGTGGCGATTCCCGAGCTCGACGGCGCCACCAGCCCGACCGTCTTTGGCGGCCGTTCCGATTGTGCCGGCGAAATCTGCCAAGGGTGCACGCGGCAATGCCAGTTCAAGGCTACCGAGGATACCGGTGATCGCGATATGCGCGCCTGCATCGAGCGGTGCGAGATGCTGGCCGATCGCGTTTCCCGCCTTGTCGACCTGCGCGTCAGCAAAAAGGCAGAACGCAAGCTTGCGATCGTGCTTTTCAACTTCCCGCCCAATGCCGGCAATACCGGCACTGCGGCTTTCCTGTCGGTCTTCCAGTCGCTCTACAACACACTGAAGAGCCTCGAGGCCGAAGGTTATGACGTCGAGGTTCCCACCTCTGTCGATGCGCTGCGTGATGCGATCATCATCGGCAATGCGGCCGATCATGGCGCCTATGCCAATGTGCATGACCGGATCGCTGCCGACGATCACGTGCGTAGCGAACCCTGGCTGAAGGACATCGAGGCGCAATGGGGCGCAGCACCCGGCCGCCAGCTCAGCGATGGCGCCACGATCTATGTGCTCGGACGGCAATTCGGCAACGTCTTCGTCGGCATCCAGCCCGGCTTCGGCTATGAGGGCGACCCGATGCGGCTATTGTTTGAAACCGATGCCGCACCGACCCATGCGTTCTCTGCCTTCTATCGTTATCTGCGCGATGATTTCGGCGCCCAGGCCGTGTTGCATTTTGGAACCCACGGTGCACTCGAATTCATGCCCGGCAAGCAGACAGGAATGTCGGAATCATGCTGGCCCGACCGCTTGATCGGCAATCTGCCGAACTTCTACCTTTATGCGGCCAACAACCCCTCCGAGGGCGCCATCGCCAAGCGCCGTTCAGCGGCAACGCTAATCACCTACCTCACACCACCGTTGGCCACAGCCGGGCTCTATAAGGGCCTTGTTGAGCTCAAATCGTCGATCGAACGGTGGCGCGGTCTTGCCCCCGACGAGGTGGCCGACCGGCACACGCTCGCCGAGATCATCCAGGCGCAGGCGGCCGAACTCGACCTTGCGATGGCAGAACCGTCCTGGTCCGAGCTTGGCCAGGTCGATGTCGAAATCGACCGTCTGGTGTTTGACCTGACTGAACTGGAGCATGCGCTTATCCCGCACGGGCTCCATGTAGCCGGTGGCACACCCGACCACGAAGAACGCGCCGACATGCTGCATGCCGTGGCCGAAGCCAATCACGGCGTTGATCTGCCGCGCGATGTCGTCTCCGGCCTGGTTGAGGGACTGCCCCTCGGAGAGCTCGCTGCGACGCTGGCCTCGGGCGCATTCGATGGAACGGCAGAAGCCGCAGAGACTGTCCTCGCCGATCTCGCAAAGACCGATTCACTGCTCGCCGAGGATCACGAAATCCCGGCGCTGATGCATGCGCTTGATGGCGGTTACATCCGTCCGGTTGCCGGCGGCGATCTGGTCCGCAATCCGCAGATTCTGCCAACAGGCCGAAACCTGCACGGATTTGATCCGTTCCGCATCCCTTCCGCACTGGCGCTTGAACAGGGTCGCAGCCAGGCTCAATTGCTCATCGACCGGGCCCAGCAGGATGGCAATGCGCTGCCTGAGACAGTGGCGATTGTGCTGTGGGGCACGGACAACCTGAAGTCTGAAGGTGGACCAATCGGTCAAGCGCTTGCGCTGATGGGTGCCAAGCCGCGGTTTGACTCCTACGGTCGTCTCTGCGGCGCGGAATTGATACCGATCGAAGACCTCGGCCGCCCGCGCATCGATGTGATGATGACACTGTCAGGCATCTTCCGCGACCTGCTGCCCTTGCAGACCAAGCTCTTGGCCGAGGCCGCTTTCCTCGCAGCAACGGCCGATGAGAGCGATGAGCAGAACCACGTCGCCAAGCATGCACGCGCCCATGCCGCCGCCAATGACTGTAGCATTGAGGATGCCGCACTGCGCGTCTTCTCCAACGCCGATGGTGCCTATGGCTCCAACGTCAATCAGCTGGTCCAGTCCGGTGCTTGGAACGACGAAGATGAACTGGGCGAGACATATACAAGGCGCAAGTGTTTTGCCTATGGCCGAAACGGCGAGCCGGTCAGGCAGAGCGAACTCATGCAGTCGTTGCTGGGTACCGTTGAACTGACCTACCAGAACCTTGAGTCCGTCGAACTCGGCGTCACCACCATCGACCACTATTTCGACACCCTGGGTGGCATCACCCGAGCGGTTGAGAAAGCACGCGGCGACAGTGTGCCGGTCTACATCGGTGACCAGACCCGCGCCGGCGACAAGGTGCGCAGTCTGTCGGAACAGGTTGCACTAGAGACTCGCACCCGCGCCCTCAACCCGAAATGGTATGAGGGCATGCTGAGCCACGGCTACGAGGGTGTGCGGCAGATCGAAGCCCATGTCACAAACACCATGGGATGGTCCGCCACGACCGGGCAGGTCGACCCCTGGGTTTATCAGCAACTCACACAGACCTTCATCCTTGATCCCGAAATGCGCGAGCGCATGGCCGCGCTCAATCCGGCTGCCTCGGCACAGATGGCCAACCGGCTGATTGAAGCCCATGAGCGCCAATACTGGGATCCCGATGAGGCAATTCTAGAAGCATTACGTCTGGCCGGAGAAGAACTCGAAGATCGGCTCGAAGGCGTTGGGGGGATGTCAGCTCAGGTCGCAAGCGATCAGGCAAGCGCGGAGGCACATGCATGAACATCATCACAAAACCCGGCAAGCACCGCCTGATCGGCACGCCGGACCCGCACGCCGATGGCGAGGGCTCCGTCCAGGTGCACATGAACGCTGCCATGGAAGCCACCAGCGCCAAGGTGTTTGCCGTCTATGGCAAGGGCGGGATTGGCAAGTCGACAACGTCATCGAACCTCTCGGCCGCATTTTCCAAGCTCGGCAAGAGGGTGCTGCAGATCGGCTGCGACCCGAAGCACGATTCCACATTCACGCTGACCAAGCGTCTGGTGCCAACCGTCATCGACGTGCTCGAAACCGTAAACTTCCACTCCGAGGAACTGCGCGTCGAGGACTTCGTCTATGAAGGATACAACGGCGTGATGTGCGTTGAGGCCGGTGGACCGCCGGCAGGCACCGGCTGTGGCGGCTACGTCGTTGGCCAGACAGTGAAGCTGCTTAAGGAGCATCACCTTCTTGAAGATACCGATGTGGTGATCTTCGACGTGCTTGGCGACGTGGTTTGCGGAGGGTTCGCCGCTCCTCTGCAACATGCCGAGCGAGCGTTGATCGTCACCGCCAATGACTTTGACTCGATCTTCGCGATGAACAGGATCGTTGCGGCGATCAACGCGAAGTCGAAGAACTACGAGGTGCGCATCGGTGGTGTGATCGCCAACCGCAGCCGCCAGACAGACGAGATCGATCGCTTCAACGAGGTCACCGGTCTCAACCTTCTGGCCCATTTGCCGGACCTTGATGTCATCCGGCGGTCGCGACTGAAGAAATCGGTGCTGTTCGAAATGGACGACGAGGACGACGAGGCCAAGATCGCACAGGAACGCTACCTGGCATTGGCCGAATCCTTGTGGTCGGGCACCGACGAGATCACCGCGACCCCGATGAAGGATCGCGAGATCTTCGACTTCCTCGGGTTCGATTGAGGCGGAGGGTAGAACCGGACCATGCCAACGCTCACCTATCGCGACCGCCGCGGAAAGATCGAAACCTATTTCGATTCAACCGCGGCCGAAGCCTGGCGCAAGCTGACATCGACAGAAGATGTCAGCGGTGTCCGCGCCACGGTCCGGGCAGGCCGTGATCGCATGCGGGCGACATTACTGTCATGGTTGCCGGACGATCTTTCAGGAAAACGGGTGCTCGATGCCGGCTGCGGCACCGGAGCATTCGCGATCGAAGCCGCCAGACGCGGCGCTGACGTTTTGGCGATTGATCTGTCACCGACACTGGTCGACGTAGCACGGCAACGCTCAGCTGAGCTGATCGATGCGGACACACTGGCACAGATCGATTTCCGGTCCGGCGACATGCTCGACGAAGCTCTTGGCCGGTTCGACCATGTGGTGGCAATGGACTCTCTCATCCATTATCGCGCGCCGGATGCGGTCTGTGTCCTGTCAGCACTGGCAGCACGCACGCGACATTCGATTGTATTCACATTCGCGCCGCGTACCCCGGCGCTTACCGCTATGCATGCGGCCGGTAAACTGTTTCCCCGCTCCGACCGCGCGCCGGCCATCGAGCCAGTTGCGCCCAGGAAGCTGCTGGCATTGTGCGATCGTGAGCCAGGCCTCAAATCCTGGCAGGCCGGCAGGACACAGCGCATCGCCAGCGGGTTTTACACATCGCAAGCTTTCGAACTGCGCCGGACGACACATCCCGACACGGGAGAACGCAGATGATCACGCGTCTGTCCCGTCAGGTCGTGCAGGAGTGGGTCTCACTTGGACCCCGCTTTCTGCCGTTTGCCGACGCAGCCACGGACGAACTGCCTTTGTCGCGCCTGTTGCGCCTGTCGCTGTTTCAAGTCTCGGTCGGAATGGCGGCTGTCCTGCTGACCGGCACGCTCAACCGCGTGATGATCGTCGAGATGGGTGTCGCCACGTGGATCGTCGCGGTGATGGTCTCACTGCCGCTGGTCTTTGCACCCTTCCGGGCGTTGATGGGCCACCGTTCAGATACCCATCAGTCCGCCTTCGGCTGGCGCCGTGTACCCTTCATATGGAACGGCACACTGCTGCAGTTTGGCGGTCTCGCGATCATGCCGTTCTCGCTTCTGGTGATGACCGATCCGTTCTATGGCGGCGCCGAGTGGGTTGGCCAAGCGGCGGCTGCATTGGCATTCCTGCTGGTCGGAGCGGGGATGCACATGACCCAGACCGCCGGGCTGGCACTGGCAACGGATCTTGCGCCGGAACAGGCACGCCCGCGCGTCGTCGCGCTGTTATATGTCATGCTGCTCGTTGGGATGCTGGGCAGCGCGCTCATCTTCGGCGCACTGCTCACCGACTTCTCTCCCAAACGACTCATTCAGGTCATTCAGGGTGCCGCCGTCGCCACTGTGGTTCTCAATGCACTGGCGCTCTGGAAGCAGGAGCTGCGGCGCAGTCAGCGCGTCGACAGGTCTGCGCCAAGACCGCCTTTTGCCGAAGCCTGGGCCAAGTTACGCAATGATCCGCGCTGTTTCCGTCTTCTGCTCGCCGTCGGCCTGGGCACTGCCGGCTTTGCCATGCAGGACGTTTTGCTGGAACCCTATGGCGGTGAGGTGCTCGGCCTTTCTGTCAGCGCAACAACGCTTCTTACCGCGCTGCTCGCCGGAGGAACACTTGTCGGGCTTGCCATTGCCGCGCGTAGCCTGTCTCGCGGAATGGATCCGCACAGGCTTGCCGCCTATGGCGTGCTTGTCGGCATTTTTGCCCTGTCAGCAGTGATCATTGCGCAACCCCTTGCCTCACCTTTGCTGTTCAGGGTTGGCGTCACCTTCATTGGCTTTGGCGGCGGCCTATTCGCGGTTGGCGCATTGATCGCAGCCATGGACCTCGCCGAGATCAGCGACAACGGTCTCGCACTCGGCGCCTGGGGCGCGGTGCAGGCCACGGCCATGGGCCTTGGTCTTGCGGCAGGAGGAATCCTGCGCGACCTGACCACAAAGGCCGCCGAAGCCGGCGCACTTGGCCCGGCCCTAAACGACATCTCGACCGGGTATATCATGGTCTACCACATCGAGATCGCACTGCTTTTCGCAACCCTTGTCACGATCGGTCCGCTGGTTCGCTACCGCCGGGCCCGATCAACGTCGCCTTCGTTCGGCCTGGCCGAACTCCCCGGCTGATGGTGCGGGCCATCAGAGAGCTCAACCGGGACAACCACACGGAGCGTGGAGGATAAAATGGAACTTGGAGCAGTCACCGAATATATCGACGTCGCTCAGATCACACTTTACGTGTTCTGGGTCTTCTTCTTTGGCCTGATCTTCTATCTCCAGATGGAGACCCGGCGCGAAGGCTATCCGCTTGAGTCCGACACGACCGGCGAACTGGACAATCCCGGCCCGGTATTCATGCCGGACCCCAAGACCTTCAAGAAGCCGCATGGGCGCGGGTCGGTCTCCTATCCCAACGATGTGCGCGAGACCCGTAAGCTCAAGTTGGAACGCACTGGTTCTTGGGACGGTGCACCCTATGAGCCAACAGGAAACCCCATGCAAGACGGCGTTGGCCCGGCATCTTATGCAATGCGGCCCGACGTGGTCGATGTGACCTTCGACAACAAGCCACGCGTTGTGCCGATGCGTTCAGACAAGAGCTTCAGTGTCGCAGCTGGGGATCGTGACCCGCGCGGTTATTCTGTCATTGGTGCCGACGGCGAGAAGGCGGGTGAAGTGGCCGACATCTGGGTCGACCGGGCCGAGCAGATCATCCGCTACTATGAGGTGACAACCGGTTCAGGCGCCAAGGCCAAGAATGTCCTGTTGCCGATGACATTCTGCGACGTCAAACCGCGTGAGGGCCGCGTGATGGTTTCGGCAATCACGGCAGCCCAGTTCACCAAGGTCCCCGAGACCGCGAAGAAAACCCAGGTGACTCTGCTCGAGGAGGACAAGATCATGGGCTACTACGGTGGCGGCCTGCTCTATGCCCATCCCAAACGGCAGGAGCCGCTTCTGTAGTATCGAAACGACAGACCGCAGAACAGGCCGGCAGAAGCCGGCAGAAGTTAGCGTCCGGCATTAACTGCCGGACGCAACAAAAGGCCGAACAGGCCTTTGAGACCAATCAAGGACGCAGCAAGACGCCCGCCGAAAATACGCAAACGACGTTCTTTGATTTTAGGAGGGGAAGACATGGGAGCATCAGACAAAGTTCCGCGATCTTCAGAGACTGCCGTCAGGCAGAGAGCGACCATCGACATACCAGCGACACCACGTGTCCGGGAGGCAGGCCGATGAGCGATACAGCCCTGCACCAGCCTTCCTTGTTCGCACGTCTGTTTGGTGCCAGCAGCGAAGATGTCGATTGTACAGTTGAAGTGTCTCATACGTTCGAGAGCCTGCACGCGCATGTTCGTTTTGCCGGCGGTCGAACTGTCGAGCCCGGTGACGAAGTGGTCGTCCATGGATCGGCTATCGAAGTCCCCTACGGCGAAGTCCAGCAATTCGACCGTCGTGCCACCATCCTGCGCGCCACGTGGCCCGAGCGTCTGTGGACCCGCATGACCGGCGACTTCGAATTCATGGAACTGTGCGAATTCAGCTTCTCTGAGGAGGTGAAACTATGAACGCCCCCGCTCGTCCCGAAGACATTCAGAAGCTCACGGACCAGGTGAGCGAACAGAACGTCACCACGCAGATGGCGCAGAAGTCGACACTTCTGAACCCCCGCTTCTACACCACCGATTTCGACACGCTCGACAAGATCGACGTCGCACCGGTGCGTGCCGAATGGGATGCGCTGATTGCGGAAATGGAGTCCGATCCCAACAAGGGACACTTCAAGAAAAATGCCGACTGGGACCAGATCGATCTCGACGCTCTCGATACCGAATTGCGCGAGGAGCTCATCGATTTCCTGGTCAGCTCGCTCACGGCCGAGTTCTCCGGCTGCGTGCTCTACAAGGAGATGAAGCGCCGCGGCACAAACAAGGACATTTGCCAGCTCTTCGCGTTGATGAGCCGCGATGAGGCCCGCCATGCCGGCTTCATCAATGACGCGCTGCGCGAGTTCGATTTTGCGGTCAATCTCGGCTTTCTGACCAAGGCCAAGAAGTACACTTATTTCCGGCCGAAGTTCATCTTCTATGCCACTTACCTGTCTGAGAAGATCGGCTATGCCCGTTACATCTCGATCTTCCGGCATTTCGAGAAGCATCCCGAAAAACGCTTCCATCCGATCTTCAAGTGGTTCGAGCAGTGGTGCAATGACGAGTTCCGCCACGGCGAAGCATTCTCGCTTCTGATGCGCGCCAACCCGGACATGCTCGAGGGCCGCAACCGGCTTTGGATCCGGTTTTTCCTGCTGGCCGTGTTCGCAACAATGTACTGCCGCGACCACGCCCGCCCGGCCTTCCACGACGCGGTTGGCGTCGATATCGACGACTACGACATGCAAGTGTTTCGCATCACCTCGGAGATCTCCAAGCAGGTCTTTCCGGTGCTCATCGATCTCGACAACCCCGCCTTTCTGGCCCGACTGAAGGAACTCGAAGCGCTGAACCGGAAGATGAACGCAATCGAGGAAGACACGAGTCTCGGAGCACGGATCAAGAAGGCCTGGCTGATGGCGCGCGCAGGCGTGGTCTTTGCCCGGCTCTACATGATTCCGGTGATCGAGAACGAAATCCCCGACACCAGCCGTTTGCAACCGGCCTGGTGAGGATAATCGAAAGAGGGATCAAGAACAGGCTATGCAGACAGCAGTGATCGCGATCGGCTTTGCCATCTTTGCCTGGTGGTTTTCCACCGGGGCGATCCTGCTGTTGCTGCGCTTGTCCCCCTTCGCCCGAGAAGTGGTCATGGCATTGGCCAGCATTGTCGCTGTACTGGCGCTGTTTGGTGTCGATGCCATTCGCGACAACACCACGGTCGCCGGTGCTTTTGCTGGCTTCAGCTGCGGTCTGCTCATCTGGGCCTGGCACGAGATGAGCTTTCTGTTCGGCTACGTGACCGGCCCCCGGCGCACACCCTGCCCTCCCGATCTAAGCGGAAATCCGCGCTTCCGCGCCGCTTTCGAGACCATCCTGCATCACGAGCTGGCGATCCTGACAACGCTGCTGATGCTGGTTTGGCTGAGCTGGGCGGGTGACAATCAGATCGCACTGTGGACGTTCACCGTCCTCTGGGCCATGCGCATTTCGGCAAAGCTAAATGTGTTTCTCGGTGCCCCCAATCTGGCCGAAGAGTTCCTGCCCGAGCATCTCGCCTATCTGAAGAGCTACTTCCGGCGCGACCGCATCAACGCGCTGTTTCCGGTCGTCGTCACGCTGGCGAGCATCGCGCTTGGCTGGCTCATTCATCTTGGTCTCGCCAGCGGCGATCCTTTCGTGCAGGCGGGGATCACGCTGGTCGCCACATTCCTCGCACTGGCCATCGTGGAGCACTGGTTTTTTGTGCTGCCGATTCCCGATGCAGCGCTGTGGCGCTGGGCATTGCGGGCGCGCGATGAAAGCGAAATTGCACGCGGCGCGGACTATGTGCTGGCACCATCGGGCACCAGCCATGCTGCTGCGCCAGTGACCGCAGGATTCGATCGAACACAACTGCGGGGCGACTCCGTGTCACACCCGTCCGCAGTAGCCACAAGGGACAATCGCAGACCGAATGCTCTAAAATTAGAATGGCAATAAAGAAGGTGCCAAAGGCGACAGTCGGCGAGGGACGACAAGATATCCGCCCTTTCCCGGGAAACACGAAGACAGGGAATGGGGAACTGGGGAGAAGACGATGAATTACGAGAGCTTCTTTAAGACCGAGCTGGACGGCCTTCACGAAGAAGGTCGCTATCGCGTGTTCGCTGATCTTGAGCGGCACCGCGGCGATTTCCCGCGCGCGACGCGACACTCCGGTGACGGCACCCACGATGTCACCGTCTGGTGTTCCAACGACTATCTCGGCATGGGCCAGCACTCCAAGGTGACGGCCGCCATGCAGGAAGCGATCGAACGTTGCGGTGCAGGCGCAGGCGGCACCCGCAATATCTCCGGCACCAACCACTATCACGTACTTTTGGAGCGTGAGCTGGCCGACCTTCACGGCAAGGAATCAGCTCTGCTGTTTACTTCCGGCTATGTCTCGAACTGGGCCAGCCTCTCGACGCTCGGAGCCAAGCTCCCGGGCTGCGTGATTCTGTCAGACGCCGGAAACCACGCCTCGATGATCGAAGGCATCCGCCACAGCCGCGCCGAGAAGCAGCTGTTCCGGCACAATGATGTCGCAGACCTTGAAGCCAAGTTGCGTGGCATTGAGCCCGGTCGTCCCAAGGTCGTGGCGTTCGAATCGGTCTACTCCATGGACGGTGATATCTCGCCCATGGCAGACATTCTTGATGTCGCCGAGAAGTATGGCGCCTTCACCTATCTCGACGAAGTCCACGCCGTCGGTCTGTATGGCCCGCGTGGAGGCGGCATTGCCGAGCGCGAAGGTCTCATGGATCGCGTCAGCCTCATCGAAGGCACGCTGGGCAAGGCCTTCGGGGTCATGGGTGGCTACATCACCGGCTCGGCGGCCATGTGCGACTTCGTGCGCAGCTTCGCGTCGGGGTTCATTTTCACCACGGCTCTGCCGCCGGCATTGGCCGCAGGTGCTGCGGCTTCAATCCGGCACCTAAAGGAGAGCCAGGAGGAACGTCGCGCGCATCAGGCGATTGTCGCCAAGCTGCGGGCACGGCTTGATGCAAACGGCATTCCGCACATGCCAAATCCGAGCCACATCGTTCCGGTCATGGTTGGCGATCCGGTCAAGTGCAAGTGGATCTCTGATCACCTGCTCGACCATCACAACATCTATGTGCAGCCAATCAACTACCCGACGGTGCCACGCGGCACCGAGCGGCTGCGACTGACACCATCACCGTTGCACACCGAAGCCGATATCGAACACTTGGTCGATGCCATCGGCGAACTCTGGTCGCAATGCGCATTGGCCCGCGCTGTCGCCTGATCGCGTTCGGTTTTCGCGCCAACCAAGTGCTCTATTCCGGAGAAGCATGATGCTTGCGCCGGTCAATGAAGATACAGCCCAAGGCAGGCCTGAGATAGCATCAGGTCAAGCCATCGCACTGTCGTTCTTCCGGTTTGGTGGCACCGCCGACAAGCTTTGGGCGTTCAGCCAGATGCAGTTCTCCCGGGCCGCGTTCAACCAGACGCCCGGCATCGGCTTTGCCAAGATGTTCGGCTCAGGCACTGGTGAGGGCTTCACGCCAATACCTAATTTCGGCGTTTACGCGCTGATGGGCACCTGGGACGACCTTATGCAAGCGCGCCAGGCCATCAGCAACAGCGCGGTTTATGACCGCTATCGCGATCACGCCATTGAGCACTGGACGGTCTACATTCAGGCCATCTCGAGCCGAGGGGTCTGGGATTCTGATGCGCCGTTCGACATCGTGCCCGACGACGACCCGCCCCTCCCCATGGCGGTGCTGACCCGGGCAACAGTGAAGCCGCAGCATGCCATCAGTTTCTGGCGCTGGGCACCGGACATCTCGACCACGGTGCGTGAGGAAACCCATATGCTGTTCAAGATCGGTATTGGTGAGGTGCCATGGCTTCAGCAGGTCACGTTTTCCATCTGGGACGACGTCCAGGCAATGAAGAATTTTGCCTATCGCAGCCAGTTTCACTCAGCTGCGATCAAGGAAGTACGCCGCAATGGCTGGTTCCGCGAGGAACTCTACGCTCGCTTCCGCGTTCTGGGCTTTGAAGGCCAATGGGGCGGACGCGACCCACTTCCAGCCGAACTGCAGTTTGGCTGAACGGAAACGAGGCTGGTCCGACCAACCCTCTGACATCGATCATGTCTAGACCCACGAAAACCAGATCAGCGGTGGCCATACCGTGACAATGACCGAGAAGACGGCGACCATTCCTATGGGCACGGTGTCATGCTTGCCGCGCAGCACTGCCAGAGCGACAAAGCTGGCGAGGTAGATAGCCTTGTAGACCACTTGAAAGATCAGTAGCGGGATAAGGGCCACCGGCGCGAACAGGCCAAGTGCGGAACACATTAAGATTCCACCCCAGAGGCTCGCCAGCACAAAGGCGACCGGCGCATCTGCGGACCCGCAGTGACCGAATGCCGGCAGCGGTTCAATCGAACGCACACGAAACAGCGACACCACGACCGGCAACAGAATGAGAATATTCGCTGCATAGGCCGCCCTGAGCAGATCTTCCATGCACGCGATACGGTCCTGCCAATTGGAAAGATCGCTACCACCGGCCGTGGTGATCTAGGTCAATCAATCAGAACGGGCATTGGTGTAATCTTTCCTTGACACTCCTTAGCGTCAGGACCCCGCTATGCGCATCCTCTTGGTACACCCCAACTACCATTCCGGCGGCGCCGAGATCGCGGGGAACTGGCCCCCGGCTTGGGTCGCCTATCTGACCGGTGCTGCCAAGTCGGCCGGATACGCGGACGTGCATTTCATCGACGCGATGACAGAGAATGTCGAGGATGACGATCTTCGGGCGCGGATCGCCGAACTGAAGCCCGACCTTGTTGGCGTCACCTCGATCACACCGTCGATCTACAAGGCCGAACGCGTTTTGCAGCTGGCGCAGGAAGCACACCCATCAGCGCTTCGCGTGCTCGGCGGCGTACATGCCACTTTCATGTATAAGCAAGTCCTGTCGGAAGCGCCGCAGGTCGATTGCATCGTGCGCGGTGAGGGTGAAGAGATCTTTGTCGCGCTGTGCAACGCGGTCGCCGAAGGCCGCTGGCAACAGGATCGCGACAAAATCAAGGGCATCGCCTATCGCAACGGCAGCGAGATCATCGCCAATGAAGCCGCACCGACGATCAAGGATCTCGAGAAGATCAAGCCCGACTGGTCGATCCTTGACTGGGAACGTTACATCTACATTCCACTCAACACGCGGCTTGCAATCCCGAACATGGCGCGCGGCTGCCCGTTCACTTGCTCGTTCTGCAGCCAGTGGAAATTCTGGCGGGATTACCGCATTCGCGATCCCAAGAAGGTCGTCGACGAGATTGAGGATCTGGTCGAGAACCATGGTGTAGGCTTCTTCATCCTTGCCGACGAGGAGCCGACCATCAACCGCAAGAAGTTCATTGAGTTCTGCGAGGAGTTGATTGCGCGCGATCTGCCGCGGCGCGTCCAGTGGGGTATCAACACCCGCGTCACCGACATCCAGCGCGATAAGGATCTCCTGCCGCTGTGGCGGAAGGCTGGTCTTGTGCACATCTCACTCGGCACCGAAGCGGCTGCGCAAATGAAGCTCGACCTGTTCAACAAGGAGACCAGGGTCGAAGAAAACAAAAAGGCGATCCGGCTGTTGCGCGAGGCCGACATCTTCACCGAAGCGCAGTTCATCGTCGGGCTCGACAACGAAACCGAAGAGACGCTGGAAGAGACCTATCGCTTCGCCCGCGACTGGAACCCCGACCTCGCAAACTGGACCATGTACACCCCGTGGCCGTTCACGCCGCTCTATCAGGAGATTCGCGATCAGGTCGAAGTGTTCGACTTCGAAAAATACAACTTCGTTACGCCGATCATGAAGCCCGCTGCGATGGACCGGGCCACCCTGCTCGATCGGGTGATGCACAACTACCGGCGCTTCTACATGATCAAGGCACTGTTCCATTATCCATGGCGCGGTCGCGGCTATCGACGGAAATACCTGCTCGGTTGCCTCAAGGCTTTCATGAAGGCCGGTTTCCAGCGCACCTTCTACGACCTGGGCAAGGTTGGTTATTGGGGTCCACAATCAAAGAAGAGCGTCGACTTCCACTTTGACGATAGCCGCGAGATCGCGCCGGCTCAGATGGCCGACTGGGAAGCAATGCATGACAAGTCGCGCAAGGCCGCCGAGCGCAAGGCCGCGCTCACGGATCAGATCAAGTCCGCCAAACAGGCCAAACGAGCCGAAGCAGCCAAGGCGTGCGGTGGCGGCACCGAACAGTTGAGCGATGAGGAGATGGCCGTCGTCGAGAAAACCGGCCGGATTCAGCTGATCGGACCGGCTGGCCGCCAACACGCGTAATGGCAATCGCGCGGATCGGCCCCAATGCAATTCTGCGTGTTGCCGAGGCGCTGAACGTCGAAACCGTGGCTTCAACCCAAACGGATGAAACCGGCATCGACTTGGTCAGAACCGTTTTCGGGGCCGCGAAGCTCGAGCACCACCTTGAATCACCTCCCCAGGACATGGTGCCTGAAGATGACGTCGTGGCGCTGCAAGATGCTCTTTGGCGGCTCCTCGGGAATGAACGCGCCGACATGGTCAACTGTGATGCCGGCCAACGCACCGCACGTTATCTGCTAAACCATCGGATCCCACGCCCCGCCCAGTGGCTCATGAAGATACTGCCGGCCCCGCTGGCAGCGCGGATACTGATGTCATCGATCGGACATCACGCCTGGACGTTTGCAGGCAGCGGCAGCTTTTCGTGGCAAGGCGAACGAGCGGGTATGACCTTCAGAATTGCCGACTGCCCCTATTGCCGCGGTTCATGCAACCATGGGAGAGCCGCTGTGGGGGTCGAGACTCAGAATGCGCGGTCCGCCGAGGCCAGGCCGACCTGCAGCTATGTCGCGGCAACATTCGAATACCTGTTTCGCGTTCTCGTTCAGCGCACTACAGTGGTGAAAGAAACTGCCTGCCAGGGACATGGCGCGCCGGCGTGTGAGTTCGAGATACGATGGCGTTCAGGGCAGCTGGCGCCAGCAGCAGAAGACAAGCCTCATGGATAGCCCGTTTGATCAACCCGAAGCCGATTCAACTGAAGAGACCGAGACGTCAGCGTCTTCGGTATCGGCGGTTGAACCGATCATGATTCCGGGCATCGCAGCCGACGGATCATTCTACAAGATTGAGAAGATGGCGGCCCATGAGAAGCCGACACTGCATCTGGCAATATCGGTGTTTCTGTTCTCCGAGCAAGGCGAGTTGCTGATCCAGCAGCGCGCCCACGACAAATACCATTGCGGCGGCATGTGGGCGAACACCTGTTGCACCCATCCACATTGGGGCGAGGAACCGAAAGCATCGGCGCATCGGCGCATGGCGGAAGAAATCGGTGTCACCGCCGACATCACCGAACAACGGGTAATTGAGTACGCCGCCGATGTTGGCAACGGACTGTGGGAGCATGAACGGGTTCACATGTTCCGCGGCGTAGTGAACAAGGACACTTTGTCCTTTGGGCTCAACCCCGAGGAGGTCGCGGCTGTGCGCTGGATTGCACCAATGGATCTGCGCGCGGAGATCAAAGAAAAGCCCGCAGACTTCACGCCGTGGTTTCGGATCTATGCGGAGCGCTTTCCGGAACTGGATTTCTGACGCGCCCCACCTCCGGCTCAATCATCACCCAGCAGAAAAATAAAAAGGGGGAAGCCGAAGCTTCCCCCTCCGGAACGTTATCAGGCAAGGAGGGGCTCAGCCTGACAGGCTCCGGAAACTGATCTCGATGTCCGGCGCCAGGACGGCTCCCTCACCCGGAGTCCTCCGGGAGCCGGCATTGTTTTAGGTGAGGGGCGGTCTCCGGCGTACCGAAGCGCCGTCCTTCACCTTTGATGTCTTGCAGGGCAGCGGGGCAATGCGCATTCGCAACACCACTCCGGACGCCCCACACTCGTCTGATAGCCGTAGCTCGCGGGGACAGCCTTTTCTAAAGGCTAGCCCGTGAACCAGTTGAACCGCTCCGTCGAAAGCAGGACGAAGTGGATCATCACAGCAAGCGAGAACAGGAACACACCCTGGGCGACCAGGACGCGTCTGGGGTCGAAGACTTTCCAGATACGATGCATGGTTCCTGTCTCCTCAGACGATCATCGGCAAGACGGAACTTGCCAGCGAGGATGCGCCGTCAATGACCTGCGCATAGCCCCCTTCTGCTGGAATCCACGGACGCCACATCCAGACCAGGAAGTGCGCCACGACCGCAATCGCGACGAACAACATCATTCCCTGGATGTAGTACCGATGGAATTCCTCGGCCTCCTGGTCCGTCAGACCGGTCCAGGAAGGGTTATTATCAGCCATATAAAATCCTCCGACTGATTTGGCCAACAAGCCGAGTTACCGCAGCCATCCCGTGCGGCGGGGATGCCACGGTAGTTTCGCCCCGTGGCGGGCATCCCCAAGAGGCGCAAGTGTCACGCCCCTGGGGATCACGGTTCCCTCAGCCCATGAAGGCGTAGGGAATAGTCATGTTGGTGATGGCCTTCGCCTCACCGAAAACCGTTCTGTACTGACCTGTTCCAATCGGGTCAGGGCGCCAGGACCGCGGGAAGAACCGCGCCAGGATCACGACGCCGAGGAAGAACAGAAACGCGATCGCCCAGACAAAGCGATATTCGCGCCGTTCGCCGCGACGGATGCTGGCGTGCACGCGTGACGTCCGGTCCGGTGCCTTGGCAGCCACCTTGGCCTCGACGCCCACATCTTGCAGCGGCGCTTCAATGGGCCCTGTCATAGTGCTGGACATGGGACACCTCTTCTGTTGGTGGGCGCGGCAAAGGCCGGTCCACGGTTGGAAACTCTTGAACCGGGGGGTTGCCCGGTGATGGCGTTTTCGATCAGCGTCATGCGGGTTCGGCCTCCCGAACCACACCGGATGTGGCTTCAAGCCGCGCCAGGCTCACACTTGGCTCACCGTTCTTCTTGGCTGCGCGTTCGGTTGCATCACGCAGGCGTTTCGCGGCCGAAATCCGCACCAGTACCGGCTCGCGTTCGACGATTTCATCGAAGGCGCGCTTTGCATCGCTGTCCCAGGGCAGCTCTTCATGCAGCCGCGACGGCGTCGCCTCGACCGCATCCATTTGCGGCGCCAGCGGCAGGATGTGGAACAAGGCGTCGAACAGCGCATTGCAGACTTCCTGAAGCAGGTAGGTGGCGCCGGCATAGCCCATGAACGGAGTGCCGGTTGAACGACGGATGATGGCACCGGGGAACGAGGCCGGAATGTAGCTCGCCTTGCCACCGCATTCGGCCAGGTACATGCGCTCGTTGTAAGAGCCGAACAGCACCAATGGTGTCTTGTTGTGCACCAATTCGCGCACATCGGCGTTGTCGGTCTTCTTGCCGGCGCAGCGCGAAATCGAGAAATTGCAGGGCAGTCCGAGTTCGTCCTCGAGAAAATGCCGGACGCCGCGGGTGTAGGTTTCGTTGGCAACGATGCCGAAACTGGCCGTACCAAAGAAATCCTGTGTCACCGAGCGCCACAAATCCCACATAGGCTTGATTGTGGTGTGCTTCTCTGACGCGATGAACGGCTCCGGATCGAGTCCGGTCAACTCGCCCAGCTTCTGCAGAAACTTGGTCGTGGAATGAAGGCCGATCGGGGCCTGCAGGTAAGGCCTCTCGAGCTTTTCGCACAACAGGCGTCCGAACTCCCGATACAGGCAAACATTGACGTCAGCATCGACCAGCCGGCGCACATCCGAGAGATGGCTGCCAAGCGGGAAGACCATGTTGATCTCGCACCCGACGCCTTCAATCAACCGCCGGATCTCGGCCAGATCAGACGGCATGTTGAAGGTGCCGTAGGCCGGCCCAATGATGTTGACGCGCGGCTTGTCGCCTTCGGCCTTCTTGCGCGGCTTGGGCAACTTGTTGCCCTTCATTGCGAATTCCGTGAACAGCCACTGCATCGCCCGATCGGCAGACTGCCACTGATCCTCATCGATAGTCCGCGGCAGGAAGCGTAGGATGTTGGTTCCCTCCGGCGTCACACCGCCGCCGATCATCTCGGCGATCGACCCAGTGACAACAACGGCCGGTTCGTCAGCGTTGAGCGTTCCATGCGCCCGCTTCATCGCCTCCTCAGTGCCGTCCTTGCCAAGCTCCTCTTCGGCAAGCCCGGTCACGACAATTGGCAGTTCATGCGGCGGCAGGGCATCGGTGTAGTGCAGCACAGAGGTCACGGGCAGGTTTTCACACCCGACCGGTCCATCAATGATGCACTGCAGTCCCTTGATGGCGGTGAAGACGTAGACCGAGCCCCAGTATCCACCGGCCCGATCATGGTCGAGGATCAGGGTCATGTGCCGATGGCCCCCTCAACCACGGGTTCGCGCTTCCCGATCAGCGACACCGTCGACTTCTTTTTCGGCCTTGGCTTCGGTGCTTCAGCCCAGACGCCGGTATTGTCGCCGGTTCCAACACCTTCGAAGAACGCCGTCATCGCGTCGAAACGCGCCTTGTTGGCCATTGCGGTGTTGATCACCTGGGCCAGAGAACCAGCCCCCGCCGGCCCCATCAGAGGACGGGCAGAAATCAGGTTGGTGAAGTAAAGAGATGGCGTGGAGGTCTCTTTGGCCTTCTGGACGATGGGTGTCGTACCGATCGCCAGATCAGGCTTGAATTCCTTGAAGGCCGCCAGATCCTGCTCCAGAGATGCACGGTACTGAACGTGCACTCCGCGCGCCTCAAGCCACTCCCGATCGGCCTTCGAATAGGGTGTCTTCGGGCAAGCGGTACCGACATAGCGGACATCGGCGCCGCTCTCGCAGAGCAGCCGCGCCACCAGGAGTTCTGAGCCCTCATAACCGGACATCGTGATCCGGCCGTCAATCGGCATCGCCGCGAGCGCACCCTTGATGGCCGGTAGAGCAGCTGCCTTTGCCGCCTCAATGTCCTTGGTTGGCACGTTGCACGACTTACCGATGCCCTCAAGCCAGCTCGCCGTACCGTCAACACCAACCGGCGCGGAACCGACGATCGGGCGACCGGCTGCCGTAAACTCACGGAATGAAGCTGTGTAGAACGGGTGGATCGCGGCGACGGCCGCACAGTCGAGCGCGGCATACAGTTCGCGCCATTCGCGCGTCGGCACAACCGGCCCTGCGGCAAGACCCATTGGCGCGAGAAGATGGGCAATGCCAACCGGATCGGCAGGGAACATTTCGCCCACCAGCGTCACCGTTGGTTTGTCGGACGCGCCTTGCGCCGGTGCCGTCACCGGTCCCTGCTCGGCCTCGGCACGGGCATAGGCCAGCATTGCCCCGGCGAGTACGTCCTTGGCCTCGGCATGGGTCGGCACACCGAAGCCGGGCACATCGATACCGATGATGCGAACGCCATTGATTTCCTTCGGCAAGAGCCGCAGCGGCACGCCTGACGCTGTCGGAACGCAGAGATTGGTGATGACGATCGCGTCATAGAGTTCGGGGTCGGCGATTTCATGGACCGCATCCCGGATGTCCTCGAACAGCTTTCCGGTGACCAGCGTTTCGGAGTTGAATGGCACATAGCCCACCGTTCGCCGCGCGCCATAGAAGTGCGAGGTGAAAGTCAGGCCATAAACACAGCAAGCCGAGCCCGACAGGATGGTGGCCGTTCGCCGCATCCGCAGGCCGACCCGCAACGACCCGAAGGCCGGGCACATGCTTTGGGGCTGATCGTGCGGACCCTTCGGATAGTCCTTGGCATATTGATCGAGCACGTCGGACTTGCCGGCTTCCCGCGCTGCTTTCTCCATCGCGGCTGCTCCGGCATGGCAACCGACGCCATCGCCGGAATCCGGAGTGTCCGCAACGGTCGGCGCTTGAGCCCGTTCTGCCTGGGCTGCTGCACCGGCGGCATCGTAGATCGCTTCCGCCGATTCGGTCTTGTCCGGCGGCGGACGGTCAATTGTATCATCGGCATAATCGGTCATCGCCGTGCCTCAGACGTTATCGTAGATGACTTCGAGCGATGGCCGCTCGACATGGTTGACGCCGCACATATCCGCCATGGTGGCAGGGATCAGCAGTTCGTTGGCACCGGTCTCCTCGTCCTTGAACAGGCCCAGCAGACCGTCCTGCGTAAGCGGCTCAGGGTGCAGCGGCGGCGCGACAGCCACATTAGTGGCCAGCTGGGCGAACAGCTCGCCCCACTCGCCATCGGGCATGCCGATGATCTCGTAATTGGCGCTCTTGCGGCGAATATCCTCATCAGCTGGGATCGCTGACAGGACCGGAATACCGACGGTTTCCGCAAAGGCCTGCGCTTCGCCGGTGCCGTCATCCTTGTTGACCACCATACCGGCCACGCCGACATTGCCGCCAAGCTTGCGGAAATACTCGACCGCTGAGCAGACATTGTTGGCGACATAGAGCGACTGCAGGTCGTTTGAGCCGACAACGATCACCTTCTGGCACATGTCGCGGGCGATCGGCAGGCCAAAGCCTCCACAGACCACGTCGCCGAGGAAGTCGAGCAGCACGTAGTCGAAATCCCAGTCGTGGAAGCCGAGTTTTTCGAGCAGCTCGAAACCATGGATGATGCCGCGTCCGCCACAGCCACGCCCGACCTCGGGGCCGCCAAGCTCCATGGCAAACACGCCATCGCGTTTGAAGCAGACGTCACCGATCTCGACGTCTTCACCAGCGGCTTTTTTGGCCGACGACGTCTCGATGATTGTGGGACAAGACTTGCCGCCGAACAGCAGCGACGTGGTATCGGACTTCGGGTCGCACCCGATCAGCAGAACCTTCTTGCCCTGCTGCGCCATCATGTAGCTGAGATTTGACAGCGTGAACGATTTGCCGATGCCGCCCTTGCCGTAGATGGCGATCACCTGGGTTTCCTTGGTGACTTCGCCGGTGTGCACGGCATCGGGGTCGATTGCCGCTTCGGCGCGCAATAGATCGCGCATGTTCGGCTTGCCGTTACCCTTGCCCGGGCCAGACCCGTTCGGCTTTGGTGGAATTGCGTTCATGACTGTCCCCTCAAACAGTTGCGATCCAGCGCAGTCGTCATGACGATGCCCTCCAATCGAGGATCATCTTCAGGCATTGCGGGTCCGAGAACGCCGTTGCATAGGCATCCTCAGCCTCGCTTGCAGGCCTGCGATGGGTAATGAGCCCCCCTAGATCGAGCCGCCCCTCAGCAATCAGCGCCTTGACGGCGGCCAGGTCCTGCGGCGCCCATTCAGCGGCGATGCGGATTCGCGCCTCGCGCATGAAGGCGGGCGGAAACACGAAGCTCAGCGGTTGTTCGTAGAAGCCGGCGAGGACGATTTCGCCGCCCTTGCCCAGACGTTCGATCAGCGTGTCAAGGATGTCGGCTGCGCCGCTGACATCACAGATGACGGGATAGTCGGTCCGCAGGTCGTTTTCCGGAAGCACCACGCGGTAGCCCTGGGCTCCGCCATGACGGAGTTCGTTGGCTTCCCAGACCACCGGTTCGCCACCCAGCGCAACGACCAGCCGCGCCACCAGCCGGCCCAGTACGCCATGTCCGACGATCAGCTCTGGCAGCGTCACATCGGACGCGTCGGTTGATCGATAAAGCGCATGATAGGCGGTTGCCGCCAATGCGATCAGAACGCCCTCTTCGCCGGACACTCCATCAAGCGCGACGGCACGGTCCGAGGCCAGCACGACCCTCGATGCCGCACCACCGAAAAGCCCCCGGACATCGCCATAACAGCGGGCGCCGGGAACAAAGACCGGATCCCCCACCGCGTGTGCAGCATCGCTGCCTGCTGCGACCACCGTTCCGACAGATTCATAACCAGGAACAAGTGGATAGCCCATGCCGGGAAACTGCGGCATGCGCCCCGTCCAAAGCAGCCTTTCGGTTCCTGTCGAAATTCCACTGAAGGCGATATCGACGACTATGTCATCGCGCTCGGGCGGTGTGAGCGACAGTCGGCGTACTTCAAGCTGTTCCGGGGACTGCAGAACGACAGCCATCGCTTCAAGGGCGATGGCCCGATCAGGGCCGTCGTGCACATCGGCGCTGGCCTGATCGGTCAGACTATGCAGATCCTTTGCCGAAACGTTCATTGCTTGATCTTCAATGCCGTCCTGATCGTGTTTTCCGCCGCCTGATCGTCAGCGCGGTTTGAAGGGCGTTGCTGCGGAGGGTGTTGAGATCGGCGACCGGTACTGCCACGCGTGCCAGCCGAGCTGGCCTGACCCCCTCCGGGCTAGTCCTAGGCTGTTCTGATTGTCAGTCTAATTTGACGCTAAGACATGTCAAGCAAACTTAACACTTACGGACGTGAAATCCCTAAGGTCTTGCAGTCACCACACTCGTCAGCATCGGATTGCGGACAGAGTGGCGCGTCACGGTCGAGAAACCGGCCTCTTTCAGGAAGGATGTGAGTTCGGCCTGAGTCCTTGGCCGGCCGCCATGCATGGCAAACAAATACATGCCGAAATAGGCGTCACCCATGCGTTCGGCGCTGCGCACGCCGGCCATGGGTTCGGCCACCAGCAGCGTCGAGTCGGCCGCCATATGACCGCGAATAGCGGTGAGCAATTTTACGATGGCATCATCCGAGTGATCGTAAAGAACACGGATGAGGCAGATGAGATCAGCGCCCGGCGGATAGTCGCCTGCGAACATGTCCCCGCCATGGGCAACGCAACGTTCTGCCAAGCCAGCTTCGGCAAAGCGCTGAGCCGCTCGTTCGGCCACAGCAGGAAGGTCAAACAGCTGGAACCGGGTCTGTGTCGTTTCCGCAGCAGCGGCCTGAATGAACGCGCCCTGACCGCCACCGATATCGAGCACCTGGGCGTGTCTTCCAATCGGATAGGCGCGCAGAATCTCCTCGGCAATGAACGCCTGTGAGATTCCCATCAGCGCGCTGTAGTCCGACACCTGCTCGGCCGGTAGCGTGTCCGCGTCCTGGTTGCGCACATAAGCCCAGTATCGCGACAGCGCAGTGTGGCCATCCGTATCAACTGTTTCGCCGCGCAACAGCGCAACGGGGTCGGTCAGGTCACGATAGAGCAGCGCATGGTGCCGGATCATCGCACCGACACCGGGATTGGCCAGCAATGCAGCGCCCAGATCGCCTAGCCCGTAGAGCGTGTGCCCGGCCTCCTCACCGCGCCGTTCCATCAGACGCAAGGCAACGGCCCCGTCAAACAGCCGGCGCGCGGCATCCTCGGAAAGCTGAACTTCGGACAGAAGACGTGCAAATGGTATCGGCCCTTTCGACATCAATGGAAGAATGTCGAGGGAGACGATCGCATGAAGGATCTGCGAATAAACGAAACCGGCTGTGAGATCGAAGAGCTCGGAAGTTCGCTTGCGCGCCAGCCACGCGGTCAGCGGAAATCCCGCAGCCCAACGCTGAAACCGGATGTCCTGGAGCATGCGGTCACGAAACGCGCACCAGCGCGAACGCAACCATCCGGTTGCCGCAGATCGTCCCGTATCGTGGCTCGTGGTGAGGGCTTTTCCGTCAGCGTCCGTCGATGGTCTCCCCAGACTGCTTTCGGTGTGTGCCGACATGTTCGGCCCCAATCAGGCCGCCGACTTTGCAAGCTTGTTGGGAACCAGCCGCTTTGCTTCACTGCGGATGAGGGCTTCGAGCATCTCCGCTCCGCGGCATTCGGGAATGGCGGAAATCGCGCCACGCACCAGGCTGTCGAGTTTGCCCAGCGCTTTCGGAATTCCGAGTTCAGCCACAGCATTGGGCCGGTCATGGATACCATCCTGGCCAACCGGCTTGCCGATCTCATCCTCATCGGCAGCGGCATCCCGCAGATCGTCGGCAACTTGATAGGCCGCGCCCAGACGATCGCCTAGCGTGACCCACGCATCAGCATCTCCGCCTGCCGAAATCGCGCCCAGCCGGCATGCGCCGATAAAGAGCGCCCCAGTCTTGGCCCGGTGATAGAGGTCGAGCGGCGGACTGTCTTCGCTCTCCCAGGCCTGCCCGGCCGTGATGCCGTTCGGCATTCCAACCGCACCAGACAATGCGGAGACCAACGGGCCCAGCCGCGAAGGATGCGAGCATGCAGCACGGCCAAGAATGTCAAATGCGAGAACGATCATTGCATCGCCGGTAAGCAGCGCCAACGGCTCACCGAAGGTCTTATGCACTGAGGGGCGCCCGCGTCGCGTCTCAGCGTCATCGAAGCAAGGCATGTCGTCATGGACCAGCGATGCGCAATGCATGATCTCGACGGCCGCGCAGGCCGCATCGGTCAGTTCGGGTGCATCGTCACCGCAGGCTAGTCCAACGGCCAGACAGAGCCGTGGCCGGACCCGCGCACCACCGGGGAACAATGCGTAACGCACCGCGTCTGCCAGTTGCGGCGGACAGGTTTCTCCGGTTGCGCGCTCCAGCGCATGATCCAGAGCCTGCTCGATCCGTGCCAGTGACTTCATGGCTCCGCTCCCTCCGGCTCCCAGGCAATCGTCGCGATGCGCGCGGGTTAGTGCGCTTGATCAAAAAGGGTAGGGACCATCAGCCAGAATGTCTAGTTCAATTGTCTTGCCTGACTGTCAATTTTGATTGACACTTATCAATAAAGCCGGTTCGCGCGACCAAGAGGAACCCCCATCGTGCTGCAAATGCCGACCTCTTCCGCCGATCATGTCATCGTCATTGGCGCTGGCATCGGCGGACTCAGCGCCGCCTTTGCGGTGGCAGCAACGGGTCGCCCGGTAACCGTTTTGGAGGCAGCCGAGCAGGTCGGTGGCAAGATGCGTCAGATCCATCTTCCCGATGCCGCCGAAGGGGTTGATGCAGGCCCGACCGTGTTCACCATGAAATGGGTGTTCGATGGTCTTTATGCCGAAGCCGGCCAGCAATTCGAAGACGCGGTAACGTTACAGCGCGCCGATATCCTGGCACGTCACGCGTGGCCGGACGGAACGACACTTGACCTGTTTGCAGATGTTGATCGGTCGGCGGCAGCGATAGAATCACTGTCCGGGCCAGCCGAAGCCGATCTTTTCCGCGGATTCTGTGCCCATGCGGCAGAGATCTACGAGACGCTGGAAGGGCCCTTCATCCGCGGCTCGCGCCCGGGCATGCTGTCGCTGCATAAACGTATGGGGTTTGCCAAGTGGCCAGCGCTGTTGCGCGCCGGACCCTTTTCGAAAATGTGGGCAGCACTTGGCCGACATTTCCAGGATCCTCGTCTGCAGCAACTATTTGGCCGTTATGCCACCTATTGCGGGTCATCACCGTTCCTGTGCCCAGCCACATTGATGCTTGTTGCCCATGTCGAGCAACAGGGCGTCTGGTATGTTGAGGGTGGCATGCACGCCCTGGCCAAGGCGATTTCAAACAGTGCGACGCATAACGGCGCAATTGTCCGAACCGGCTGTCGGGTCGCGCGAATCGAAACAGGAAATGACGGCGTTAGCGGTGTCACACTGACCACCGGCGAGCACATCCCCGGACGCCATGTCATCTACAATGGCGACGTCTCAGCACTTGGTTGGGGCCTGTTGGGCGATCAGGTAAAAAGTGTCGCTGAACCTGTTTCTTTGAAAGACCGTTCCCTTTCGGCCTGCGTCTGGACCGCGTTCGCAAAGGCAGACGGATTTCCGCTCCTGCGCCACAACGTGTTCTTCTCTAATCCAGCTAACCACGGCTATCGCGCGGAATTCGAAGAGATTTTCCGCCAACGACAGACACCGGCCGATCCCACAGTTTATGTTTGCGCGCAGGACCGGGGCGATGTGGCAAACGCCGCAACACCCGACGGCCGCGAAAGGTTGCTCATTCTGACCAACGCGCCAGCCACAGGTGACGACACCGGCTGGACCGCACAGGAGACCGATAGATGTCATCAGCAGACCTTCACCCATCTGGAGCGGCTGGGCCTCAAGCTGGAGACGGATTCGGTGAATCAGGTTCTGACCACGCCGGAGGACTTCGAGAAGCTGTTCCCGGGGACCGGCGGGGCGCTTTACGGTCGGGCGAATCACAGCTGGAACGCATCATTCCGCAGGCCGGAAGCACGGACCCGGATACGCGGCCTGTATCTCGCCGGGGGCAGCGTTCATCCGGGACCGGGCGTGCCGATGGCAGCGCTGTCGGGACGGCTGGCAGCGCAATCTCTCCACCAGGATTTGACTTCGACCAGACGGTCGAGCCCGGTGGTTATCTCTGGTGGTATGTCGACGGGCTGAGCGATTGCGGCCGTTATGGCCTGAGCATGATCATGTTCGTGGGTTCGGTGTTCTCACCCTACTACTTCTGGGCCGGCCGCAAGAGGCCCGACGACCACTGCGCATTCAATGTCGCGCTCTACGGCAAGGGTGTGAAACGCTGGACCATGACCGAACGGCCCCGCAAGGCGGTGTTTCGCGACAAGCAGAACTTTATCGTTGGCCCCAGCGCGATGCGGTGGGACGGCAATGCGTTGTTGCTCGAGATCGACGAGATCGGCGCACCCCTTCCCTATCGGGTCAAAGGGCGGATTCGACTGTCGCCGCATGCGATCACTGACACTGCTTTTCAGCTCGACGATCAGGCGCGGCACCGCTGGTGGGCCATCGCGCCAGTTTCCCGCATTGAGGTGGAATTCGATCAACCGGCCTGCCACTGGTCCGGGCATGGCTATCTCGACACCAATATGGGAACCGAGCCGCTCGAAGCAGGTTTCACCGAGTGGGACTGGTCGCGCGCGGATCTCAACGATGGCGCGGCTGTTCTCTATGATTCGATTGACCGGAACGACGCGCGATCTTCCATCGCAGTACGCTTTGACCGATCCGGCAAGGCCGATCTGTTCGAACCGCCTGAACGGCGCACATTGCCATCCACCCTCTGGCGCATCCGCCGGTTTGTCCAAGCCGATGAAGGAACCCATCGCGCCCGCTCAGCAACCGTGACGCGAACACTTGAAGACACGCCTTTCTATGCACGATCGGAGCTTCAAACCCATCTGCTCGGCGAAAATGCACCGGCTGTCCACGAATCGCTCGACCTTCGGCGTTTCGACCATTGGACGACCCGGCTCATGCTGCCATGGCGGATGCCGCGGAGCATCTTCTCGGGACCGCCAAGAACGCCGATTTCCCGCTAGCCGCGCGAGTTCGCTTTCTTCTTGGTTTTCCGACCGGCAACTGACTGCTCGGCTGCCTGCCGCTCGCGCGCCTCGCGTTCCTCTCGCGCCCGTTTCAACGCGTGCATCTGCCAGGCAAAGAAGGCTAATAGGCCGCCAAAGACCAGAAACAGCTCAATGAGAATGAGTGTTTGGGCGTTGATCAAGAGGCTCTCGCAACCGCCGGGTCGAGCCCGCCATCGGGGTTCAACCGAAACAGTGTGTAGTTGAGAAACGCAGCAAAACTGACCCAGGCGAGGTAGGGCATCATCAGCAATGCGGCGACGTGGCTGACCGGCCAGAACAGAACGATGCAGGCCACGATCGAAAGATGCATCGCAAGAACTTCGATGAACGCCAGCCGCATTCGCTTCATACCGAAAAACAACAGCGACCACAGGAAGTTCAGTACAAGCTGCGCCACATAAGCCAGCATTGGCAAAGCGGCTGCCGCCAGATCGCCCTGTCCGCCCGTTCGTTCCCAGACAATCCACCCGGCAAAAGCAATCATCCAGTAGAGAACGAACCAGACAGGCCCGAACAGCCAGTCCGGTGGCTGCCATGATGGTTTGTTCAGGGCGCGGTACCAGGCTCCGGGGCGAAACAGCCCGCCGGAAAGAGCGGCCACAAAACATGCTCCCGCAAACACCAGAAATGACCAGCTCATCAGCTCGACCCGCATTGTTCGCACGATCGCTATATAGACCGTGCCGGGCCGAAGTCACATGTCCGCTTGGTATATTGGCAGACAACTTCCCTTAGGAAACGTCGCGAAAGCCCTGCTTGTCGCGGGCTTCAAGTTGGCCGAACAAAGCCACGATCCGACCGGCCCTCTCATCGATCTCCCACCAATCGGCGTGAACGCCTTCGCCGATCCCGGCCTTGGGCGCCCGGGGAGGCACAGCATCCACAAGAAATGCCGTTTCATCGAGCGGTGGATCAGAGTGCGGACCGGATGGCACAAACATGGCTCCCAATGCGGCAGCGACAAGCTGACCCTTCCGGCTGGCCGAGACAACAGCTCGGGTCGACAACGAATCATATCCGTTTCGTTCAACCACTTTGCCGATCTCGCGGTAGATCAGCCGGGCAGCGTGAATTGCCGGGCGGCAGGCCGACGGCAGCCGCGCGATGCCCGATACCGAGCGATTGTAGAGATGATCAGCGTCATCCAGCAGCCGCGCGGTCAATCGTTGTATTTCCGGAGTCAACGCTGGATCGGCAAGCCAGGATTCTGGATCGATACCCCCCTCAGCAAGCCAGTCGAGCGGCAGATAAATCCGGCCATTACGGGCATCTTCGCCAACATCACGGGCGATGTTGGTGAGCTGCATGGCAACCCCGAGATCACACGCACGGGCAAGCGTATCAGGGCTTCGCGCACCCATAAGTGTGCTCATCATCGCCCCAACCGCGCCGGCAACCCGGGCGGCATAATCATAGAGCTCCGACAGGCTGTGATAACGCCGGCCCTGCATGTCCCATTCAAGGCCCTCAAGCAGTGCTTCTGGCAGGGAGCGGGGGATGGCATAGCGGCGGACCACACCGGCAAAGGCCCGGTCAACCGCATCATCACGCGGCGAACCGGCATAGGCGCTGTCCAGACGCGCTCGCAAATCGGTGACGGCATCACTCTTCGCGCCCGGATCATCGACGGCGTCGTCGGAGACACGACAGAATGCATAGATCGCGTAAGCGGGCGCACGGACACGTTCGGGGAGCAGCAAAGAGGCCGTATAGAAGGACTTGGACCCGTCTTTGATCAACGCACGGCAGACCGCGAGATCTTCGCGCGAAAGGACCATGCCTGACGCATTTTCATCAGCGCCGTTTTCGTTGGGCTTACGCACGAACAGTCTCCCCGTGTGGCACGATGTCATCAAGAATACGAGCCGAGGAAATGACGCCCGGAAGGCCCGCGCCGGGATGGGTGCCTGCACCCACGAGATACAGGCCGTCAACTTCTTCGCTGCGATTATGTGGCCGGAACCATGCACTCTGGGTGATGATCGGCTCGAGACCAAAGGCGGCACCCTTGATCGACGAAAGCCGATCACGAAAATCGATCGGGGTGAACAGTCTCGATGTGACGATGTGGTCGGTCAGCCCGGGCAACAGACGCCGTTCCAGTTCAGCCGCGATCTTCTCCCGATAGGTTTCGGCCATCGAACTCCAATCAATATCGGCATCGAGATGCGGAACCGGCGACAGGGCGTAAAAGGTATCGCAACCCGGCGGCGCCAGTGACGGATCAGTCTTTGTTGGCCGATGAAGATAGATGCTGAAATCGTCTGCCAGCAGCTTGCGGTCGAAAATGTCCTTGAGCAGCGGTCGGTAGCGCGGGCCCAGCACAATGCAATGATGGTCGACATCCTCGTATAGCCGATCGGTACCGAAGTACCAGACGAAGAGGCTCATGGAATAGCGTGACGAGGACAGCTTCTTATCCGTCCAGCGGCGGCGGCTGTGGTTGCGCAGCAGATTGCCATAGGTGAAGGCCGAGTCGGCATTCGACACCACGATATCAGCCGGCAAGACTTCGCCCGTTTCCAAGCGCACACCGGATGCCCGTCCGTTCTCAACGAGAATCTCGTCAACCGCCGAATTGCACCTCAGCGTGCCACCCTGACCCTCGATCAGTCCGGCAATGCCAGTCACCAGTGCACCAGTGCCGCCCATTGCGAAGTGAACGCCGTAACGATGCTCAAGATAGGAGACGAGCGAGTACAGACCCGTTGCCCGGTTCGGGTTTCCACCGATGAACAACGGGTGAAAGCTCAACGCGATCCGGATGCGCGGATCCTGCACGAAACGTGATGCGAGTGCATAGACCGACCGGTCGGCGCGGTAACGAATGAACTCAGGGATGACCTTGATCAGGTCCCACAGCCGGTGAAACGGCATCTGGCCGAGACGCTCGAAGGCAAAGCCGTAGATCTTGCGGCTTTCTTCGAAGAAACGGTCATAGCCGGTGACATCCCCGGGCGACAAACGCGCCACTTCAGCACGCATTTCCTCACGATCGCCAGACGCACAGAAGTGCGAGCCGTCATGAAACATCAGCTTGTAGAACGGTGACAGCTGGCGCATGTCGATGTCGTCTTCCATGCGCCTCCCGCAAAGGGTCCACAACTCTTCGAACAGGAAAGGCAGCGTGACGATGGTAGGCCCAGCATCAAAGGTGAAACCGTCCTGCCGGAACACCGAAGCCCGGCCGCCAAGCTGCTCATTTTGCTCGAGCACCGTTACCTGATAGCCGCGTGCGCCAAGGCGCACGGCAGCGGCCAGACCGCCAAAACCACTACCGACAACAACAGCATGTGGCGCATGGTGTTGCTCTTTGTCAGCGAGCGTCTCGGAATCAGGCGGTGAGGCGCGTGTCAGCATCGGCTGACATTACCGTTCGTCAGAGTAGCGGGACATCCACAATTCTACGACACCGCGACTTTTTGGGAATCCGACCGTTCGACCTGGGAAAGGTGCGACCGCACAATATCAGCGACCGACTCCGGCGCCTCTTCATGGGCGAGATGCCCGAGATGCTCGAGGTTGATCCTCTCGGCGTGCCTGACCATGGCCTGGATATCCCGCGCATCGGCCGGGGACACGGTCCCGTCCTTGTCACCGGTAACCAGAGTCAGCGGGACCCGCAGACGCGGCAAGTCACGGATCAACCTGTCAAGGTCCCAGTTGGCCATCATCGCAAGCGCCCCAGAGACATGACCCGGGGATGTGAACAACCGCCGGTACAGGTCCTGGCCCCGCGCGTCGAGTTTGGACCCCGTCGAGTCGAGCAACCGCGCCACACGTTCGGGGTCGCGGCCCGTGGCCGCGAACATGCGCGGCACAAAGGGATTCATGAACAGCATCTTGGCCATCGAAGGAAAGATCTGCCCGGCCATGCCCCTGAACGGCATGAAGGCACCGTTGAGGCTGACTATGCCTCCCGGCAGTGCAGCGGGCCCGTCGTGATGATCGAGCGCCATCCGAGCGAGGATCGCAGCACCGGCTGAATGCCCAACCCCGACAACCTGACCGACATCAAGCGACCTGAGCAGACCGGCGAGGACCGTCGCAATGCGGGGCAAGGTCGGCCGCAGCATCCACGATGCCTCGGTGAAGCCGTGGCCCGGCAAGTCCATGGCAATGACATCAAAATCCTCCGCCAGTATCGGCATGAGATCGCGGAAAGAATGAGTCGATGCCCCTGTGCCATGGACGAGTATTAGGGTTCGAGCGTCCCGGCGGCCCATCCGCTGAACGTGCCAACGAACATCATCAGCCTCGACGAACAGACTGTGTTCGCGATTCGGCCAGTCCTGACCTTCTCTGCTCCACCGCGGTCTGTCGAATTGCGTCCACATGGTTCATCGGCTCCGGGTAGACGGACCGGCTGCAGAACCGGGTAGGACATTGATAGCGTCCCGAATGCCTCGGGCATTGGCAAAGGGTAGCGGCAGATAAATCGCACCCAGCGCGGTGGCCACGTCTTCCGCGCGTGTCTGAGGGCGGGGGCTCGTGTCGATCAGGATCGCGCTTGCGCCGAGCGCCTTGAGTTTCGCTCCAGCATTATGGGCATCTTCCCGGGCTGCAGCCCTGCCGCCGCTGGGATCGTAGCCGACATTCGCGCTGCCATCAGTGAGGAAGACCGCGTGGGCAGTTTGCCCTTTGCGCTGAGCATCCTCCGCGAGAATTCGCACCGCATCGATCCCCGCTGCCAGAGGTGTGCCGCCACCACCCGGAACGCCGGACAGCGCCCGTTTGGCGCGGACCAGGGATCTGGTGGGAGGTAATACGATCTCTGCGTCAGCGCCCCTGAACACCACAAGTGCCACCTGATCGCGGCGCGCATAGCAATCAGCCAACAGCAATTCGACTGCACCCTTCGCTTCGCCGAGCCGGTTCAGGGCCTGCGATCCAGATGCATCGACGGCAAAGATCGTCAGGGTCTCCATCCGCTCTTTGAACCGACGGACGCGAATATCCTCTCCACGAACGGCGATCCTGCCGCCCTGGCGCCGATCATCGTTGTTACTGTTCCGAATGCGCTGCCATGGTGCAGCGGCCCGGAGCGTATCGACCACATGCAATCGTGCGCGGCCATCAAGCCGACCGGCACGCGACCCGATTGGGCGGCCGCGCAGCTGTGCCGCCCGCAAGCCACCCTTTCCACCGCCAGATTGAGCCGTCAGACTGCGTTGTGCCGACGCCGCCAGCTTGTCCAGCAACCCTTTGGGAATTAGCGCGGCTTCCGCCTCCTGCATGCTGTCCTGCAGCCCGCCTTCCGGGATCTCCTGTTCGGGATCTTCGGGCGGCGGCGTCTCGTCAGCATTGTCGTCAGGTGGCGGATCGGACTGATCGTCATTGTCGTCCTCGGCCGGTGGCGCCGGGATCTGGGTCGCACGCGGCAGCAGGACGAGCCGCGTCGCCATTTCAATATCCTCGTCTTCAATGACGCTACGGCCATCGAGCGCGGCGAAAGCACAGGCCGCACGCAAGGCAAACAGCGCCGCCCGGACCGAAGAAACACCAAAGGCCGCAGCCAGTGCGCAGATCGTCTCAATGCTCCGGGAATCGTGAGGCATCGCCTCATAGAGCAGGCGCGCCGCCTCGATTTCATGCGCGCCTAACGTTCCCGCTTCAGCGACACGCACGGGCACCATGCTCAGGTCCACATAGAACGCGAGCCGGTCGACCAGGGCATGTGCCACCCTGTCGTCATTCTCAGTGCCTTCATCGAGCGCAAGGATCCCGATCCGTGCCTCATGGGTAGTGCCGATGCCGTCCCGCTCGACCCGGACACAATGGGTGTCCAGTGCCTCCGACAGTCGGGACACTGTGATTGGTTGCAACCGTTCCGCCATGGGCAGAACCAGCATGCCGCCATCGGCTTCGGCCATCAGCCCGCGTTGGGCAACGACCCGTCCGCTGGCCAAGCTGGCAGTCAGGTCGAGCCCACCAATGAGACGATCCTCGGCGATCTGCGCCGGCATCTTGCGGAACGCAGAGTCATCCGGGCGCAACGCCTTGACTGCATCAACAAAACGGTCCCTCACCGGGCCTGCCTGCGCCATCACCCAGGCTCCACCAAACCCGGACGGATCGATCGCAATTAAAGCAGCCGACATCAGCGCGTTCGACCACACCTCTGCCGGATCAGGGCCTACAGGGCCCGGCTGTTCTGGTTCAGACGGCGGCCCGAGAGCAGACTTGCCGGGTGGCAAGGGTGGTTTGGGCGGTTGACCACGCCCCTCATTGGCGATGTCAAAAACCGGCGCTTTGTCTCTTCCGCTCATGCGGCCTCACGCATACCGGCCCCATCACGCCGGAAAAAGTTCTGCCAAAGCACGCTCAACACGCACCACGGGTCTGGAGTCATCGAGTGGATCGCGGCGCAGGCGGTGGCTCAGCACCATGGGTGCGACAGCCCGAATATCGGCATCAGTGACATGATCCCGGCCTTCCAGCGCCGTCAACGCGCGTGCTGCCCGCATCAGCGTCAGTTCACCTCGCAATCCATCGGTTCCCAAGGCAATGCAAAGCCGCGCGGCTGTTTCCAGCGCGGTGTCGGGCACATCGACTTCATCCAGCCTGCGCGCCGCGGCCACAAGCTTGCGCCGGATCGCAGCATCCTTGCGCTTCGTCTTCTCCAGAAATTCTTCGGGACCGCGTTCAAAGGCGTCACGACGGCGAACGACTTCGATACGCGTCTTGAGATCCTCGGGAGTGCGCACGTCGACCGACAGCCCAAACCGATCCATGAGCTGCGGCCGCAATTCGCCCTCTTCGGGGTTACCACTGCCAATGAGCACGAAGCGTGCCGGATGGCGCACACTGAGGCCCTCGCGCTCCACTACGTTCTCACCCGACGCCGCCACGTCGAGCAGCAGATCGACAAGATGATCCTCGAGCAGATTGACCTCATCGATATAGAGAAATCCACGATTGGCCTGCGCCAAAAGCCCGGGTTGAAAACTCTTCTCGCCCTGCGTCAGCGCCTTCTCAATATCGAGCGCACCCACCACCCGGTCTTCCGTCGCGCCCAGCGGAAGATCCACCACGGGCACCGGAATCTTCACGGTCTTGGCAAGCTCCTCGACAGAAAGGCCCTTGCAATATTCGGAGTAAGCCGCTGGCTTCTCCGGATCGCAATGATACGGGCAGCCTTGCACAGCCACCATCTTTGGCAACAAGGCGGCCAGCGCACGCACAGCGGTGGACTTGCCCGTCCCGCGGTCACCCAGCACAAGTACACCACCGATCGCCGGATCAACCGCGGCAATCAGCAGCGCCTGCTTCATGTCGTCCTGTCCGACAATGGCCGAGAATGGAAACGGTGCTGCCACTGGATACGGTCCTGTTGCCGTTGAATGCGTTGAACATGCCGACACGCACGCGGGCCAAGCATCATCCCAACCAGCGCAACTCTAGTGTGTTCGCCGAACTATGTCACACAAACTTGACACTTTGGACGTCAGATCAACCACGCATGCGCACGGAATTCAGGGCGGTATTGCACCTCTCATTTTATCTGACTAAAGTCAGCTACCATGAGTCTTGATCCTATCTCACGCGTCCGCCGGTTTGCCCGTGCCGTCACGACGGAAGTCGGCGCACTGGATTCTTCATTTCTCGGACGGGGGCGCCCGCTAGGGGCTGCCCGGCTGCTCAACGCCATCGGACATGGTCACAGCCGTGTCTCGGAATTGCGCGCCTATCTTGGCCTCGACTCAGGACTGACAAGCCGGCTCCTTCGGTCTCTTGAAGCTGATGGAATGATCGTCACGACACCTGACTCTGACGACGCCCGCGCCCGCATTGCCAGCCTCACAGCAACAGGCGAGCGGGAGTTCGAAGCCTACGAACAGTTGTCGGATGCGCAAGCCGGCGATCTGATGTCGCGGTACCCGGACAGCGAGGCTCTGCTCGATGCCATGGATCTGATCGGTTCTGCATTTGGCCGTAACCGCATCACAATCGAAGAAACCGATCCGCGGCACGATTGGTCCCGCTACTGCCTTGAAGAGTATTATGCCGAACTGGAACGTCGCTTCGAGCGCGGCTTTGACGTTTCGCTATCTTGCGACCCCGACGCGGAAGACATGATCCGCCCGCGCGGCAGTTTTTTCATCGCCATCTCCGACGGTCTGCCACTAGGCTGCGTTGGGCTCAAAGGTCATGGCGGCGAAGCCGCGGAGATCAAGCGGCTCTGGGTCGCGCCCTCCGCGCGTGGTCTCGGCCTCGCTCGCCGGCTGATGATAGCTGCTGAAACGGCGGCGTCCGAGATTGGCGTGTCCGTGCTTCGTCTGGACACAAACTCAGCACTTCCAGAGGCGGAAAAGCTGTACCGATCGACTGGCTGGGTCGAAATCCCTCGCTTTAACGACGACCCCTATCCCGACAAGTTTTTTGAAAAACAGCTGTGACGGCAGCAAACGATTTCACGTCCAAAGCGTTCGGTCGCCATCGAATTCAAGAATCGTGTGGCCGGCCAAGCGTCGCTCGATGCCATGCCCCTATGCCGTAGCCATCGAAAGCCCAGCCGAGACGCAAAGACGGCATGATCACCGACTCGAACAGCCGACCTGTTTTACATTTTTGGCCAACTCATTGCATAAATAGACATGGCCGGGATCGGCACGGCATCGTTCGAGATTCTCATCATCGTCACGCCTTACTTCAACGCGGCGACAACGATGGCCTTTGTCGATCCATTTCGTGCTGCGAATTATCTCGCCGGACAGTCCATGTTTCGCTGGTCGATAGCGTCACACGAGGGCGGCGAAGTTCCAACGAGCAGCGGACTCTCGGTCGCAACCGAGCCGATCAAATCTCACCATCACAAACAGCCCGATCTGGTGGTCGTGTCATCGAGCTGGACCCCGGAACAGTATTCATCAGGTTTGTTCAATCAGGCCTTGATCCGCTGGTCGCGCAATGGGGCAATGCTGGGTGCGCTCGACACCGGAACTTTCGTGCTGGCCAAGGCCGGGCTGTTGGGCGGCAAGCGGGTGACGGTTCATTATGAGCACATCGATGCAGTGATTGAGCTGTTTCCTGACCTCGACGTCTCGGAAGACCTTTTTGTCATTGATGGCAACGTCTTCACCTGCTGCGGTGGCGTTGCATCCGTCGACATCGCTCTCCATCTCCTACGAGACATCAAGGGCATCAGTCTCTCAAACGCCGTTGCGCGCTACATTTTCCACCACGACGTTCGTGGGCCTTCGGCAACACAAAATCCGAAAACTATCGAGACGACTGGGCACATCACGCCGAGCGCTGTCCGCCGCGCCGTTGATCTCATGGAGGCCAACCTAGAAACGCCTCTGACGATTCCCGAGATATGTGTTCGGTTGAACATCTCGCAGCGGCAGCTTAGCCGTCTGTTCAAGCGATATGTCCGGAAATCAGCGGCGCTCTATTACAGGGATATTCGGCTTGATCGCGCGCGCGGGCTCGTCACCCAGACGGAGCTGAAGTTGAGTGAAGTCGCTGTGGCATCCGGCTTCAACAGCCAGGTGCACTTCAGCCGCGCCTATAATGACCGTTTCGGACTACCGCCCCGCAAGGACAGGATTGAGGGCCGGGTGCCGTTTGAGTTTCGGGCCTGGCCGATGCACGACCCCGATCACGACTAGCGTAGTTCCCGCGCCGCTGCCTGAAATGCGGTGAGCATCCGGTCGCGGCGGACGGCAAGTTCCTCGGTGGACTGACCTCCGGCCTCATCGGTCACTCCGGCAACGAGCTTGGCGATAACCTCGTCATCTAGGCGCGGGTCGCCAAGACCATCCCACCAGCCATTGAAGGTGTCACGGAAGTGATCGCAGAAGGCCTGCAGGCCACCTTTTCCAGCGCCGAGATGAAACAGCATGGTCGGGCCCATCGCCGCCCATCTCAGGCCCGGCCCGGCCCACATCGCCTTGTCGATGTCCTCGACGCTCGCAACCCCTTCAACGGCCATGTATACCGCCTCGCGCCACACCGCCGCCTGCAGCCGGTTGGCCACATGGCCCGGCAGGCCCTTCCTGATTCGGATCGTGACCTTTCCGATGTCCGCGTAAAAGGCTTCGGCGCGCTCAAGGACACCATCGTCGGTCCGCGCGTTAGCCGTCAGTTCAACGAGCGGAATGAGGTGCGGTGGGTTGAACGGGTGGCCAAGGATCAGCTTGGCCGGATCGTCCCATCCCTCCTGCAACTCCTCCAGCGTCATCCCCGAGGTCGAGCTTGATACGATCGCATCCTGCGCCAGCGCTGGTTCGACTTCAGCAAAAATCGCGTGTTTGACCGCGATGCGTTCGGGCACGTTCTCCTGAACGAAATCGGCCTCCGCCACCGCCTCAGCAGCCGAGCTGACGAAACTCAGTCCATCAGGAGTGGCACGTTTGGTAAGGCCGAGATCCTCGAGAGAGGGCCAGGCAGTCTCGATGTAGTCGCGGATCGCCTGTTCGGCGCCAGGAGCCGGATCATAAACCTCCACACTCCGACCGGCGGCCAGAAACAGCGCCGTCCAGCTGGCGCCGATGACGCCCGCGCCCAGCACGGCGATGCGTTTGATGTCGCTCATCAGAACAGTCCTGGATTGAGGGGCGATGCCGCGGTCATGCCGCCATCGATCGTGAACAGCTGACCAGTGGCGAAACTGGCTTCGTCGGATGCGAGCCAGACTGCCAGCGATGCAACATCAGCCGGTGCACCAAAGCGGCCGGCAGGGTGCCGCTGGACGGCGTCGGATTTGGCCTGCTCGGGATCCTTGGCGAGGCCAAAGCCAGCCTCCAGCATGCCGGTCTCGATCCAACCCGGGCAAATGGCATTGCACCGAATCTGAGGCCCGTGATCGATAGCGATCGAACGGGTTAGGCCGTGCACGAAGGCCTTGGACGCGTTGTAGAGCGCCATGGCAGGGTCCGCGACCGCGCCTGAAATGGACCCAATATTGATGATTGACCCGCCGGGGTTCATCTGCGGGATCGCAGCGCGGCAGACATTGAACACTCCACGGGCGTTGACCCCCATAACCAGATCCCAGTCCTCATCGGTGCTGTCGACGACCGTTTTCTCGACCTGAACACCGGCATTGTTGACCAAAACGTCCAGCGGTCTGAGATCAGCCACGGCTTGCCCGACGGCGTCGCTATCGGACACATCCAGCGCAATCCAATCAGCTGACAGATCATCGGGCTTCTCGCCGCGTCCGCAAATGATCACCGATGCGCCTTCGGCGACGAAGGCATCGACGATGCCGCGGCCGATGCCCTGCCGACCGCCCGTGACAAACGCGCGCTTGCCACCAAGGCGCATCAATGTGCGACCATGACGTGGCGAATCGAGGTGTAGGCGTCGAGCGCATAGACCGACATGTCACAGCCGGTGCCCGACGCTTTCATCGCGGCCCAGGGCATCTCCGGCGTGCCGACCCCATGCGTGTTCACCCAGGTGAATCCATAGCGCAGGCGCGCGGTCATCTGCATGGCGCGGCCCACATCACGGGTCCACACCGAAGACGCCAGACCGTAGGACCCGGCATTGGCAATCCGCAGGGCCTCGTCCGCATCCGAGAACCGGGAGATGGTCACCACCGGTCCGAACACCTCGTCGCGGGCGATCTCAGCGTCATTGTCGACATTGGCGATGACCGTCGGTGCGTAGAAGAAGCCATCGCCCTCAACGGCTTCACCACCGGTGACAATCTCACAAGCGGCACGAGCACGGTCGACGAAGCCGGCAACCCGATCCCGCTGCGCCGCCGAGACCAGCGGACCCATTTCGGTGCCCTCGGCCTTCGGCGCTCCAATCTGGATTTGCCCGACCTGATCGACAATGCCCGCTACCAGCCGGTCATAGGCACCGTCTTCAACCAGTATCCGGCAGGGCTGGGCGCAGTCCTGTCCAGCATTGAAATAGCTGCCATAGCGTATGGTTTCGGCCACAGCGTCCATATCGGCATCGTCAAAGACGACAACCGGAGCCTTTCCACCGAGCTCCAGATGAACATGACGGATCTGGTTGGACGCCGCCCGCATCGCGGCCATGCCGGTTGCCGGCGAACCGGTCACGCTGATCGCTTCCATCTCGGGGCTATTGATCAGCCTGTCACCGATCGTCGAGCCGCGCCCGTGGATTACATTCAGCACGCCCTTGGGGACCACGTCCTGCAGCAGTTCGGCCAGCCGGAACGTGGATAGCGGCGTCACTTCCGACGACTTGAGGACCACGGTGCACCCGGCAGCGATGGGCGCAGCCAGTTTCCACGACGCCATCATCAGCGGATAGTTCCATGGCGCGATGGCCGCTACCGGGCCGACCGGGTCCCGTCGTATCATCGAAGTGTGCCCGGCCACATATTCCCCAGCGGCGGAACCCGTCATCGTTCGCGCAGCACCGGCGAAGAAGCGGAAGACATCGATGGTCAGCGGCATCTCATCGTCATGGGCGGACGGCCACGGTTTGCCCACATCGAGACTTTCGAGTTCGGCCAGTTCCTGGCTGTGCTTCTCGATCACATCAGCAATCTGCAACAACAATGCTGACCGTTCGGCCGGAGTGCTCTGCGAGAAAGCTCCAAACGCCTCAGCGGAGGTTCGCACAGCCGCTTCGACCTGATCGGCGCTGGATTCTGCAGCTTGACCGATCACGGCGCCAGACGAGGGATCGATGATGTCGAGCGCCTCACCCGCACCTGGAACCAAAGCACCATCGATCAGCATCTTCGTCTGCATGTCGTACTCCCCTAAAACCCAACTCTGTCACCACCCTTGAGCGACAGACGCTCCCGGGCCTCATCGGGCGTCGCAACACTGAGGCCGAGATTCTCGATGATCGTGCGGATGCGGCTGACCTGCTGGGCGTTGGACGTTGCCAGTTCGCCCTTGCCGATAAACAGGCTGTCTTCGAGGCCGACCCGCAGATTGCCACCCAGCATCGCGCTCTGAGTGGCAAACGGCATCTGATGCCGGCCGGCTGCCAGAACCGACCATTCATAGTTTTCCGGCCCGAAGAGCTGATCCGCCTTGGTGTGCATGTGCATCAGATTGTCCAGTTCAGCGCCAACGCCGCCGAGGATGCCGAACACCATCTGGATGAAGAAGGGCGGTTCGATCAGACCCTGATCGACGAACCATTTGACGTTGTAGAGATGCCCAAGGTCGTAGCATTCGAACTCGAAACGCGTACCGTGTTCGCCGCCGAGTTTCTCGATCGCATACCGGATCGTCTTGAAGGTGTTGGGGAAGATGAAATCCTCGGTCATCTCCAGAAACGGTCGCTCCCAGTCATGCTGGAATTCGGTGTACTTCTGGAGCATCGGGAAGATGCCGAAATTCATCGACCCCATATTGAGCGACGCCATTTCCGGGCTCGCGGTTGTCGCCGCCAGCAGGCGTTCGTCCATGGTCATGCCAAGCCCACCGCCGGTCGAGACATTGATCACCGCATCCGTCGACTGCTTGATGACCGGCAGAAACTGACCAAACGTTTCTGGCCGTGGATCGGGCTTGCCGGTATCAGGATCGCGCGCATGCAGATGGATGATGGATGCGCCCGCCTCGGCGGCTTCGATGCTTGCGGTTGCGATTTCAGCGGGTGTCACCGGCAGATACGGCGACATGGACGGGGTGTGGATCCCACCCGTTGGTGCGCAGGTGATGATGACGGGCTTTGACATGCTCAGAGTCTCATCTGCTGCACCTGGGCCGAAAGGCCACCATCCAGAATCCACAGTTGTCCCGACGCATAACGCGCCTCATCGGATGCCAGCCAGTTGACCAGATTGGCGACATCCTCGGGCGTGCCATAGGTGCGCAAGGGGTGAACATCGCGCACCGCAGTCTTGAGCGTCTCGATGTTGCCGCCACCGCCGCCGGACCCCTCGCCCTGGAAGAAGCCCTGCAGCATCGGTGTGTCGATATAGCCTGGGCATATCGCGTTGACGCGGATGCCCTCCGGACCATGATCACAGGCCATGGCGCGGGTCAGCGCATGAACCGCGCCCTTGGTTGCGCAATAGGCCGCAAGCCCTGGATCAGCGATGAAACCGTCATAGGACCCGAAATTGATAACGCTGGCGCTGGACCCCGACTGCGCTGCCTTTCGCATCAACGGCAGCGCATATTTCGAGGTCAGGAATGTGCCGGTCACATTGACGGCAAAGCTCTGGTTCCACTCTTCCAGCGAGGTGTCCTCGATAGTCTTTTCGATCTCGATTCCCGCTGCATTGACCAGGATATCCAGCTTGCCTGCTTGCCGCCCGATCTCATCCATGGCGCCGGTGACATCGCCCTCCCGGGTGACATCGACTGGAACGAACAGTCCGCCGTCCTCTCCACCGGTGGTCGGTGACCCTTCGGCTGAGAGATCCACGGCATACACAGTCGCGCCTTCGCGCTGGAAACGACTGACCACGGCACGGCCGATCCCTCCGCGGGCACCGGTAACGAGCGCCGTTTTCCCCTTGAGCATCATGTCACGCAGACCTCCGGCGGAGGTTGGCCGCAGCACGGAGGCGCGAAAAGACCTGCGTCCTCGCTAACCCGACAATGCCAGACGGGTTCACGCTGCACCCTTGGCATAGGCATCGAGAACCAATCCGTGAAAGTGGTGCACCGCGTGCTCCGACTTCCCCGATCCGTGCGGATCGTGAACAATCCGGCCCTGAGTGAAGGCGGGGGTATTCATGCCCCGCTGAACGCTTTCAACCAGCGAGATGTCCTCAACCTGCAGGACCTCATCGAGATAGCGGATCGCATCCACTTCCATCTCATTGGGTTCCGGCGTTTCGAGAAAGAAGTCGTAGGTTTCAAGCGTCCGGTCAGGCCCGACCGGAATGATGTTCAGTACGATCATGCTCGACCGTCCCGGATAGCGCATGAGGCAGGTCGTTGGCCAAAGCCACCACACTGCGTGAGTCCTTACAGTAGCGTTGGAGACATCATAGGCCGTGTTGGTCGCCTGTCCGGCATCAGCCATATGGCTTGAATAGATGCCGTGCGTGGTCACCTGATAGGTGTCCATGTCGACGAGATTGCAGAAATCCTTGTGCGCCGTCGGACAGTGATAGCACTCAAGAAAATTGTCGACGACGTTCTTCCAGTTCGACCGGATGTCGTAAGTCAGGCGATGGCCAAAGGTCAGCTTGTCGATATCCGGAGCCCAAAGTCTGATCTCCGTGCCGAGATCCTCCGATTGCTCCGATAGCGATGCCGCTTCAGGATCGAGATTGACAAAGATGAAGCCACAGAATTCTTCCACCTGCACCGTGTCGAGGCAGATGTCACTGACACTGAAATCGTGCAGGTTCTCGGTATGCGGTGCGCGAACGAGCTGGCCATCCAGCCTGTAGACCCAGGCATGATAGGGGCACATGATCCGGGTCGATCTGCCTTCACCGGATAGCAGCGCATGGGCGCGATGCTTGCAGACATTGTAGAAGGCCCGCAGATTTCCATCCCGGTCACGTACGACGGCCACCGGGTGTCCGGCGATATCCACCGCGATGTAGGAGCCTGGTTCACGGACCTTCTCAACGTGGCAGACCCATTGCCATGTCCTGGCGATGATCTGCTTGAGGTCCGCGCTGTACCAGTCCGCATCGGTATAGGCGGACGCCAGCAAAGAGCGCGACCGCGACGGGTCGGGGTCATAGCCGAATGCGATGTCCGGCTGCGCTGTCATGCCAGATCCTCCAAAACCAGAGGAACCAGATTTCCAGCTGCGAGGGGATTTTCTTAACTTAAATCGCCGTGATTTTGATTTTTATCGCCAAGGGTGCTCCGTGTCGATTTTGCGACCCTCGGACAGGCATTACGCGGCTGAGCAAATGGAGACAGCTCTTGGGAATCTAAGCGTAGGGATGACCAACGCGAGTTTGCTGATCGCCCTGAGTGTCCTCGCGTGATATCACAACAAGGCTTGGAGTGCCCGTGCGCGAAAGATGAGACGGCAAGAGCACCGATGCTGTGTTTCCGTCTGTTGGAGTCAGATCTGTTCAGGGCGCCGGATTGCGTTTGCGAGGGGTCATGACCACCACCGCTGAGCAGATGCGCGCCTGGACAGGCCCAGCACTTCTGTCATTCGGTTTTCGTCCGTTCTTTCTTGGCGCGGCAGTCTGGGCAGTGCTCTCCATGGCACTGTGGATTCCAACGCTGTCAGGCATCCTCGTTTTGCCCACTGCCTTCGACCCGATCAGCTGGCACGCACACGAGTTTCTGTTCGGCTATCTCGGCGCTGTCATCGCAGGTTTCTTACTAACGGCTGTGCCAAACTGGACCGGGCGGCTTCCTATCATTGGATGGAGGCTTGGCGTTTTGGTGGGCTTCTGGGTTGCCGGTAGGCTCGCTATCGCGATCTCCGGCTCGCTTTCACCAGCTCTGGTCGCTGTCGTCGATTTGGCCTTTCCGCTCGCCCTGGCGCTCGCCATCACGCGTGAAATCATCGCCAGCAAAAACTGGCGCAATCTGATCGTGTTGGCGATGCTGGTCGTCTTTACCCTGGGCAACGCAGTCTTCCACTGGGAGGCCGCAGGTGGCGAGTACGCCGCCCGAGGATATGGTCTGCGTATTGGCCTCGCCATGGCCATGATGATGATCGCGCTGATCGGTGGTCGGGTCGTGCCGTCTTTCACGCGCAACTGGTTGGCAAAACGAGGCGAGAGCAGTCTCCCGACACCACCCATGCAACGCTACGACAAGATAGCGCTGGTAGTTCTGTTTCTTGCACTGCTCATCTGGATCATCGTGCCCGAGGAAGCCGTGAGCGGCAGCGCGCTGTTGTTGGCAGGCTCACTGCATCTGATCCGGCTGGCACGATGGCGCGGATACCGGACAGTCGCTGAGCCACTCGTGACCGTGCTCCATGTGGGCTATGCCTTTCTGCCGCTCGGAGCGTTAGTGCTCGGTTTAGCGATTGTCGCGCCCGACCTACTTGGCGCGACGGCTGCGCAGCATGTGTGGATGGGAGGTGCGATCGGGTTGATGACGCTCGCGATCATGACCCGCGCAACGCTGGGTCATACCGGACAGGAGCTGACAGCGGGACCAGGAACCGTGTTGATCTACGCGCTCTTGATCTGCGCAGTCGCTGCCCGTGTCTTCGTGGATTTCTGGCCTGCGCAAGCCGCCCTGTTGCATGTACTTTCGGGTATCGCTTGGATCGGGGCGTTCAGTGGCTTTGCGCTCGTCTACGGCCCACGCCTCATGAGTCTACAAGCGGATCAGGCAACACCGCCTGCCCACCAGTCGTGAACATTCGCGGCGTTGAATGGATTCGACGGGCATGCTGAGGTGCAGACGGAAAGATCATGAAGGGTGGTTCCATGAATATTCTGACCGATGCGCAGCGTGAACAATTCTGGCGGGACGGGTTCCTGACCGTGGAGAACGCTGTCTCGCCGGAGCTTCTTGGGTGTTTGCGGGCTGATATGGACGCATGGGTTGAGGAAAGCCGCGTGCATGATGGACCGTTCGGCGAGATTATGGACGGACGCGCGCGCTTCGATGTTCAGCCGGGCCACAGCGCTGAGGCACCCGCCCTCCGCCGTGTTGCCGCGCCCACCGAAATCTCCGACGCCTACTATGAGGCCATGTCAGACAGCGCGATGACCGACATGGTGGCGGACCTTATCGGTCCCGACGTTAAGCTCCATCACACCAAGATCAATGCGAAGCAGCCGGGCTCGGCCACCGAAGTGAAATGGCACCAGGACTTCCCGTTCACGCCACATTCGAATTCGGATCTTATAACCGCGCTCTTGATGATTGACGAGGTGACGCCAGACAACGGTCCGCTGGAAGTTCAACCCGGCTCACATAAGGGACCTTTGCATTCGCTTTGGCGCGATGGCGTGTTCGCCGGAGCGGTGGGTCCGGAAGTCGAGGAGAGCATGAAGGCACAGGCCGTGAGCTGCTATGGACCGGCCGGATCAGTCTGCCTGATGCATACCAGGGTCGCCCATGGATCCACCGCAAACCAGTCCAGCGCACCGCGAACGCTCTTCATCAGCGTCTACTCTGCCGGCGATGCAATGCCGTGTTGCCCCAACCCGGTTCCAACGCGGCACGAGGGTCTATTCGTGCGCGGAGAAAATCCGAACCGGATCCGTGCCGAAGCCTACGAGGTGGAAACGCCAGCCTATCCCAAGGGCGCCTCTTTCTTCACGCAGCAGGAAGCGGCCGGCGGCCGATGAGCAGTTGATCTGAGTACGGTCGTGCTGGTGCCGCAGGGTTGACTTTGATCACCGCAGAACATGCTCGCGAGCAATCACATAAGAACGAAAACGCGGTCTCGGTCGTGCAAAATCAACCCGCCATTGATAGGTCATTGGGACGACAACAAAGCACCAATGCCAGCCTAGTGAGGCCCTGCCATTCGTATCGTTGAGATCTGCGAGATCACCAAGCCGATCTCGTCTCCCATCCGCAACGCCTACATCGATTTCAGCAAAATGACAGCCAGCCTGGTGGCGGTCGTGACCGATGTGGAACGCGATGGCAGGCGGGTTGTCGGCTATGGTTTCAATTCAAACGGCCGCTATGGGCAAGGCGGGCTCATCCGCGAGCGGTTCAGAGACCGCATTCTCGATGCCGAGCCAGCATCGTTGCTCAACGAACAAGCGACTAATCTCGATGCCCACAAAATCTGGGCTGCGATGATGCAGAACGAAAAACCGGGTGGACATGGGGAACGTTCCGTTGCGGTTGGCACCATCGACATGGCGGTATGGGATGCCATTGCGAAGATCGAGGGCACGCCGCTGTTCCGGCTCCTGGCCGAGCAGAGGGGCCGCGAAGCCGATCCGCGTGTCTTCGTCTACGCAGCCGGTGGCTACTATTATCCTGGCAAGGACGACAAGGGTCTGCGCCAAGAACTGCGCGGCTATGTCGATCGTGGGTACACCGTCGTCAAAATGAAGATCGGCGGCGCGTCGATCACCGAAGATCAGCGCAGGATCGAGGCAGCGCTCTCGGAGATCGGCGACGAGGCACAGCTCGCGGTAGACGCCAATGGCCGCTTCGATCTGGAGACGGCGATCGCTTACGCAAAGATGTTGCGCGCCTACGATCTGTTCTGGTTCGAAGAAGCCGGCGACCCACTCGATTTTCACCTGCAGTCGTCGCTATCGGAATTCTATCCAGGCGCGATGGCCACGGGTGAAAACCTGTTCTCGCATCAGGATGCTCGCAACCTGCTGCGCTATGGCGGCATGCGACCGGACCGCGACTGGCTGCAGTTCGACTGTGCACTGTCCTATGGGCTGGTCGAATATCTGAAGACACTGGAAGTGCTAGATCAGATGGGCTGGTCACCGTCGCGGTGCATCCCCCATGGCGGACACCAGATGTCCCTGAACATTGCGGCGGGGCTGGGCCTTGGCGGCAACGAAAGTTATCCGGACCTGTTTCAGCCCTATGGCGGTTTTCCGGATGAGGTGCAGGTCGAAGATGGCTACATCACCATGCCGGAACTGCCCGGCATTGGGTTCGAGGGAAAGTCGGATCTGATCGCCGTGATGCGCGACTTGGCAGCTTAGCGCCAAGACTGCGGTCCAGAGCGTGTTTTGAGGCAAGACACATCATGATGGTTTTGATCACGGAATTCATGGACGAAACGGCACTGGAGGCATTTGGCGATGATATCCAGGTCATCTTCGATCCAGGCCTGGTCGACAACCGGCCTGGACTGCTGGGTGGAATCGGCGACGCCGCGGGCGTCATTGTCCGCAATCGCACACGGGTCGATGCCGAACTTTTGGAAGCGGCACCGAAGCTCAAGGTCGTTGGCCGTCTGGGTGTAGGGCTCGACAACATAGACCTCGATCAATGTGAAGCGCGCGGGATCAAGGTTTGCCCAGCCACCGGAGCGAACACAAGATCGGTCGCCGAATATGTAATCGCCGCGGCGATGATGCTGGCGCGCGGTGCATTTCAGTCCACTGCAGATATCCAGTCCGGCGAATGGCCCCGCGCCAAACTGGGGTCTGGTCACGAAGCGGCCGGCCAGCGTCTTGGTCTTATTGGCTTTGGCGCCATCGCGCGCGAGGTCGCCGACCTCGCGAGAGGGCTGGGCATCGAGATCTGTGCCCATGATCCGCACCTGCCTGAGAGTGAACCGGCCTGGGCGCAGGTTGAGCGCGTCACATTGGACGCGGTCTTGGCGACGGCGGATATCATAAGCCTGCATGTGCCTCTGACCGACGAAACCGTCGGACTGATCGATGCCGAGAAGATGGCGTTGATGAAACCCGGCGTTATCATCATCAATACCGCACGCGGCGAGATTATCGATGTACCGGCCCTGATTGCCGCCCTGCGTTCTGGCCAGATCGGTGGTGCGGCACTTGACGTCTTTGCCGAAGAACCGCCAAGCGCGGAAATGGCACGGGCCTTCACAGGGCTGCCCAATCTGTTGCTCACCCCGCACATCGCCGGTGTTACCAGCCAGGCAAATGCCCGCGTCAGCCAGCTGACCGTGGAGAACGTCCTACATGTACTGAAAGGCGTTTGATTCCCCGCTGGTTGCAGATCCCGGCTTTTCAGCTGCCTTGAAACCGACGCCTTGGCGCTATCGGGCTGAGGCAACTTGCTAAAATGCCATCGGTCTGATCAGCTAAAATTCTCGGTTCCAATGAGCGGCCTTTGCGCTGCAAAGAACGCAGATAAGGTCCTGCCAACAAACGAGCAGGACACCCAAACGGAGGAAATAGATGTTCAGAACGACACTGATCGCAGCGCTTGGCGCTGCCACGCTCGGCCTCGCCACGGTCACGGCGCAGGCTGCGGACTACCCCTCGAAATCCGTCGACTATGTGATCCCCTTTGGCCCTGGCGGTGAATCCGACATAACTGCGCGGTTTCAACAGTCCTACTTCAAGGACAAGTTCGGCCAGGAGCTCGTCGTCTCCTACAAGCCCGGCGGTGGCGGCGCGGTTGGCTGGTCCCAGCTGAATACGATGGCAGGCGATGGCCATTCCATTATGGGGATCAACCTGCCGCATATCGTCATTAAGCCCCAGCAGGGCGATGTCGGTTTCAAGACCGAGGACATCACAGCGATCTACATGTTCCACTACACGCCGGACGCGATCGTGGTGAATGCCGATAGCGATATCAATACGCTGCAGGACCTGATCGACTTTGCCAAAGCCAACCCGAAAAAGCTGACAATGTCGGGCTCGGGCAAAGGCACGGCAAACCATCTGGCACAAGTGCGCTTTGATCAGATGGCAGGCGTTGAAACAACCTATGTGGCGTTCAAGGGCACAGGCGCATCGACAACCGCGCTTTTGGGCAATCAGGTTGGCGCGCAATGGGGTTACACGACCGTCGGCGCTAAACAGGGCGATAAAGTCCGTATGCTTGCGGTGGCCATGGACGAACGACATCCAGCGTTCCCAGACGTGCCGACCTTCAAGGAGCTCGGTTTCGACATCGTCTCAGGTGCCTATCGCGGCATTGCCGTCCCCAGCTCAACCCCGGAAGACATCCGCGAAAAGCTGGCGGGCATGATTGCAGAGATCAATGCCGATCCGGCCTTCCAGAAGCAGATGCTCGATGGCGGGTTCGCGCTTATGGATGTGGGCTATGGTGCGGACATGGACGCATGGCTTGCCGCACGCGCCGAGGAGTACACCGCTGCAGCCAAGAGTGCAGGCGTCATCAATTGATCTGACGCGACGAAGATCTTTGGGCGGCCCTCACAAGAAGCGGGCCGCCCTTTTCATTCCACACCGTGACCCGTGGCTATGTAGCAAACATGAACGTCTGAACTCGGGTAAGACGGAGACCTTCTTTGCTCGACTACCTGATTTCGGCCTTCACGCCACTTAACCTCATTCTTGCGCTGGCCGGCGTGGCAGCCGGTACAATCATCGGCTCCATTCCTGGCTTGACCGCGACAATGGCCGTTGCCGTTCTCGTGCCGATTACCTTTTCCATGGCGCCCGACAGCGCTCTGATCCTGATGGGCGCGATCTATACCGGCGCGATCTATGGCGGTGCTTATGCCGCTATCCTGCTCAACACACCTGGCACCCCTTCGGCCATCGCGACGACCTTTGACGGCTACCCGATGGCCCGCAGGGGCGATGGTGATCTGGCCGTCTCGGTGGCCTGCCTTTCGTCTGTCGTTGGTGGCCTGGTTGGCGCTTTCGCTCTTCTGATGCTCGCGCCGCCACTGGCCGAGGCCGCGCTCGCCTTCGGGCCGGTGGAGTATTTCTGGCTAGCAATTTTCGGCCTTTCGCTTATCGCGGCGCTATCGACCGGGGATTTTCTCAAAGGCGTGATTGGCGCCTGCTTCGGCCTTCTGCTCGCGATGATCGGCATCTCGGAAACCAGCGCGGAGGTGCGCTTCACTTTCGGCTCGCAAACCTTGCTGGGCGGGATCGAAATCGTTTCCGCACTGATCGGCCTTTATTGCATCCCGGTGTTGATCGACCTCGTGGCGACGCCCACGCGCCATCTGGAGGCGCCGGAAAAAGGGCGCGGCTTTCGCCTCCCGGAAGCCTTCGGAAAATTGATGCTGAACAAGATCAATGTGCTGCGCAGCTCCGCCATCGGCACATTGGTTGGCGCGCTGCCCGGCGCAGGCGGGTCGATCGCAGGTCTTGTGGCTTATTCTGAAGCCAGGCGCGTTGGCAAAGGCGACGAAAAATTCGGCGAGGGCAATCCCGGCGGCATCGTGGCGACGGAGTCCGCCAACAATGCCACGGTCGGGGGCGGGTTCATCCCCACGCTCGTCCTCGGCATTCCCGGCACACCGCCGGATGCGGTCATACTGGGAGCTCTGCTTGTTCAGGGGGTCAGGACCGGACCTACGCTGTTCTCTGACGGCGCCAACATCGTCTACACCTTCATCTTCGGGCTGATCCTGGCCACCATCCTGATGCTACCAGTGGGCCTATTGATCGGGCGCTTTGCCTACGGCGCGATCGTCCGCGCGCCCAAATCGGTTCTGGTTCCCGTCGTCGCCTTCATGACGGTGATTGGAACCTTTGCGATCCGCAACAGCATCTCTGACATCGCCATCATGATCATTCTGGGGGTGATTGGATGGATCGCAACCAAGCGCGGGTTTTCCGTATCCCCCATCGTTCTGGGGCTCATTCTCGGCCGCATTGCCGAGCAAGGGTTCGTTCAAAGCTGGACGATCGGGGACGCAATCGGCGATCTGTGGGGACAGTTCTTCGGGCGGCCGCTTTCCATGGCCATCATCGCCATGACGCTTATCAGCTTCATCTATCCGTTCCTGCCGCAAGTCCGCAGACTGGTCCAGCGTTCCTCGACGGAGCCAGTGCCGGATCGGCAGGCAGCACCCTCTGGCGCGATCCTCCGCGATCTTCTTTCCTTTGCCGCGTTCGGTACGATCGGCCTTGTCGTCGTCATGCAAAGCGCTTCGCTCAATGCCGATGCGGCCGTTTTCCCGCGCACGATTGCCTATGGAATGCTGGCCTTCGTTGTGATCGCTATTGTCAAGCTGCTGATCACGCGGGAAGTGGTGGAAGAAGCAGCCGCGGGATCCGTCCCGCGACGGGTCGCCGTCCCTGCAATCATGTTCGGGGCGGTAACCCTGATTTCGACTCTAGGCTTTGGACTGGCTGGCCTCGCCATGGGTCTGGCCCTGATGCTGGTGGCTCAGCACAAGAAGGCCTCGGCTCAGTACTGGCTGCTGCTGACCATCGGCGTAGTCGCAACGATCTTGCTGTTCACCTTCAGCTTCAGAAATCTGCTGAGCGTCCCGCTACCATCGGGGTTATTCATCTAAGGACTGGCGAAAAGGCTTGCTCTTCCAAAGGAGCCCCGGAGCAACGTGCCGCGGTAAGCGCACTTCGGTCTCCAGTCGCGCGATCTCACTCTCGAGAGCATCTGCTCATTCCTTGATATGATCGCGTGGCAGCTGGATGAGTTGGCCGAGCTTGAAGATCGAGACAACCTCGCCAAGCGAAAAGCCGGCGGTCTTTCCAAAAGATATCAGCGACAACCTCTGCAGAACTGTCGGATCATACTGGCGTCGCAGCCCTTCCGGCGCTCCGACTGAATGAGGCCTACGCTTTCATAATGGCGAAGCGCTGAGGGTTTCACGCCTGTGCGGGCGGCGTTCTCATGAACGCGTCTAGTAATAGCAAAGGTCCTCTGTTTTCCGCCTGGAACCGACATTCCAACGACGGCTCAAGCGGAAAACGACTTGTCAGAACAGGTTGTTTTCGGAATGGGCTAGTGTCGGCAGCTGGGAAATTGTCATATCTCCCTTTATCTGCCTTACATCCTCAAGGGTCGAAGCGCACTCGCCGTGTGGCGGGGCTTCAGTTATGAATCCCTTTTGGATTTGAAGAGGCGGCCATGGCTTGCACCGATGACAAACCAACAAAACAGCCGCGCGTCATTTGCATTTCGGGGCCCCTTTGCAGTCAAGGTGGCGCGATGGTTCAATACTCAAACGGTCAATGTATCTCGTTCCATCCGAATGAACCGATCAAATGGCGACCAGATGATGATTTCGGTTCAGGGAAAATATGGCGGAAGCCCATGAGGGACTCTGGGGAGTGATCAATTTCCCCTGGCTTCATATGAGCCGTTCTCAAGGACTGAAAACTAACTTTCTTGGAATGGTCGAATATTGGTTCGGAGAGAAATCTGAGCTGGTCTCACGGTCTGCCAGGTGTCGAACGCAGACTTGGAATGAGCGTCGGCAGACAGCGGGCAAACAACAGAATTAGAGTCTATCGTCGGACAACGGTTTCACTTGCCGCAACCACCTCTGTGTCCTTTCTTGAAACGGTTACCCCGCAATATGTTATGCGAAGCAGGATGTTACGCGTCATTGCCATTCTGTTGCTGACCACTGCGCCGGCATTGGCCTGGGAAGCCCGGTCGGGCCGTATATGTGAATTGGTCCATGACGGTGAGAACGCGTCTGTTCGTCTCACCTACGATCCGGCAATTCCAGAATACTCCATAGCGATCACGTTAAGCCGTGCGTGGCGGCAAGGCTCGATCTTTGCCATGCGTTTCGAGGGGCCAAGGGGCAACACAATCACAACTGACCGCCACGTGATCTCGGGAGATGGCGCAACAGTCTCGGTCAACGATACAGGTTTCGGCAATGTTCTGAACGGCCTTGAATTCAACCACACCGCCAGAGCACTTCTGGGGGATCAAGCCGTTGCCGTGTCACTCGCCGGCGCGGCTCCAGCCGTCCGCGAGTTTCGTGCCTGCGCAGAAGGCCTAAACGTCTGAGAACAGCAGACAATGCACGAAAGAGATTTTTGGGCCTAAAGCAATGAGTTTGCCGGGCGCGATGACCTCGCAAGCTGCCACTCCGCAACATCACCTTGATCAGAATCTAACGTTCCAAGTGGTGTCACCAGGGCACCCGCTCACCACGCCAGTCGAAGAAGCCGCCGGTATCAGAAGACGTGAGCCCGTCCATGACGTGCAGGAGGTTCTGTGCGGCCTCATCTGGCGCAACCTTAGCGTGGTTGCCGTAGGCTTGCGTGAAGGCGGTTTCCACCGTGCCAGGATGCAGCGCGACAACGATCGCATGCTTGCGTTTTCGACCGATCTCGATCGCCGCTGTCCTAACCACTTGGTTCGCCGCAGCCTTGGAGGCTCGATAAGAGTACCAGCCGCCCAAATGGTTGTCGGCAATCGAGCCAACGCGGGCCGTCAGCACCGCGACGATCGCCTGGCTGTCCACTGGCAACAGCCGCGGAGCATGACGGAGGATGAGCGCGGGGCCAATCGCGTTGACGGCCATGACATGAGCCATCTCTGCCGCATCGATCTGGTCGAGTGATTTTTCTGGCCGAGAGCCCGACGGGGCCAGAACCCCCGAGGCCACCATCAGCAAATCAAATGGACCTTCCTGCGCGCCGAGCACACGCTCGACTGACGGTGGATCGGTCACGTCCAGGCCGTGCGTAGTTCGCGACAAGCCCGTTACTTGAACGCCGCGCGCTGTAAGCGCGGAGCTGATGGCGGCTCCGATCCCACCAGACGACCCGATAATGATTGCGCGCTTCAAATCCTGGCCCTTCTCTGGTGTCCCGCTCCACCAACAAAGGGCCTGACCAGGGTAAATCAAGGCCCTACACCGAGAGGGACAGAACACCGGAAACGGCCTCAGGCAAATCGCCGTGATTGTGCCGACCCGCCTGGAAGACGCTGCAGGCGACTAGCAGGCCTGGCCAGGTTTGGCGTTCGACTTCAGAATGCGCAAACGAACGGGAGCAGTCCCGCGCGAGACCATACCAAGTCGGGTCGCTGCTGCCTGGGAAACGTCGATGATGCGCTTGCGCGTGAATGGGCCACGGTCGTTGATGCGGACGGTTACACCCCGGCCATTGATCTGATTTTCAACGCAAACACGTGTACCGAAGGCGAGGCTGCGGTGGGCGGCGGTGTAGGCGCCCTTGTCGAAGCGCTCGCCGTTTGCAGTCTTGTTGCCATGCAGTTCCGCACAGTACCAGGATGCTGATCCTTCCGTTTGCGCGGCATCAGCCGCGCCGATCGTGAGGGCAAGACCGAGACAGGCGGTGACGACGACCGCCATCGTTTTCAAGTGCAATGTCATGAACGTGGGCCATGTGTTGATTTCGATTGCCGCGGAATGATCCCGCTTGACGGCAGAACGAAGGCCCTGTCGTGCTAGTTTTGGGGCGATTACGTGTTTCCGGGAAGCCCAACGAGATAGGCATCAGGGCGCACTCGCAGCGAGAGCGATCCTGGAAAGCAAGCCACGCACAACGCAACGAATGCCTGCTATCAAGCCTGTGCAACGCGGAAGTCTAACTGCAGCCGAGCATTGGCAATGTGCTCAACCCTGACCTTCGTGCTTTTCACCGCTTTCCGATGTGCAGGCAGTCCGCGGGCAAGAGCGTACTCCAGTTTGCTGCCTGAATTGCAGCGCTATTCGTCCAGCAGTTGCTCCACCGCTCGACGCGAACCGCGTCCGAAATCGCCGTCGATGGGACCATTGTAGACGCCCCGATCCGCAAGAATGCGCTGGACCGCACGACGTGTTTCTGACGTCGTGTAACCATTCATCCTGTTCAGCAACAAATCCCGCGATTTCTCCTCGCCATTTTCGGCAGCCTCAATCAGGTATCGTGCTGCTTTGCGAGGATATACTCTGCCAAGGTCGCCTTCATCGTAGAGAATGACGAGGTTCCACATCGCAGCCTCGTCATTGTCTTCAGCTGCCTCGATAAACCACCTCTCGGCTTCATCGTGGTCTTCGCGAACACCTTGGCCGTTATTATACATATATCCGATTTGATTCTTGGCTGCGGCAATTCCATCGTCAGCTGCGGTACGATACCACTGCAGTGCTTTTTCGAAGTCCCGCACGGATCCATTACCAAGATGATACGCGTAGCCGATATCGTAGCTTGAGCTAGTATAGCCGGCATCAAAAGCTTTCATGTACCACCGAAAGGCTTCCTCTTGGTCTTCTGAGACGCCCTGTCCGTAGTAGTAAGCGTCCGCGAGGCTATCCATAGCAATGCCCGACCCGGCGTCGGCACCCTTGCGATACCACCGGACAGCTTCCTCTAGGTCTTGGGCTGCGCCAGCGCCCTCTTCGTAAGCGTAACCAATGTCATAGCTGGAGCTGGTGTAACCCGCATCGAAAGCCTTCATGTACCAGCGAAAGGCTTCTTCCTGGTCTTGTGAGACGCCTTCCCCGTAGTAGTAAGCGTCCGCAAGGCTATCCATCGCAATGCCCGATCCGGCATCGGCACCCTTGCGATACCAACGGGCAGCTTCCTCTAGGTCCTGGGCTGCGCCGGCCCCCTCTTCGTAAGCATACCCAATGTCATAGCTGGAGCTGGTGTAGCCAGCATCGAAAGCCGCCTTGTACCAGCGGAGGGCTTCTTCCTGGTCTTGCGAGACGCCCTCTCCAGAGAAATAGGCGTCAGCAAGACTATCCATCGCAATGCCCGACCCGGCGTCGGCACCTTTGCGATACCAGCGGGCAGCTTCGTCGAGGTCCTGGACTGCGCCGGCACCCTCCTCATAAGCATAACCAACGTCAAAGCTGGAATCGACGTAACCGGCATCGAAAGCCCTCATATACCAGCGAAGAGCTTCCTTTCGGTCTTCCGGGACCCCCTCTCCGAAGTAATGGGCATCGGCGAGGCTATCCATCGCAATGCCGGAGCCTGCGTCGGCACCTCGCTGGTACCAGCGAACGGCCTCTCGCAAGTCTTTGTCGGCACCTACTCCGTGCTCATAGGCATAGCCAACGTCGAACATTGCCCGCACGTGACCGCCTTCGGCGGCGCGCAGATACCATGCGAGAGACTCTCGGTCGTCTTCGGGAACCCCGCGCCCATAGTAGTAGGCATCGCCAAGCCCTTTCATCGCAGCATTGTTGCCGGCCTGCGCCGCCCGACGCCACCATTTGACAGCCTCGTCGTTATCTCGTCCTACGCCCGTACCGTCATAGTGCGCGCGGCCAAGCGCTGCCATTGCGTCAACGTTGCCGGACTCAGCAGCCTTGCGCCACCAAGCGGCTGCCTCAGAGGCACTCTCGCCGATGCCGCGCCCATCCGAATATGCGCGACCGACCTCATACATGGCCTCGGCACTGCCCGCTTCCGCGGCCCTTACGAAGGAAGCGAAAGCCTGCGCAGGGTCATCGGTTTCGCGTGCCTCCTCAACGAGGGCTTCGGTGAGGTCGCCCGCGCCCACCTTGCGGGCGCCCTTGTTAGCGGCCTGGTCGAACCAGGCCTGCGCCCGCTGGCGATTGACCTCAACGCCTTGTCCGATCGAATAGAGTTCACCTAGGGCGATCATCGCGTCGGGATGCCCACGATCGGCAGCGCGCAGGAAGTAGCGCCGAGCTTCATCGAAATCACCATCCTCGCGGTAGAGAAAGCCAAGCCAGTACATGCCATCAGCATTGCCGGTGTCGGCCGCGCTGCGGGCCATCTCCAACGCCTTCGGCTGGCTTTTCGCAAGACCTTCGCCTCGCGCATACATTCCCGCCAGCGCGGCGATGGCGGCGGGGTAGTCCGGTCCGGCCACCCGCTCAAACCACTCCGAGGCTTCGGCATCGTTTCCCGCAGCCTGCAGCGCGCGGCCGAGCTGGAATTTCAGGCGCGCAAGGTCGGGCTCTGCCTCAACCGCCTCCCGACAGCGCGCGATGGCGTCTTCCGCTTGCCCCTGAAGCAGATCACGAACGACGCCATCCCCTGTCTTTTCGCTGTCATAGGGCGAAGCCGCCAACCGGTCGCAATCCTCGACGGCATTGGCATGGGCATCAGGAACAATCAGCACGGAACCCGCAAAGGCAGCGGCAGCGGCAGTGGCGAGCAAATGGTACATCTACGTTCCCCCCCGGATTTCGATGTTTGGCCGAGAGAGCCTAGCACAGAGCTGCCCTGGGTCGCAGTAGATGTCCGTTGGCCTCTCAATCGACACCGACAGGAAACTGTCATCTGTAATGGAAGGGACAAGATGGCGGAGAGACAGGGATTCGAACCCTGGGTACGCAAAGCGCACAACGGTTTTCGAGACCGCCCC